>NZ_ANBZ01000021.1:0-1589 GCF_000316965.1 Pseudomonas sp. 313
TGGCCAGAACCAGTCGGTGGCCACCGCGACCGAGGAACAGACCTCGGTGGTGGAGACCCTCAACATGGACATCAGCGAGATCAATCTGCTGAACCAGCAGGGCGTCGACAACCTCCAGGCCACCCTGGCGGCCTGCACCGCCCTGGAAGCCGAGGCCGGTCGCCTGCAGCGACTGGTGGGCGGCTTCCGGATCTAGAGGGGAAGGTAAAAAGGTATCGCCGCTACGCTCAAGTAGTCTGATTGATACCCGATAACGAGGGCGATAGGCCATGCCTCGCACACGGCATGGCTCCCCCTGGCTACGGACGCAGACCTGTATGAAGCGACACCTGAAATTCAGCCACAAGATCCTCCTGGTCGCGGCGCTGGTCATCACCACCGCGCTGGCTGCCTCGGCCGGCTTCAATGCCTACTTGCAACGTCAGGCCATTGATCAGAGCCTGAGTGCCAACCTCGCGGAAACCGGTCGGGTCACCGCCGGCAACATCGCCTATTGGCTGGATGCCCGGGTCAAGCTCATCGAAGGCGAGGCCCAGACCCTGGCACGCGACCGCTCGCCCGAGGGGCTGGTGGGCCTGCTGGATCAGAAGATCTATACCGGCAACTTCGATTCCACCTACCTGGGCGAAGTCGACGGCACCTACACCACCCGACCGCTGCGCACCCTGCCGGCCGGCTACGATCCGCGCAAGCGGCCCTGGTACGCGGCCGCCACCGCCGCCGGCACCACGGTGCTGACCCCGCCCTATATCTTCGCCTCTTCCGGCCAACTGGGCGTGACCATCGCCACCCCGCTGCAGCGCGACGGCCAGCTGGCCGGTGTGGTGGCCGGCGACCTCAACCTCTCGGCGCTGGTGGAGATCATCACCTCGCTCAACGTCGGCGGCCTCGGCGAAGCCTTCCTGGTCGACGGCGACGGCAAGATTCTGGTCAGCAGCCATCCCGAGCAGGTGCTCAAGACCCTCAAGGACGTCTTCCCCGAGCAGACGCCGTCCCTGCAGTCGGGCCTGCATGCCGTCACCCAGAATGGCAGCGACCGCCTGGTGAGCTTCACCCCGGTCAATGGCCTGCCCTCGGTCAAGTGGTACCTAGGCCTGTCCATCGACCAGGCCAAGGCCTATGCCCCGGTGACCCAGGCGCGCAACCTGGCCATCGTCGCCACCCTGGTGGCGGTGGTCGCCATCATCCTGCTGCTGGGCCTGCTGATTCGCGTGCTCTTGCGCCCGCTGCACGACCTGACCCGCGCCATGGCGGACATCGCCGAAGGCGAGGGCGATCTGACCCGTCGCCTGCCAGTACAGGCTCGCGACGAATTCGGCGCCCTGGCCGAGGCCTTCAACAAGTTCGTGGCGCGGATCCATACCTCGATCCGCGATGTGGCCCAGACCACTGGCGAGCTGAATCAGAGTACCCGCCGGGTGCTGGAGGCCTCGCAGTCGTCCATGCAGCAGTCCGATATCCAGGCCCAGCGCACCACCAGCGTGGCCGCGGCGATCAACGAGTTGGGCGCCGCCGCCCAGGAGATCGCCCGCAACGCCGCCCACGCCTCGGGCGAGGCCAGCACGGCCCGCGCCCAGGGCGAGGAGGGT
>NZ_ANBZ01000022.1:0-292186 GCF_000316965.1 Pseudomonas sp. 313
GTAGCCAGGGCCACCCCTTACTGGATCTCCCGCCGGAACGGCGGCAGCGCATTGAGGATGGCCTTGCCGTAGCGCTGGGTCACCAGGCGGCGATCCAGCAGCGAGATGGTGCCGCTGTCCTGCTCGGTACGCAGCAACCGACCGCAGGCCTGGATCAGCCGCAGCGAGGCATCGGGCACGGCGATCTCCATGAACGGATTGCCGCCGCGCGCCTCGATCCACTCGGCCAGGGCGGCTTCTACCGGATCGTCCGGCACGGCGAAGGGGATCTTGGCGATGACCACGTGCTCGCAGTAGGCACCGGGCAGGTCGACCCCTTCCGCAAAGCTGGCAAGACCGAACAGCACGCTGGCCTCGCCGTCATCGACGCGCTTCCTGTGCTTGTTGAGGGTCTCCTGCTTGGACAGGTTGCCCTGAATCAGCACCCGCTTGCGCCAGTCCCGTTCCAGGCCGTCGAAGACGTCCTGCATCTGCCGCCGCGAGGAAAACAGCACCAGGGCGCCACGCGCGCCCTCCAGCATGGCCGGCAATTCGCGGACGATGGCCGCGGTGTGCTCGGCCGCATTGCGCGGATCGGCCTTGAGATCCGGCACCCGCAGCACCCCGGCCTCGGCGTGGCGGAACGGGCTGGGGACCACGGCGGTGGCCGCCGAACGCGGCAGGCCTGATCTCATGCGGAAGCGGTCGAAGGTGCCCAGGGCGGTCAGGGTCGCCGAGGTCACCAGGGCGCCGTAGGCGACATTCCACAGGTGGCGGCGCAGCATCTCGGCGGCGAGGATGGGGCTGGCGTTGACCTCGATGTCGTACAGCGATCCCGTTTCCGCCAGGGTCATCCAGCGTGCCATGGGCGGGCTGTCTTCCGGGTCTTCGCAGGTGAAGGCCGTCCACAGCTCCCAGTTGCCCTGGGATCTTGCCAGCAGACTGCCGAACAGCGGATACCACTCCTCGGCCTGGTAGCTGGCGAGGCCAATGCTGGATTCGCCATCCATGGCCTGCTTGAGCATCTCGGTCAGGCGGGTGAACAGATCGGTGAGCTTGGCGAAGCCCTTCTTCAGCTCGATGCCCATTTCCCGCAGGTCTTCGGGAATGACCCCGCCGACGAAGCGGTGGCGCGGCCGTTCCCGGCCTTCCATGTCCTCGCCGGCGCGGAAATCGGCCAGGGCCTCGCAGGCGGTGAACATGAACTGCTGCTGGGTCTTGATCTCTCGCGCCAGCTCCGGCACCTGCTCGACCAGGCGACCGAGATCGCCCGGCAACGGGTGTTGGGCGAGGAGCTTGGTGAGATTCTTCGCGATCTGCTCCAGCCACTCGGCGGTGGATCTCAGCCGGGTGAAATGGGCGAAGTGGCCGATGGCCTTGTCCGGCAGGTGGTGGCCTTCATCGAACACATAGAGGGTGTCGCGCGGATCGGGCAGGATGGCGCCGCCACCCAGGGCCAGGTCGGCCAGCACCAGGTCATGGTTGGTGACGATGACATCGACCTTGGTCATGCCCTCACGCGCCCGGTAGAAGGCGCACTGCTGGAAATTCGGGCAGTGGCGATTGGTGCACTGGCTGTGGTCGGTGGTGATGCGCGACCACTGCACGTCTTCGATGGCTTCCGGCCAACTGTCGCGGTCACCGTCCCAGCGATTGCCGGCCAGGCGCTCGATCATCTTGCCGAACAGTTCGTTGGACGACTCGTCCACATCGATCTTGAAGCCGTCCTCGGCGAACAGCTGGGCGGTGGCGTTCTGGGCCTGGCCTTCCTGCAGCAGCATGTCCAGCTTGGACAGGCAGAGATAGCGCCCGCGCCCCTTGGCCAAGGCGAAGCTGAAGGACAGCCCGCTGTTGCGCAGGATGTCCGGCAGGTCCTTGTGCACGATCTGCTCCTGCAGTGCGACCGTCGCCGTGGCGATGACCAGGCGCTTACCAGCCGCCTTGGCCGCGGGGATGGCGGCCAGGGCATAGGCCACGGTCTTGCCGGTACCCGTGCCCGCCTCCACCGCCACCACGGCCGGCTCACCTTCGCGATGGCCCTCCTCGTCCTGGGCGATGGCGCCCAGGCCCTTGGCGGTTTCCGCGATCATCAATCGCTGGCCGTAGCGCGGCTTGAGCGACTTGGCTTCGAGGAAACGCGTGTAGGCGCCCTGGATCTGGGTCTTGAGTTCGGTGCTGAGCATGCCTGGTTCCGGGCGATGGCAAAGCAGCGCCACGTCCGGCGGACGAGCGCTGTATGCATCTACAGTAATGGATCTTGGGCGCTATGATAACGCGCCTGTCGTCAGGATGCGCCCAACGTTGTGGTCGCAGGCCGATCAGGCGCTCGGCAGCTGAGGGGGCAGGCGATGAAAGGCGCCAAAGATCAACAGGCTCAGGCGGTCGAGCCAGGGGTGGCGACGCAGACGCAAGGCACGACGGCTGGCGAAGACTTCGCCCAGGTGCAGCAGCAGCAGGGCCAGGGCGACCAGCGCGAGCAATTCGGGGAAAGGACGAGCGAGAGGCAGAGCGAGGGCGGCGGCTGCGGCGAGCCAGAACAGCAGGAGTAGAACTTTGCCGGTAAGGGACAGGGTTTTCATGGATTCCAGCAGGAGGACGAGATGGATCGGACCATAACGCCTATCGCCGGAAAAAGTAAAGGCGGCGGACCAGGGTCCGCCGCTGGTGCATCACTCGCGGTCGATCTGGATTTCGACGCGGCGGTTGGTGGCACGGCCTTCAGCGGTCTCGTTGGTGGCGATCGGCTGACGCTCGCCCATGCCCTTCACGGACACGACGCTGGCCGCCGGCACGCCGGCCTGGATCAGGTAGTTGCTGACCGACTTGGCCCGACGCTCGGACAGACGCTGGTTGTAGGCATCGGTACCCTTGCTGTCGGTGTGACCGGTGATCGACAGGCGGGTGCTGGCGGCTTCGCCACGCAGACGGCCGGCGATACCATCGAGCTGAGCACGATCCTGCGGGCTGACCTCGGCGGAGTCGAAGGCGAAGTGCAGGTCACGGGCGGTGATCACTTCCTGCTTGGGCAGCGGTGCCGGTGCGGGAGCCGGTGCGGGCGCCGGAGCCGGGGCGGGTTCCATGCGAGCGACCTGCTCGTTGCCCTTGCCATGCACCCAGCAATAGGCGCCAGCGGTGGTGCCGATACCCAGGGCCGCCATGCCGGCGACGTTACCGCTCTGAGTAGCACCTGCCGCGCCGCCGACCAGGGCGCCGACCGCTGCGCACACTGGCCAATCAGATTTCTGTACGCCGCCCGCACAACCAGCCAGCACGGTGCTTGCCAGGATGAGGGGTAAAGCTGTCCTTGCGATGCTCTTGCTCATGAAGGGTCTCCTATAGACCAGGTGCCGCGAGTTAGGCTCGTCTTTCGTTTTATGGCGCTGTCAGACTAATGGTGGCGTACACATCTTGACAACGCTGGTTGCTTAGTCAATCGCGATTTGATTAGGGTTCCCTTAATGGCAAACATATTCTCCTCCCGCACCCCGCAACAGGCTCTGGCAAGCCTGCTCGAGCACCACCAGCCCAAGCGCCTGCTCTGTGTGGCGCGCGAGCCGCTGCCAGCGCTTGAGGCCTATGCCGAGGCCCATCCGCACTGCCAGGTGGTGCAGGCAGCGGTGCCCCTGGATGACCCGGCGCTGCTGGCCGAACGCTACGAACTGGTGATCGTCGCCGACTGCCTGGAACACCTGCCGCTGCGCCAGGGACGCGAATTGCTCGGCGGCCTGCGCAACTTCAACACTTCGCGCCTGGCGGTGCTGGTGGACCTGGTCGCCAGCGACTGGCAGGTGACGGATTTCTACGCCCTCGCCCTGCAGGCCAGCGAGCGCTTCGCCCGCGAGGGCCAGGTGGTCACCCTGTTCAGCTATGATCTGCACGACTACAAGCAGGTCCCGGACTGGCTCAATGCCAAGTTCTGGGCCAATCCGCAGAATTTCGGCAAGTACTGGTGGTGAGATGCAACCCATGGCCCCCTGCCCCTGTGGCTCGGACCGCTCGCTCGGCGACTGTTGCGGAGCCTTTCATGCCGGTACTCCGGCGCCCGATGCCGAACGGCTGATGCGTTCACGCTACAGCGCCTATGTGCTGGGGCTGATCGACTACCTGGTAACCACCACGGCGCCTGCCCAGCAGGAGCAGTTGGACCGGGAGGCCCTGGCTGCCTGGAGTCTGGGCAGTCGCTGGCAAGGGTTGCAGGTGCTGGAGCATCGCCCCGAGCCGGGGGATCCCGCCCATGCCCGGGTCAGCTTCGTGGCGCGCTGGGAGGATGGGCGCGGCGCCCATCGCCATGAAGAGCACTCGGGCTTCGTCCAGCGCGAGGGACGCTGGTACTTCCTCGATCCGACCGTACGCCCCCTGCCGGGTCGCAACGACGCCTGCCTGTGTGGCAGCGGCGCCAAGTTCAAGAAGTGCTGCGCCGGCTTCCTGTAACGCCGGCCGCGCTCATTCCTTGACCAGCGTCAGGTGATCGGTATCCGGGACCGCTACGGGTAGCGGCTCGAACGCCGGCCCCAGGTCGCTACCCACCGGCGCCAGACTCAGGTGTGAGAGATCGACTCGCGGCGACGCCACCGGTGCGGCCTCATCCTGGAGATCGGCGCCCACCGGTGCCAGGCCGAAATCCGGTGCCTGGACATCGACGAAGGCCGCCATCACGGCATCCCTGGGAGCGACCGACAACGACCCGCGCTCGGTGGAAGACGCCGCAGTGGGCGCGGTGGCGGCTGGCTCCCGCGCCTCGACGGGTGCCGCAGCCGGCTCGCCCGTCTCGGCCATGGGCGCCACCTCGACCAACGCCCCGGCCTGGGCCAGGGTGGCGCGATAGCGCTCGGCGGTGGCGGCGTCGAGGCGATTCTTGATAATCATGCGGCGACCGGAGAAGAGCACGGCGATGCGCTGTTCATCCGCCTGAAACAGACGCATCAGATTCTGTCGGGTCTGCTGCGCATCGGCGCCAGCGACCAGTTCGCCTTGGAAGGCGATTTCATAGAGCACGGCGGACATGACGACCTCCTCGATCACGGCAAGAGCTGCAGGATGCAACGTCGCGCCGGGGCGGTCCAGTCCGCACGGTCGCCTGGCACAGGCGTTTTTTTGTTAGCCTGTGCCGAAGCGGCCCCGACTTGTGCAGCAATCGGTGCTTGTTAAACTGCGCAGAAAACGGGAGTGCCGCATGCTTCGCCAGGCCTTGTTCATCACCCTGCTCGGCGTCTTGCTCAGCAGTCTTGGCGGTTGTACCTATATCGGGCGCAACTATGACGAGCCTCAGGTCGAACTGACCGGCGTGGAGCTGATCCGTGCGCGGCTGTGGAGCCAGGATTTCGTGCTGCACTTCCGCGTCCAGAATCCCAACGACAGCGCCCTGCCCGTACGTAGCCTGGCCTACACCGTCTACCTGAACGATCTGCTGCTGTCCCAGGGCGTCGCCAACCTGCATGCGTCAGTTCCCGCCAACGGTCGACGCAGCTTCTCCGTACCGGTGCAGACCAATCTGTGGCGTTACGTGAAGGACGTGGGCCGCATGCTCGAAGACCCTGAGCAGCCGATCAATTACCGCCTGCGTGGCCGGGTGAAGACCGGTTGGCTGTTCGGCCGCAGTGTCCATTTTTCTCGCCAGGGACAGTTCGTGCCTGGCGCCTACATCCCGGAGTTATGAGATGAACCAACACGTCCACGGTCCCGATTGCAATCACGACCACGATCACGACCATGGCCATGGGCACCACGTCCACGGCCCGCACTGCAACCATGGTCATGCCCAGGAGCCGGTGCGCAATCCGCTGAAGGAAGTGGGTCGCAACGATCCCTGCCCGTGCGGCAGCGAGAAGAAATTCAAGAAGTGCCACGGCGCCTGAGCCCGTTTCCGTAGGTTGGGCTGAGGCGGTTCTACCGTCGAAGCCCAACATAGCGGAGTCAGCCTGGACTGTTGGGCTTCGCTACGCTCAACCCAACCTACCCCTCCGCGACCCTGGCGCGTTACCAGGGCTGTCCGCCGCGTTGCGACTCCAGCCGCCGGATGAATTCCTCCAGCACCAGGGCGTAGAGATCGTCCTTGAGCACCAGATCCTCTACCCCGCAATCGATGTTGGGATTGTCGTTGACCTCGATCACCGCCAGCTTGTCGCCCGCCTGCTTGAGATCCACGCCATAGAGACCATCGCCGATCAGGTTGGCGGTGCGTACCGCCAGCTCGACCACCGCATGGGGCGCGTCCTGCACCGCCAGGGTGCGGAAATCTCCGCTGACCTCGGTGGCGCTGGCGCTGTGGTCGTAGATCTGCCAGTGGCCCTTGGACATGAAGTACTGGCAGGCGAAGATCGGCTCCTGGTTCAGCACACCGATGCGCCAGTCGTATTCGGTGTAGAAGAACTCCTGGGCCAGCAGCAGCACCGAGCGTTCGAAGAGTTCGGCGCTGGCCTTGCGCAGCTGGGCGGGGTCTTCGACCTTGATGACGCCCCGGGAAAAGGAGCCATCGGGAATCTTGAGCACCAGCGGAAAGCCCAGGCGCTCGCCGAGTCCTTCGAGTTGACCGGGATTGTCCTTGTAGAGGATCTCGGTCGCCGGCATGTCCAGCTTGTGGGCGCGCAGCAGGTCGGCCAGATAGACCTTGTTGGTGCATCTCAGAATCGAGCGTGGATCGTCCATTACCACCAGCCCCTCGCTTTCGGCCTTCTTGGCGAAGCGATAGGTGTGGTGGTCGATGGCAGTGGTCTCGCGGATGAACAGGGCGTCGAATTCGCCCAGCCGCGCGTAGTCCTTCTTTTCGATCAGCTCCACGTCCAGCCCCAGGTGCTTGCCGACGCGCACGAAATTCTTCAGCGCCTTGGCATCTGACGGCGGAAAGGCTTCCTTGGGGTCATGCAGGATGGCCAGGTCAAAGCGGTATTTCTCGCGGCGGCCGGGCTTGAGCCAGACGCGGCGACTGAAACCGTCGAGGGCGTTGGCGAATTGATCTTCCTGCTGTTCGTGCAGCTTGTGGATGCTGCCCAGCTTGAGGCCGCCGATGTGCCAGCCAGCGCGATCGCGGCGGAATTCCACCAGCAGCAGCGGACAGGGAAAGGCCTCGAATACCTGGCGCGCCAGATCCTGCAGAGGCGCGATGTCGGTGTTGCCGAAATAGAGCGTGAGGGTGAAGCCGTCGGCGCTACCGTAGGGATGACCGGCCAGCGCCTTGGTCAGCAGCTTGTCCAGGTCCTCCAGCGCCAGGCCATAGAGCGACTTGCGCGCCAGTTCGCTGATGGTACGCACCGAGGGGATGACCTTGTGCCCCCGGGCTTCGGCGAGCAGCGAGCAGTAGTAGCCGTGGCCGAGGTACTTCTGGCTGCGGCAGAGGTTGATCACCTGCACGCGTTTGCCATTGTCCTGTTCGTTGGATTGTTCCAGGTATTCCTGGGCGGTGATGACGTCTTCGCTGGGATAGTAGGACGACCAGTCTTCCTTGCGTTCCACGACGATATACAGCTTGCTCACTGGACCTCCTGGTTGCGGGGCGTGGTCCCGGTGGAAACCCGGATGCCGCCGGACCACTCCAACTGTTGTAACGCGGGTGCTATTAACCGTTGCTTAACCATGCCAGGCTGCCCGCTCTGCTCCAGGAGAATCCTTCGCGATGAGTTTCATGCTCAGGCCCGCCGGGCTGGACGATCTGGCGGCACTGGTCGATCTGGAAGCCCGCTGCTTCAGCTATGACCGCCTTTCCCGGCGCAATTTCCACTACATGCTCACCCGTGCGAACGCGGTCCTGATCCTGGCGGAAAACGACCGCCAGGTGGCCGGTTACGCCCTGGTGCTGTTCCACCAGAACACTTCTCTCGCCCGGCTCTATTCCATCGCCGTCGATCCGGACGCGCGCGGTCATCGCCTGGGCCAGCGCCTGTTGGAGGCTGCCGAAGCCGAGGCGGTGGAGCGCGACTGCGCCTACCTGCGCCTGGAGGTCCGACCGGACAACGCCGCCGCCATCGCCCTCTACGAGCGCAACGGCTATCTGCCCTTCGCCACGGTGGAGGACTATTACGAAGACCACAGCCAGGCGCTGCGCTTCGAGAAGCGCATCCGCCAGCCGCGCGAGGGCCAGGCCCGACCGGTGCCCTTCTATCGTCAGACCACCGACTTCACCTGCGGCCCGGCCAGCCTGCTGATGGCCATGGGCGCGCTGCAGCCGGGCCGCCCGCTGGAGCGGCGCGAGGAGCTGCGACTGTGGCGCGAAGCCACGACCATCTACATGACTGCGGGCCATGGTGGTTGCGGCCCCCATGGCTTGGCCCTGGCCGCCCAGCGACGCGGCTTCAAGGTGACCCTGCAGGTCAATACGCGCGGCCCGCTGTTCCTCGACGGCGTGCGCAGCGAGGAGAAGAAGGAGGTCATGCGTCTGGTGCACGAGGACTTCAGCGCCGAGGTCAAGCAATCGCCCATCGAGCGGCTCTACCGTACCCGCCTGGACGTGGCCGCCTGGGTCGCCGAGGGCGCTTTTCCACTGGTGTTGATCAGCTCCTTCCGGCTGACCAAGGCCAAGGGACCTCATTGGGTGCTGGTCACCGACTGCGACGAGGACTTCGTCTACCTGCACGATCCCGATGTCGACCACAGCCAGCACCGTCGCGAACTGGACTGCCAGCACATTCCCGTGTCCCACGCCGAATTCGACAAGATGAGTCGCTTTGGTCGCGGCAAGCTGCGTGCGGCGGTAGTCCTGCGGGCAGGGTGAGGCGGGGTTGCACGGTGGCGCGAACAGGGCCAGGATCAGGGCCAAGAACAATGACGGGGCGGTCCATGAGTCAGGCCTTGCGCAAGAACAACCCTTCCTACGAGTTGATGGAGGACCTGAGCGGTCACTCGGTCATCTACCGGGAGCATGGCTTTCCCTGCCCGCTGGTGCGCTGGCATTTCCACAAGGAATACGAGCTGCACCTGATCGTGGCCAGTTCGGGGACCGCCTTCATTGGCGACTATATCGGCAACTTCTATCCGGGCAGCCTGTTCCTGACCGGTCCGCATCTGCCACACAACTGGATCAGCCGCGTCGCCGAGGGCGAGGTGGTGGCCAAGCGCGACATGCTGGTCAACTTCACCAACGAGACGGTGGATAACGCCACGGCGGTGTTTCCCGAACTTAGCGGCCTGGCACCGCTGCTGGAACGTGCCCGCTATGGCATCGAATTCCAGGATCCGCAATTGATCGCCCGCGCCGAGGTGTTGCTGCAGCAGATCTCCGAGAGCGGCGGTGCCACCCGCCTCGGCCATTTTCTGGTGTTGATGGAGGCGCTGGCCACGTCGGAGCGCTATCAGCTGCTGTCCGGCAGCGTCGAACCGGCCACGGCCAGCGAACAGGCGGTGGATCGCACCAACCGGGCGCTGAATTTCATCTTCGATCACTACCAGCGTGACTTCACCCAAGAAGAAGTGGCCGAGCACCTGGGCATGACGCCCACCTATTTTTCCCGCTTCTTCCGTCAGGCTACCGGTCGCACCTTCGTCGAATTCGTCAACAGCCTGCGCATCAGCAAGGCCTGCGAGATGCTCTCCCACAGCAGCATGCCGGTTACCGATATCTGCTTCGAGGCCGGCTTCAACAACATCTCCAACTTCAATCGACGCTTCCACCAGCTCAAAGGCATGACCCCGCGGCAATACCGTAGCCTGACGGTGCAGCGCCTGACTGAACAGAATGCCTGATCCCGGGCTGCGCGGCGTCTGGACGGAGCGCTGATCTACCGATCACGCCTGCGCCGCAGGATCCGGTTTGTCGCCAGCTTGAGAGCCACTGAACAGACCCAATGTATAGTTCGGTTATGATCGAACTACCCATCCGTGTCGACCGAGGACAGAGCCACCATGAGCGAACCCTACACGCCCCCACGCGTCTGGACCCCCACTACCTCCGGCGGCAACTTCGCCAGCATCAACCGCCCCATCGCCGGCGCGACCCATGACCAGGAGCTGCCAGTCGGCGAGCACCCCTTCCAGCTCTACTCCCTGGGTACGCCCAATGGTATGAAGGTGACCATCCTGCTGGAGGAACTGCTGGCGCTCGGGCACACCGACGCCGAATACGACGCCTGGTTGATCCGTATCGGGGAAGGTGATCAGTTTTCCAGCGGTTTCGTCGAGATCAACCCGAACTCCAAGATCCCAGCCCTGGTGGATCGTCGCGGCGCCGAACCGCTGCGTGTCTTCGAGTCCGGCGCCATCCTGCTCTATCTCGCCGACAGCTTTGGAGCCTTCATCCCGAAGGATCACGCCGGTCGCACCGAGACGCTGAACTGGCTGTTCTGGCAGATGGGCTCGGCGCCCTTCCTGGGCGGCGGCTTCGGGCATTTCTATGCCTATGCGCCGGAAAAGCTCGAATACCCCATCAACCGCTACGCCATGGAAGCCAAGCGCCAGCTCGATGTCCTCGACCGCCTGTTGGCCGAGCGCCGCTATGTGGCCGGCGAGGACTACAGCATCGCCGACATCGCCATCTGGAGCTGGTACGGCAACCTGGTGCTGGGTCAGTTGTACAACGCCGCGGAATTCCTTTCCGTGCAGGACTACCAGCACGTGCAGCGCTGGGCCCAGGCCATCGCCGCGCGGCCGGCGGTGCAGCGTGGCCGTAGGGTCAATCGCACCTGGGGTGAGCCGGGCGAGCAACTGGCCGAGCGGCATTCGGCCAGCGACCTGGACTGACCCAACGAGCGGTGGCAGAAGGGGTCTGCTGCCGCTAGCGCCCCCAGTCCGCCGTGGCGGAGCCGAGTCGCGTCGCGGGGCGACGCCACTGCAGCTCGACCTCACCCATTCGGAGCGGCGCCCGCAAGCGCAACGCAGGCCCCCAGGCGGTGGGTTCCTGAGCGTCACCGTAGTCCTCCTCCGCTGGTCCTCGATACGCTGATCCGTCGCTCGCGTCTGGCCGCTCGGTCAGCAGCACGGCGGTACGGGCCAGGGACAGCCGCGCCGTCAATGCCTGCCCTTCCCGTTGACGCCGTGCCAGCCCGCGCAGGGCAGCGGCTGCCAGGAGATAGCCAGTGGCATGGTCGAGCGCCTGCACCGGCAAGGGTACCGGCGTCTCCACCCCTTGCCAGGCACTGCCAGCCGCTGCGATGCCGCAGGACATCTGCACCAGGCTGTCGTAGCCCCGTCGTAGTGCCCAGGGACCACTCCAGCCGTAGGCACAGAGGGACACATCGATCAGGCTGGGATTGAGCGCGCGTCGCTGTAGGTCTCCATAACCCAGCTGCTCCAGCGCATCAGCGCGATAACCGTGAACCAGGATGTCCGCCTCGGCCAGCAGCGCCGCGAACCTCCCGCGGTCGGCGGGCCGCCTGAGATCGAGCCGCGCGCAGCGCTTGCCCAGGGTGACCTCGGGCGCCTGGGCCGGTTCGTCCCACGCAGGCGGATCAATCCGCAGCACCTCGGCACCCAGGCCGGCCAGCAGGCGGGTGGCGATGGGCCCGGCGAGGATGCGGGTCAGGTCGAGGACGCGAATGCCCTGCAAGGGGCGTTGTGGATCAGGCCGCCAGTCGCGCGCGGTGGCAATGGCTGTCCATTCCTGGGCGATCAGCGGTTCGGCGCGCACCGCTTGCCCCTGGGAATGCGCCTGCCACTCCGCCTGGCTGCGCAGCCTCGCCGCGCAACCTCCGGCGTTGACGATGGCCGTCTCCAAGGCTTCGCCCGACCAGCCGGCCGTGGCCTGTACCACGGCGTCCTGGCGGTTGGCACAGCCCAGGACGGCAAGGGCACGCTCGCGGTGGTGGGGCGCATTGGCATGTAACCGTAGCCAGCCGTCACAGGTGCGGTAATCACCCGTGATGGGATCCCAGACGGCGGGCAACTCCCAGCCCAGGGGACGCAGGGACGTCTTGAACCAGGCCGCGGCGAGATGTCGGTCCACCTGTACCGGCAATCCGGGCGCCCCTTCGGCCAGCAGATCGGCGGTGGCCAGGCCGGCGACCCCGATCGCCGCCGTGGCGAGATCGCTGACCGGGAAGCAGGAGGCCAGGCTGTCGTCGCCCAGGACCTGCAGGTTCGTCGCCTGGGCGGCAGGCATACCAAGGGCGACCACGAGTTCGCTGAGCAAGGCGTGAAAGGCGGCAGGCGTACGGGACGGGTTGGCCAAGGCGAGGTCCTCCGCGGCAGCAGGCAGTGCTGCCACAGTAACCCTGCCTGTACGAGCAGGACACCAGCGTTCGTCCGCCTACCGTCCAGCCCGACGCGGGGACAAATCGCCCGGCACAAGGGTCTCCCCTTCATCGCCTCACCACACCCTATCGGAGACCCCATGACCGAACGACAGCTGCTCATCGCCGGTGCCAGCGGCATCATCGGCCAGGCCGTGCTGGAGGCCTTCGCCAAGGCCGGCTGGTCCATTACCACCGTTGGCCGCTCGAAACAGGGCCCAAGCCGCTTTCCCCATCTGACCGCCGACCTGCTGGACCAGGACAGCCTGGCAGCGGCCAAGGCCGATCTGGCCGGCGTGACCCATCTCTTCTACAGCGCCCTCAAGCCGAACCCCGATCCAGGCGTGGAGGCGGACGAAAACGCCGCCATGCTGGAGAACCTGGTGGGCGCGGTGCGTAGCGCCGGAGCACCCCTGGCCCGCATCACCTTCGTCCAGGGCGGCAAGATCTACGGCGCTCACCTGGGGGTCTACAAGACGCCGGCCCGCGAAGACGACAGTCGTCACTTCCCGCCCAATCTCTACTTCCGCCACGAAGACTTCGTCCGCAGTCTCGAAGGTGATGGCATTCGCTGGACGGCGCTGAGGCCCGACATCGTCATCGGCCATTCCCTGGGATCGGCCATGAATCTGGGCAACCTCATCGGCCTCTATGGCGCGCTCTGTCGCGAGACCGGCACGGCCATGCAGTTTCCCGGAACGGAGCAGGCCTATCGCGGTGCCCTGGTCAACGTCACCGCCGCGCCGCTATTGGGCGAGGCCGCGGTCTGGGCAGCGGAAGAAGAACGCGATGGCGCCTACAACCTCACCAATGGCGACGTCTTCCGCTGGAGTCACGTCTGGCCGCAGCTGGCCGACTGGTTCGGGCTGGAGGTGGGCGAGCCGCAACCCATCTCCCTGGCCCAGCGCCTGACCGCACTGAAACCGGTCTGGCAGGCGCTGGCAGAGCGCGAAGGACTGGCCGAGGCCGATCCCGAACGGATCGCACCCGGCGCTTTCGGCGACTTCATCTTCCATGTCGAGAAAGACGCCATCTTTGACGTGACCAGGGCGCGGCAGGCCGGCTTCGGGCGGATGATCCTAAGGTCCGACGAGGTCTTGCTCGCGCACCTGGAGGACATGCGTCGGCGTCGACTCATTCCCTGAGCCGTCTCGCGCCGTCCTGAACAGTCGAAAACGCCAGGGGCAGCGCATGGTCTCATTCGCACCGCCTCGCTCACTTCCGTTGGAGTTGCACGATGTACGCCGACACCCTCACCTGGGGCCATGGCCCCCGCACCTTCGAAGTCTTTCTCGAGCCCACCTGCCCCTTTTCGGTCAGGGCCTTCAACAAGCTCGACGACCTGCTGACCCAGGCCGGCCCTGAGCGGATCACCCTGAAGATCCGCCTGCAATCCCAGCCCTGGCACCTGTTCTCCGGCGTGGTGGTGCGGTGCGTCCTGGCCGCCGCCACCCTCGACGGCGGCAAGGAAAGCGCCAAGGCGGTCTTGGCGGCGGTGGCCGCCCACCGCGAGGAGTTCGAGTTCAAGGATCACGCCACCGGGCCCAACCGTGAGGCCACACCCAACGACATCATCGCGCGTCTGGAGCGTTACAGCGGCCTGGCCCTGGCCGACGCCTTCGCCAAGCCGGACCTGCAGCACGCCATCAAGTGGCACTGCAAGTACGCCCGGCAGAACGGCATCCATGTCTCGCCGACCTTCATGATCGATGGCCTGGTGCAGCCGGACATGAGCAGCGGCGATTCGGTCGCGGACTGGATCGCCAGGCTGGATTGAACACCGGGGCTCAGGGCGGAGAGGAGGTGTAGCCTCGTCCCTGACGCTATGCTCGGCGGCGTTCCTCCGACCCGAGACAGACTCCCATGACCTTTCCTGCTGGAGCTCTACCCTGGAAGCTCTAAGTGTCTATCTCGGGCTGGCCGCCCTCGCCTTTGGCGCGGCCACACTGCTGCCCCTGCAGTCGGAAGCCGCTCTGGCGGGGCTGCTGCTCACCGAACGCTATGCCACGCCCCTCCTGCTGCTGGCCGCTACCCTGGGCAATGTTGCCGGTTCGACGCTGAACTGGTGGCTGGGCACCCACCTCGAACGCTTTCGCCAACGCCGCTGGTTTCCGGTATCGCCGAAACGGCTTGCCCGCATTCAGGCGGCCTATCAGCGCTATGGCTGGTGGTCGCTGCTGCTCAGCTGGACGCCCGTGATCGGTGATCCGCTGACCCTGGTCGCCGGCGTGATGCGCGAACCCCTGTGGCGCTTTTTACTGGTGGTGACCCTGGCCAAGACCACGCGCTATGTAGTGGTCTGGGGGCTTACCCAGGGTTGGCGCTGATCGAGCGCGCGAGGAAGGTCTTTCCGTCCTTACGTCCAGACTTCTCGGTACGCCACAGGAATACTGAACGCGCACTCTCAGCCGGCTTGACGGGTCCGCTGACCCAGCCAGGTCGCCTCGACGGAGGCCAGATCGGCGCGTGGGATGAGTTGCGCAGGAATGCAGCTGCAGCGCGACAGGTTGAAGACCTGACGGCCCTCGGCGGTCATGACGTCCTGCATGACCTTGAGCCCGGGCAGGATACGGCTGTACAGGTGCTCGTCCAGACCACAGGGCGATCTCGCGCCTGTGCTGCCTTCGTAGAAGCGTGGGGCCCGGGCATTGAGGTCGACACCGGCCAGATAGATCTTGCTAAAGCCCAGGTGATAGGCCAGTTGCAAGGCGATGAAGGCAACGGTCCGGACATCGAAGATGCCGTAGTCCATGTCTCGGCTGAAACCGATGTCGCGCGCTCGGCGACTGAGCAAGGTGAGCGTGCGTTCGGCCTGGTCGCGTTCCAGCCCGAGGTAGTGTTCCAGCCGGGTACTGGGCGCTCGTCGCAACGCATGAGCCTTGGCCTGCCGGCTTTCCGCGAGCCGTTCGATCGCCGCGGGCCACAGGGCAAGCCGTTGCGCCTGCTCGATTCCGCGCGCGTAGAGATCAGGTTGCTGCTCGGCAAAGCTCAGGTCGCTGCAGACGTAGAAGAGCGGGCGGATGTCGGTCCCGCTCAGCTTGGCGATGGCGCCGTTCATGGTAATGATCGGCACATCCTGCCAGGCGTCCAGGTTGAGTTCGGCAGCCGAAGGTCCGGAGGCCAGCAGGAGCACCGGGCCCCGTTGGCTGTTACGCAGGGGCGCGAAGTCCTGGCTCACAGCGGCGAGCCACCTGGACGCGCGGCATCGAGGACCTTGGACAGGCGGTTTAAAAGCTGCTCGAGTGGCATACCACCAGCTCCCTGTACGGCAATGACGAAGGTTATTAGTCATACATATTCAACGGTACCGATAAAAAAGTAACCGGGCACCCTGGTGAATGAAGCCACCAACGCTACGTTTTGCCGCTTAGGACTCACTTAAAGTGCCTGTACCGAATGTGGTGCCCATAGCAATTGAAAAACTTGTCTGTGAGCCAGCAGAAGCCAAGGCGGCCCAGGGCCTGGAACGATCCGGAGATCCGCCCTGCCCCCAGCGACATCGCGCCACTCGTGGGAGCTCGCGAACGACCGATCGCCCCTTAACGGAGACACCGCTCCGACGATCAGGAATACCGCGCGGAGAGGCGCCATTCGCGCAGGGCCTCGACCGCTCGCGAATGGCCCTCACCAAGCATGGCAGGGTCACAGTGCTGGAGGTTGCCGCCAGCTGCACTGTGCCTGTACGAGCGCGGTGGACAGGCGCGAGGACTGACGCCGCGCCGGCGCCCTAGGAACCGCGGTAGGTGCTGAAGCCGTAGGGGCTGAGCAACAGCGGGATATGGTAGTGCTGCTCCGGCTGGGTGACGTCGAACACCACGGGGATTTCCGGGAAGAAGGCGCTGCGACCCTGCTGGCGATAGTAGTCGCCGGTCTTGAAGACCACGCGGTATTCCCCCTTCTCGAAGGTCTTTTCCTTGGGAAACAGCGCCGGCACCCGGCCCTGCTCGTTGGTGACCTCTTCCGCCAGCGGCTGCCAGCCCTGCCCCACCTGACGCTCCAGGGTCACGTGCACCCCGGCCGACGGCTTGCCGTCTTCCAGGTTGAGCACATGGACACTCAGGGGATTGGGCGCGGCGACCGCCAAGCCGGACAGGGCCAGACCCGACAACAGCACGAACGTCTTCATGAAAATCTCCTTCAAGGATGAGAGGTGAGGTTGAGGTGTTCAGCGGCCGCCAGCGCACAGCGCTCGTCCGCCCCGCCACCGCCGGCACCGGCGATGCCCAGGGCGCCGACCATCTGGTCGCCTTCGTAGAGCGGGATGCCACCGCCCAGCAGCAGCAACTCGGGCAGGGTGACGAGATTGGCCGCATCCGGGTTCTGCCGGGCACGCTCGGCCAGTGCCTGCGACGGGGTGCGGGTGGACAGGGCGGTAAAGGCCTTGCGCCGCGCCGCCTCGGCGTTGTGCGGTCCGACGCGGGTATCGCGTTGCAGAAGGATCAGTTGACCGCTGCGGTCGAGCACCGCCAGCGCGGCGCTACAGGGCGCGGTCTGCGCCAGGCGCTGGGCAGCCGCGAGGTCGAGATCGGGGTGCTGCGGCAGCGCCGCCTGCGCCTGACCGATGAACGCGGCGCCTAGCATGGCAGTGGAGAGAGAAAGAAAGCGCGACATGATTCGAGGTCCAGGAGATGACCTCGCCAACTTATCCTGATCTTTCGGTCAGGAGCGGGTACCGCAGGATGACAATTTTGTCAGGTTGTTCAGTGAGATAGCTGTCCAGACAAGATCAATAGGTGTCTCCGTAACGCGTGGTACTGCCTGCATGATCAAGACGTTTTCAGCTGACCGAGAGGATGTCCGGTAACTCCTGACCAGGCACTGGTCATCTCCACGCTTGTCATAGCCTGTACACCCATACGAGGAGAACTCATGGCTATCAATGCAGAACTCAAAGCTGAACTCTTGCGCCGGCTGTATCACTCGCACCCGGAAGGGCTGGGCAATGAAATCCTCGATAACCATCACGGCGAAGAGGCCGTGATGGATGTCCTCCAGGACCTGCAAGCGCATGGACTTATCCAGAAAGGCCATCTGTCCACAGACACTCAAGGAAAACGCGCTTTGGTACCGCCCGTTAAGCTGACGTCCGCGGGAGTAGACGTAGCAAAGGACGTTGAGTGATGAAAAGGGCCCATCGCCAGCGTTGGGCCCTTTCAATCAGGCTTCTAATACATCAAGACCAACTGATCCAAGAGACCTGATACCTGCAGCGTCACTGCAGTATTTCTGGACCCGACATCAATGTCAGTTGAGTTGCGGAGAGAAAGAAGGTATCGGTTGCCGCAACGGTACCATGCCGCACAGGGTGTCCTGCGCTATATGGATTAGACTCTGTACGACAAGTGCCTGCGCTCGGTGATGCTGCGTTAAAAGTCAGCTGGATCGCCAGTCCGATCGGAATGCTCGTTTACCACTCGTAACCTCGAGCGCGAGTCCGATCCGCTTCCTCGCCGATTTTGCCCTGCCTGACCTTCGCTCGACGACTTTTCTTACAGAGCCTAGGTCGAGATTGAGTAGAACTCGCTGGATCTACCAAGCCGGCTTGGTCACCGCCTGATCGCGTGATCATAGCGCGAGATTCTGGTTGGCCCCGTGGGGGACCCTTTGGGCATGCGCCAAACCACTGACCGATTCTGCTTGGATTTTGATTCTGTTTTGATCAGAGCCTAAAAACGAAAAAGGCCCAAGCCACTAAGTGCTTGAGCCTTCTCGTTGATTTGGTCGGGACGGAGTGATTCGAACACTCGACCCCTTGCACCCCATGCAAGTGCGCTACCAGGCTGCGCTACGCCCCGACTGTGTTCCTCTAGGGAACGGCGTGCATCTTACTGCAACACTTTGATTAATGGAAGCTTTTTTTCACTTTTTCAGTACGACGAGGACTTCTTCGAGTTCGCTGATCATCTGGCGGATGAGCTGGTGGTACTGCGAACCCTCATCGCGGGTCTCGTCGCCCTGGGTGAGACGCTGGCGCGCCCCGCCGATGGTGAAGCCTTCGTTGTGCAGCAGAGAGCGGATCTGACGGATCATCAGCACGTCGTGACGCTGGTAATAGCGCCGGTTACCGCGGCGCTTCACCGGGTTCAGCTGGGGAAATTCCTGCTCCCAGTAGCGCAGCACGTGCGGTTTGACCAGGCAAAGGTCGCTCACCTCACCGATGGTGAAGTAGCGCTTGCCTGGTATGACCGGCAGTTCGTCGTTATGACTTGGTTCCAGCATAGGCCTCGACCCTGGCTTTGAGTTTCTGCCCGGGGCGGAAGGTCACCACACGGCGTGCCGTGATGGGTATCTCCTCCCCTGTCTTGGGATTGCGTCCGGGGCGCTGGCGCTTGTCGCGCAGGTCGAAGTTGCCGAAACCGGATAACTTGACCTGCTCGTTGCTTTCGAGCGCATGACGAATTTCTTCGAAGAACAGTTCGACCAATTCCTTGGCTTCACGTTTGTTCAGACCGAGCTCTTCAAACAGACGTTCGGCCATCTCAGCTTTCGTCAGGGCCCCCATGCGCTATTTCCTTAACGTGGCGTTGAACCTTCTTTCCAGAGAAACGAGGATTTTCTGCGTCGTTTCGTTGACTTCTTCATCGGTTAATGTGCGCGATGGATGTTGCAAGGTCAAGCCGATGGCGACGCTTTTTCTATGTGGATCAATACCTTTGCCTTGGTAGACGTCGAACAGACGCAGTTCCTTGAGGCCTTCTCCGGCGTTTCCGCGGATGTCGGCCAAGAGGTCGCCTGCGGCGACGGCTTCGTCCACCACCAGTGCCAGGTCACGCCGCACTTCCGGGAAGCGCGACAGCTCGCCAAAGCGCGGCAGGCTGCCGGTGGTCAGGGCATCCAGTGCCAGCTCGAAGAGGAACACCGGGCGATCCACGTCCAGCTCGCGCGCCACTTCCGGGTGCAGGGCGCCCAGATATCCGACTGGCTGCCCTGCCCTTTCGATCAGCGCGGTCTGCCCCGGGTGCAACGCCGGATGCTCGCCCGTGACGAAGCGGAAGTCGCTACCCGCACCAGACTGAGCCAGCAGCGCCTCGACATCGGCCTTGACGTCGAAGAAGTCCACCGCCTCACGTCCGGACGACCAGCTCTCCGGCAGACGCGAACCGCAGACGGCGCCGGCGAGGACGTTTTCCTGCACCAGGCCTTCCAGTTGACCGACGAATCTCAGACCCGACTCGAACAGCCGAACGCGGTCCTGCTGACGGTTAAGGTTGTACTGCACAGCCTTGACCAGACCCGGCCACAGCGACGAGCGCATGGCGGCCATGTCGGTGGAAATGGGATTGGCCAGCATTACCGGCTGGGCCTCAGGGGCGAACAGACGGAAGGTCTTTTCGTCGATGAAGCTGTAGGTGATGGCTTCCTGATAACCACGGGCCACCAGCAGGCGACGCAGCTGGCTCAGCTCGCCCTTGCTCTCGGGCAGGGGCTGCGGCGCCAGGCGGGCCTGGGGGAAACGGATCGGCAGCTGGTTGTAGCCATAGAGGCGCGCCAGTTCTTCGATCAGGTCCACTTCGATGCTGATGTCGAAGCGGTGGCTAGGTACGCCTACCTGCCAGCGACCGGCTTCCAGGCGGGCCACGGCCAGACCCAGACCGCTGAGTAGACGCTCGACCTGGGCATCGTCCAGGGTCAGACCCAGGACGCGCTCGATGCGCTCGGCGCGCAGCAGGATCGGCTCGACCTGCGGCAGGTGCTCGGCACTGACCGCCTCGATCACCGGACCTGGTTCGCCGCCAACGATGTCGAGCAGCAGACGGGTCGCCCGCTCCATGGCCTTGCGTGCCAGCTCGAAGTCCACGCCCCGCTCGAAGCGGTGGGAGGAATCGGTGTGCAAGCCGTAGGAACGAGCCTTGCCGGCCACGGCGATGGTGTCGAAGAAGGCGCTTTCCAAGAACAGATCACGAGTACCGGCGGCGACACCGCTGTGCTCGCCACCCATGACGCCGGCGATAGCCAGGGCGCGTTCGTGGTCGGCGATCACCAGGGTGTCGTTGCGCAGTTCGATGTCCTGGCCATCCAGCAGCACCAGGCGCTCGCCGGCATCGGCCAGACGCACGCGAATGCCGCCCTTGATCTGGTCCAGATCGAAGGCATGCATGGGCTGACCGAGTTCGAGCATCACGTAGTTGGTGACGTCGACGGCGGCGTCGATGCTGCGCACGCCACTGCGGCGCAGACGCTCGACCATCCAGTCCGGCGTGGGACGGGATAGGTCGACGTTGTTGACCACGCGACCCAGGTAGCGCGGGCAGGCCTGGGGCGCCAGCACCTCGACCGGACGGGTCTCCTGGTGAGTAGCCGCCACGGCCTCGACCTGTAGGGGCTCGACGGTGGCGTTGTACAGGGCACCCACTTCCCGCGCCAGACCGGCGATGGACAGGCAGTCGCCGCGGTTCGGGGTCAGGTCGACGTCGATGATGGCGTCGTCCAGTTGCAGGTAGCTGCGGATGCTCTCGCCCACCGGCGCGCCGGCCGGCAGTTCCAGCAGGCCGCTGTTGTCGTCGCTGATCTGCAATTCGCTGGCCGAGCAGAGCATGCCGTGGGATTCCACGCCGCGCAGCTTGGCCTTCTTGATGGTGAAGTCACCCGGCAGCGTGGCGCCGACGGTAGCGAAAGGCACCTTGAGGCCCGCGCGCACATTGGGCGCGCCGCAGACCACCTGGAAGGATTCCTGGCCGTTGCTGACCTGGCAGACATTGAGCTTGTCGGCATCGGGATGGCGCTCGACGGAAACCACCTCGCCGACGATGACGCCCTGGAAGCGCCCGGCCGCCGCTTCGACGCCGTCCACTTCCAGGCCGGCCATGGACAGCCGGGCAACCAGATCCTCGTGCGTAGCCGCAGGGTTCACCCAGCTACGCAGCCATTGTTCACTGAATTTCATAGGACTCCCGTCTGGCAGCTAGCGGAATTGCGCCAGGAAGCGCAGATCGTTGTCGAAGAAGAGGCGCAGGTCGTTGACCCCGTAGCGCAGCATGGCCAGGCGCTCGGCGCCCATGCCAAAGGCGAAGCCCTGGTACTTCTCCGGATCGATGCCGGCCATGCGCAGGACGTTGGGATGGACCATGCCGCAGCCCAGCACCTCGAGCCAGCGCGAAGCCGGTTCGCCATCGCGACTCGGGCGGCGGATGTCCACCTCGGCCGACGGCTCGGTGAAGGGGAAGTAGGAGGGACGGAAGCGGACTTCCAGCTCTTCCTCGAAGAATTCGCGCAGGAAGGTCACCAGGGTGCTCTTGAGATCGGCGAAGCTGACTTCCTCATCGATCACCAGGCCTTCGACCTGATGGAACATCGGCGAGTGGGTCTGATCGCTGTCGCAGCGATAGACACGACCCGGGCAGATGATGCGGATCGGCGGCTGCTGGCTCTCCATGGTGCGGATCTGCACCGGCGAGGTGTGGGTGCGCAGCAGCATGTTGGCGTTGAAGTAGAAGGTGTCGTGCATCGCCCGCGCCGGGTGGTGGCCGGGGATGTTGAGCGCTTCGAAGTTATGGTAGTCGTCTTCGATCTCGGGACCGGTGGCGACGCCATAGCCGATGTTGGCGAACAGACGCTCGATACGCTCCAGGGTACGGGTGACCGGATGCAGACCACCCGAGGCCTGACCGCGCCCGGGCAGGGTCACGTCGATGCGTTCCGCGGCGAGGCGAGCGGCCAGCGCGGCCTGCTCCAGCGTCGCCTTGCGGCTGTTGATTGCGTCCTGGACACGTTCCTTGGCGGCGTTGATCAGCGCGCCAGCCTGGGGACGCTCCTCAGCGGTGAGGTGGCCCAGGGTCTTCATGATCTGGGTCAGCTCACCCTTCTTGCCCAGGTAATTGACCCGGAGCTGTTCCAGGGCATTGGTGTCTTCGGTGTGCCGCACGGCCTCCAGTGCTTGGGAGACCAGCGCATCCAGGTTTTCCATCTAGGGACTCCAGATACAAAATAGGGGAAGAGCTATGAGGCTCTTCCCCTATTGATAACGTTGCTTCGCGCCAGAGGCGCGAGATTGCCGGGGGGCTTAAGCCAGCGAAGCTTTAGCTTTCTCGACAATCGCAGCAAACGCCGCTTTTTCGTTCACGGCCAGATCGGCCAGTACCTTACGGTCGATCTCGATGGCCGCTTTCTTCAGGCCGGCGATCAGACGGCTGTAGGACAGACCGTTGATACGAGCACCAGCGTTGATACGAGCGATCCACAGAGCGCGGAACTGACGCTTCTTCTGACGGCGGTCACGGTAGGCGTATTGGCCTGCCTTGATTACCGCTTGCTTAGCGACGCGGAAGACGCGCGAACGGGCACCGTAGTAGCCTTTGGCGAGCTTCAGGATTTTCTTGTGACGGCGACGAGCGATGACGCCACGCTTAACACGAGCCATGGGTAACTTCCTTTAAATTCTTGACCAGGATTAACGAAGGCGCAGCATGCGCTCAACCTTTTGGACGTCGGATGCATGCATCAGCGACGTACCGCGCAGCTGACGCTTACGCTTGGTGGTCATCTTGGTCAGAATGTGGCTCTTGAAAGCGTGCTTGTGCTTGATGCCACCAGCAGTTTTCACGAAGCGCTTCGCAGCGCCGCTTTTGGTTTTCATCTTTGGCATGTTCGGATACTCCGCATTGAGTGATTACGCATAACAGCAAGGCCTGCCAGTGCCCTGGTAGTTACTTTTTCTTCTTGGGGGCGATGACCATGATGAGTTGGCGTCCTTCCATCTTAGGATGCTGCTCAACGGCGCCGTGTTCGACGAGGTCAGCTTCGACCCGCTTCAACAGCTCCATGCCCAGCTCCTGGTGGGCCATCTCCCGGCCGCGGAATCTCAACGAGACCTTGGCCTTGTCCCCCTCGGTTAGGAAACGTACCAGGTTGCGTAGTTTTACCTGGTAATCCCCTTCTTCCGTCCCTGGACGAAACTTGATTTCTTTGACCTGAGCCTGCTTCTGGTTCTTCTTCGCCGCCGCGACTTGCTTCTTCTTCTCGAAGACGTGCTTGCCGTAGTCCATGATCCGGCAGACCGGGGGTACGGCGTCGGCGGTGATTTCCACCAGATCCAGCTTGGCGTCTTCAGCAGCCTGCAGGGCCTCCTGGATGGAGACGATGCCTACTTGCTGACCATCGGCGCCAATAAGGCGAACTTCCCGGGCGGTGATATTTTCGTTGATCGGTGCCCGGGGTGCGGCTCGCTTGTCTTGTCTCATGTCACGCTGCTTGATAGTGATTACTCCGAATCTTGCCGGCCACGCCGGGAAACCGCTTGCGTGAGCAGCTCGCGGAAACGCTCGACGGGCATGGAGCCCAGATCTACGCCTTCACGGGTACGCACGGCAACGGATCGTGTCTCAACCTCCCGGTCTCCAATAACCAGGAGATAGGGAACCTTGAGCAAAGTATGCTCGCGGATTTTAAAGCCGATCTTCTCGTTTCTCAAGTCGGCTTTGGCCCGGAAGCCCTCAGCGTTCAATTCGCCGACGACCTGCTGGGCGAAATCGGCCTGTTTGTCGGTGATATTGAGTACCACCGCCTGGGTCGGAGCGAGCCAGGCCGGGAACAGACCGGCATAATGCTCGATGAGCATGCCGATGAAGCGCTCGAAGGAACCGAGGATGGCACGGTGCAGCATCACCGGGCGCTGACGACTGTTGTCCTCGGAGATGTAGCTGGCGTCGAGGCGCTCCGGCAGGTTGGGATCGTACTGCAGGGTACCACACTGCCAGTTACGCCCCAGGCAGTCCTTGAGGGTGAATTCGATCTTGGGCCCGTAGAAGGCGCCCTCGCCCGGCTGGTATTCCCACTCCAGACCCGAGGCGTCCAGGGCATCGGCCAGCGCCTTCTCGGCGCGATCCCACAGCTCTTCGGAACCGACGCGCTTGGCCGGTCGGGTGGAGAGCTTCATGATCACGTCGGTGAAGCCGAAGTCGGCATAGACCTGCAGAGTCAGCTTGATGAAGTCGGCCGCTTCCTTCTCTACCTGCTCTTCGGTACAGAAGATGTGGGCGTCGTCCTGGGTGAAGCCGCGTACGCGCATGATGCCGTGCAGGGCGCCGGACGGCTCGTTGCGGTGGCAGGCACCGAACTCGGCCAGGCGCAGCGGCAGGTCGCGGTAGGACTTCAGACCCTGGTTGAACACCTGCACGTGGCAGGGGCAGTTCATTGGCTTGACCGCGAAGTCACGGTTTTCCGACGCCGTGGTGAACATGTTCTCGGCGTAGTTGGACCAGTGACCCGAGCGCTCCCAGAGGATGCGATCGACCACCTGGGGCGTCTTGATCTCCTGGTAGCCGTGGTCGCGCTGGACCTTACGCATGTACTGCTCGAGCACCTGGTAGACGGTCCAGCCATTGGCGTGCCAGAACACCATGCCGGGCGCTTCTTCCTGCAGGTGGAAGAGATCGAGCTGCTTGCCGATGCGGCGATGGTCGCGCTTCTCGGCTTCCTCGATGCGCTGGATGTAGGCCGCCAGCTGCTTCTTGTCCGCCCAGGCGGTGCCATAGATACGCTGCAGCTGCTCGTTCTTGGCGTCGCCACGCCAGTAGGCGCCGGACAGCTTGGTCAGCTTGAACGCCTTGAGGAAGCGGGTGTTGGGCACGTGCGGGCCCCGGCACATGTCGACGTATTCCTCGTGGTAGTACAGGCCCATGGCCTGCTCCTCGGGCATGTCGTCGATCAGGCGCAACTTGTACTCCTCACCCCGGGCCTTGAACACCTCGATGACTTCGGCGCGCGGCGTCATCTTCTTGATGACGTCGTAGTCCTTGTCGATCAGCTCGCGCATCCGCGTCTCGATGGCCGAGAGGTCATCCAGGGTAAAGGGACGCTCGAAGGAGATGTCGTAGTAGAAGCCTTCGTCGATCACCGGGCCAATGACCATCTTGGCGGTCGGGAACAGCTGCTTGACCGCATGACCTACTAGGTGGGCGCAGGAGTGGCGAATGATCTCCAGGCCGTCCTCGTCCTTGGCGGTGATGATCTGCAGGTTAGCATCCTGCTCGATGAGATCGCTGGCATCGCGCAGCTGGCCGTCGACGCGACCGGCGATGGTGGCCTTGGCAAGACCGGCACCAATGGATTGGGCGACTTCGGCTACGGTGACGGGCTTGTCGAATGGACGTTGGCTACCGTCGGGGAGAGTAATGACAGGCATGGCGCCTCCTCAACTCAGTGGTGACCCATACCAAGGGCCACATGGTGGGATTGGCCAGTAAGCAGCCGCACCGCTGGAAATCCCGCCGCACAGTGGCAGGGCCGCAAGGCATTCCGGGCGACGCGAAAGGATCACTGGAAAGTTTGGGACGGAAATCCTTTCAGAAACTGAGACCTGGCGCAACCTCGCAAGGGGCGGTTGCCCGCTCAACGTGCCACGTTGGGGTACTTCTTGAGGAACTGCTTCTGCATTTCCTGGCAGTTTTCCATCAGCGCCTGGCGATCCGCCGGCGAGGTGTCCGCGGCATTGGCCCGCGCCAGGCACTGGTCGATGGCCTGCTGCTCGTTGGCGCGGCTGACCGGCGTGGCATTGTGGCGATAGACGTAGATGATGGAGCCGAAGACCACGACCGCGAACAGGATCGACAGCAGGATCAACCCCAGGCAACCACCCTTGCCGATCTGCCGGCCTTCACCACCCTGCGTCATCATTCGCTCCTCGTTGTGGCGGGCCCATGCTCGCGCCTGGCGAGGCAGTGGAGCCCCAGGAAAAATCGTCCGCCAGTCTACGTGAAAACCTGGATCGCCACGACCGAGGCAAGCGGTCACACCCCTACCCGCCTGAGGGATCCGCATAAACCTTAGACTTCCAAAAGTTCTTCCAGGCGAAACATATTCACACGAGATTCAACCAAAGGCGTCCTTGGTTAACGCCCGACAAGATTACCCGCATTTAACAGCGCAAGACTGTTCAGCGGCTATTCAAGAAAAGCTCGGCTCCTATTAATCCAGTGTTAAGGGATCCGGCGGAGTATCGATTCCAGGCACTACAGAACAAGGTTCTGTTACCTGAGCGATAACCCTACTTCAATTGTATATCCGCTGGAGGCAGCACATGAACGTCAAGAATAAACTGGCAAAGAGCCTGCTGGTCGTCGCCGTCGTAGCCGCCTGCTCGTCTGCGGCCTTCGCCGCCACCCAAGCCCCCTCGCCCAGCGAACTGGGCAATTTCCAGGCGCTGTCCACTCAAGGCCAAAGAGCCTTCACCGATATATCCACCGCACGCCTGGAACTCTTTCAAGGGCAAACGAAGAAAGCGGTAAGCCATGTCAAGGATGCGCAACAGGCACTCAAACTTGCACAGTCGGATAATACCGCGCTGAAAAAAGCCGCGAGTGAATTACAGGTCAAGGATAATCAGGGCAAGGCCGATACCAGTACCACCGTAACCTCCTGGTTACCTATCTGGGGCGATACCGTGGTGCAGGACAGTTATATGGCCAGCCCGCAGAAAGTTAAGGCAGTGGCCGATGCCAATAACAAACTCAAACATGGCGACGCCAAGGGTGCTGCGGAAACCCTGCGCCTGGCCGATGTGGATATCGATACGGCCATTGCCCTGGCACCGCTCAAGCAGACCATGACGGACGTCGACCAGGCGGCCAAGCAACTGGCCAGCGACAAGTTCTATGAAGCCAACCTGACGCTCAAGCAGGCTCAGGATGGCGTGCGCTACGCCTCGACGGCCCTGGACTTCACGGCGAACAAACACGGGCTGCAGCCGGCGGGCTCCTTCACCGAGACCGTTACCCCGAGCAGCTGATGGCTTGGGGCGGACAACAGGGCGATCGCGAGATCGCCCTGTTCGAACCCAGCACGCCTGGCTGACCAAAGGCTACCGAGCAGGTAAACGAAAACTGGATCGCCCTTCTTACCCACCAGCCGTGCGGGTTTTGTCAGGCAAGATAGGATTCAAGCCAATACCCCTTCTGCAAGAAGCGTCGGCAAGACAGATCTACCGCATTCAGCGCTCCCACCCTCAACGTACCCATTCAGCGGACGCAAGCTGTCGCTTAGAAGAGCCAGTAGGCCTGTGGCGGGCACCTAAGCTTGTCACCGGGTAAAGGCTTCGCTTTCCCAGCCTCGCATACGCCTTTCCCCCTTTCCTCTCAATAGCAGCTCTGCCAGGCCCTGCTGACACGCCCCAGCTGCCAAGTCGCCCGGTTCAGGCCTAGCCATTTCCTTCCGCGAACATCAGCCAGGAAATGCACGATTATGCGCGGTCTTGCTTAATCATGCCCGTTCGGCTAACACTGATATGAGGTGTGATAACCCTTTACCGTCGCCTTATTTCGGAGCACTCCCATGCAACACGTGCAACTCGCCACCCAACAACGCTCGGGAGCGATCGAGCAATGGGCGACCCGCGCCGGCTTCCTCATTGCGGGTTCGGCCATGGCCGCGTGGGCACCCCTGGTGCCCGTCGCCAAGGCGAGGATCGGCGCCGATGATTCGACGCTTGGCCTCCTGCTGCTTTGCCTGGGCCTGGGATCCATTGTCGCGATGCCCATCGTCGGCATCCTCGCCAGCCGCTTTGGGTGCCGCGCGGTGATCGCGACCAGCTCGGTGGCACTGGCCCTCGTGCTGCCGCTGCTGGCCGTCGCCGATTCGATTTTCGGCATGGCCATCGCCTTGGCTTTGTTCGGGGCAAGCGTTGGCGCTCTGGACGTCGCCATCAACACTCAGGCGGTGATGGTCGAGAAGGACAGCGGTCGCAACATGATGTCCGGCTTCCACGGCCTGTTCAGTGTCGGCGGCATTGTCGGTGCCGGCGGCATGAGCGTTCTGCTGGGAGCTGGAATCCAACCGCTGGTGGCGACCCTGGTGTTCAGCGCCCTGCTGATCGTGCTACTCGCGGCCTCAATCAAGGGTCTGTTGCCCTACGGTAATCATGACGCGGAGCATACCCCGCTATTTACACTGCCCCGCGGGATCGTCGCCTTCATCGGCTTGCTGTGTTTTCTGATTTTTCTCGGTGAAGGCGCGATCCTGGACTGGAGCGCCTTGTTCCTGATCGATGCCCATGACGTCGCCCCGGCACAGGCCGGCTTTGGTTACACGGTATTCGCGTTGGCCATGACCCTTGGTCGTCTGACCGGGGATTGGATCGTGAAGACGCTGGGCGGCCTGAAAGTGGTCGTAGGCGGCGGCCTACTCGCCGCGGCAGGCTTTCTGATGGCGGTGCTGGCACCCAGCCAGCCCTTTGCCTTCGCCGGCTTTCTGCTCGTTGGCCTCGGAGCCTCCAACATCGTCCCGGTGCTCTTCAGTGCCGCAGGACGGCAGACCCGGATGCCTCCAAGCCACGCCATTGCCGCGATCACCACCATCGGCTACGCCGGCATTCTCATCGGTCCGGCAGCGATCGGTTTCGTGGCCCAGCATTGGAGTTTGAGTGCAGCGCTGGTGCTAGTGGGGGGCGGGATGGCGTTTGTTGCGCTCACCTGGCCGATGACAGCAAGACAACAGAACGCCTAACGCTTCACCTTCGCCAGAGCCTGGCAGCCGCGATCGAGCCCTTGGCAACGGCGGAATGGCATAGTCGCCGGTCACTGCTCCTTCTTCCATGCGGATCGAGCACCAGGCTCTCGGCTCAGGCCCCTTTCCAAAGGAACACACCAGACGCCAGGGGGTCATGTCGATCCGACAGGGTTTCGCTATCACCAAGAAGGCCAAGGCGAACAGGTCGTTGAGTATCAGGCCGCCGGGACGGATCAGCAGCCCTGACAGCTGAACGCCTTCCCATCTCATCCCCAAACGAAAAAAGGGCGACCCTTTCGGATCGCCCTTCTTCTTACCCGCCAGCAGTGCGGGTTTTGTTTGGTAGGCACGATTGGATTCGAACCAACGACCCCCACCATGTCAAGGTGGTGCTCTAACCAACTGAGCTACGTGCCTGCTGTGGGTGCGCATTCTACAGCGCGAGACTTTAGCGTCAAGCCCTTTTTTCAGCTAAACGCCTGAAAACGTGAAATTTTTTTTGAGGTCTAGGAAAGACGCCGGGCTGGGCGCCGTGGATAGAGCAGGATGGAAAGCCAGAGCGCGAGGGTTTCCACTGTCACCGCCAGCGCCAATCCCAGCCCTATTCCCCAGCCGATGGCTTCGGGGGTAAGGACCACCTGATAGCGATATTGCCGCAGGGTCTCGTCACGCAGCTCGCCGTTGGGCCGTACCAGGATGTGCCAGGCCCGCTGGTACCAGGGGCCTTGCAAGGCCTGCCATTCTTCGTTGAACAGCGCGTTACGGCGCATCAGTACGCCAAGGCTGTCGGCGTCGCTGCGAAAGACCGGATCCTCGCTGGCCCGGTAATGCGCCAGCAGGCCGTCGAGGCTGCCCTCGAAATATTGCTGCGCGGTCCGCCTGAAACCGCTCAGGGCCTGATCGGACTCCAGGCGATGGGCATCCACGCACTGCTCGTAGTCGAGCATGAAACCGGGGATCTGCACCCCTACCAGCAAGGCCAGGGTGAACAACAGCAGACGAATATAGCTGCGCAGCATCGTGAGGTAGGTTCCTGTCTAGACGCGACCCTGGGTGACGATCTCGCCATCCCACCAGAGATGCCATTCCCCCGGCTGATGCAGGGTCCAGACCTCGTCGCAGGTCAGCGGCTCGGTGGCGATGATGGTGACGACATCATTGGGCGTGGTCTCGGCCTTGAAGTCGATGCGTACTTCCGCATCACGCAACTGGGCCGGACCGAAGGGGGAACGGCGGGTGATATGGGCCAGCTTGGTGGTGCAGAAGCTGAACAGCCAGTCGCCATCGCTGAGCAGGCAGTTGAAGACGCCCTTCTTGCGAAAACCATCGCAGGCGTTCACCAGTTGCGGCAGCAGCATCTCCACCGGGACGGGTTCGGGAAAGCGCTCGCGAACCTGATCCAGCAGACTGCAAAAGGCCGTCTCGCTGTCGGTAGTGCCTACCGGTCGGTAGAAACGCGGCTCGGGATGAAAATCCTGCAGCTGGCCATTGTGGGCAAAGCTCCAATAGCGCCCGCCCAGCTCGCGCACGAAGGGATGGGTGTTGGCCAGATTGACCGCCCCGACATTGGCGTGGCGGATATGGCCGATCACCGTGTGGCTCTTGATCGGATAGCCCTGGACCAGCTTGGCCACTTCGGAATCGGCGCCCGGCAAGGCATCCTTGAACAGGTGCAGGCCCCTACCCTCGTAGAAGGCCACGCCCCAGCCGTCTCGATGCGGACCGGTACGACCGCCGCGCTGCATGAGGCCCTGGAGACTGAAGACCAGATCCGTGGGCACGTTGGCACTCATGCCCAGCAATTCGCACATGTCCGTCCCTCCGGGGTGGCTGCCTGGTTCAACGGCGGCTGCAGCCGCTGCCCTTCGCGGTCATGCTGAAGGGGTCACGGCCCAGGCGCAAGCCTGGATTACAGACGGGGTTCAACGCGCTCGCTGCGGCCACGGGGCTCACGGCGCTCCGCAGGTGCTGCCGGGCTGCGCAGTGCCGTCGGCGATTCCGGCTGTGGATCATCCGCAGGGCTTTCCGCGGCGACCGACGCAGGACGCAGATGGGAGCGGCGGTACAGCCAGCGACAAAGGACGAAGATCAGGTAGAGCACCACGCCGATGGTGCCAGCCGCCGCCAGATTGGCCACGGCCGACCAGGCACTGTTGCCGACCTTGAACACCAGGTCCAGCACCGTCACGGCGATGGCCGGCGCATAGAGGCCATGCTCGGCATCCACCAGGGCCGGGGTCACCAGCAATACGGCCACCACCAGGCGGATAGGTTCGCGCAACCAGCGCCAGAGCCAACCGGTGGCCTTGAAAGACACCACCAACAGCAGCAGCGCGGCGACGGCGTAGACGGCCCAGGCGATCAGGTACTCTTGCTCGGTCATTGCGATCCATGGCGATAGCGGAAAGGAGAAGCCTATGATAGCGGTTTTGCCCCGCCCGCGTGTCTTTGCGCGGCGCCCAAGGAGCCCGCATGACCCAAGCCCCCACCACCCGCCGCGCCCCTGGCGACGATCCCTACGTCTGGCTGGAAAGCCGTGACGCTCCCGAGGTACTGGCGCACCTGGAAGCCGAGAATGCCTACCTGGAAGCCGAGCTGGCACCCGAGGCCGCCCTGCGCGAGCAGCTGTTCGAGGAGATCCGTACACGCATCCGCGAGACGGACCTGTCGCTGCCCGTCCCTCGCGGTGACTACCTCTACTATCAGCGGACCCAGGCCGGTGACGAATACGGCCGCAACTATCGCTGCCGCCGCCCAGCCGACGGCGACCTCACGCCCGATCCGGCGACCGAAGAATTGCTGTTCGACGGCAACGCCATCGCCGACGGCGGCTTTCTCTCGGTCGGCCGCTTCACCATCAGCCCGGACCAGACCCGACTCGCCTACAGCCTCGACCAGGTCGGTGACGAGACCTACCGGCTCTATGTGAAGGAACTGGCCACCGGCATAGTGACCGAACTGCCCTTCGAGGAGTGCGACGGCAGCCTGACCTGGGCCAATGACAGCCGCACCCTGTTCTTTGGCGAGCGCGACGAATCCCATCGTCCGCACAAGCTCTATCGCTACCACCTGGGCGATGCCGAGCCGCAACTGGTCTTCCACGAGACCGACGGGCGCTTCTTTCTCGGCTGCTATCGTTCGAGCTCCGAACGCAAGCTGCTGCTTTTGTCGCACAGCAAGACCACCAGCGAAGCCTGGGTGCTGGACGCGGACCGGCCGGACGCGGCCTTCGTCTGCCTGGCGCCCCGCGAAGAAGGTCATGAGTATTTCCCCGATCATGGCGTCGATGGCTGGTACATCCGCAGCAACCAGGACGGCATCAACTTCGCGCTCTACCAGGCCGCCGAGGAAAGTCCCACGCGCTCGCACTGGCAGCTGCTGGTACCTCACGATCCCGCGGTGATGCTGGAGGACGCCAGCCTCGGCGCCCAGGCGCTGGTCTTGAGCCTGCGCACCGCCGGGTTGCCGATCCTGGAGGTTCGCCCCTATGGTCAGGCTTCCTACCGGGTCGACCTGCCGGACGAGGTCTACAGTCTCGATGCCATGGACGTGCTAGAATTCGACAGTCCGGTCATGCGCCTGCGCTACGAAGCGCTCAATCGCCCGGCCGAGATCCGCGAACTGGACCTGGTAAGCGGTACCCAGCGAGTGCTCAAGCAGGTGCCGGTGGAAGGCCCCTTCGACGCCGACGCCTACGAGAGCCGCCGCCTGTGGGCCACCGCCGCGGACGGCACGCGCATTCCCATCAGCCTGGTCGGTCGGCGCGACCTGCCGCAAAGCGCTCCGCTGTACCTCTATGGCTACGGCGCCTATGGCCATAGCCTCGATCCCTGGTTCTCCCATGCGCGCCTGAGCCTGCTGGATCGTGGCGTGCGCTTCGCCATCGCCCATGTGCGCGGCGGCGGCGAACTGGGTGAAGCCTGGTATCGCAGCGGCAAGCTGGAACACAAGCAGAACACCTTCGATGACTTCATCGCCTGCACCGAGCATCTGCTGGAGCAGGGCCTGACGACACCGCAACAGGTGGTCATCAGCGGCGGCAGTGCCGGCGGTCTGCTGATCGGCGCCGTGCTCAATCAGCGGCCCGAGCTCTATGCCGCGGCCATTGCCGAGGTGCCCTTCGTCGACGTACTCAACACCATGCTCAAACCGGATCTGCCTTTGACCGTGACCGAGTACGACGAGTGGGGCGATCCGAACGAGCCCGAGGTGAGGGCGCGCATCGCCAGCTACGCGCCCTACGAAAACGTCAAGGCCCAGGCCTATCCGGCCATCCTGGCGGTGGCGGGCTATCACGACACCCGGGTGCAGTATTGGGAAGCCGCCAAGTGGGTGGCGCGGCTGCGCGAGCGGCGGACCGATCAGGCGCCCCTGCTCCTGCTCAAAACCGAATTCGGCGCCGGACACGGCGGCATGAGCGGGCGTTACCAGGCGTTGCGCGACGTGGCCCTGGAATACGCCTTCGTCTTCCGGGTACTGGGCCTGACCGGCTAGGGAACGGCAGGGGCTCTGGGCAGGTCTTTTCCACAGCCAAAGGAGAATCTGCCATGCACCTAGATGCCCCCACTCCCCCTCTCGCTCCTCCGCCTCGCGACGCCGCTGCCATCAAGGGCGTGGAACGCCTGGCCTCCGTGGCCGGCGGTGGCTTGCTGCTCAGCCGCGGCCTGGCGCGTGGCGGTCTGCTCGGCCTGCTGACCGGCGCCACCGGCGCCTGGCTGCTGAATCGCGGCCTGCGCGGCCATTGCTCGATCAAGCGCACCCTGACCAAGGTGCGTTTCGAGCGCGACGTCCGCCGTTCGCTGGCCTGGCATTCGGCAGCCTCCCAGACCCGCCGGATCGTCATCGCCCGTCCCCGCGATGAGCTCTATCGCTTCTGGCGTGACTTCTCCAATCTGCCGATCTTCATGCGCCACATCGAACGCGTGGACGTGCTCAACGACCGCTATTCCCACTGGGTGGTCAAGGCGCCCATGGGCCGTTTCGAATGGGATGCCGAAGTCACCGACGACGTGCCGGGCCGCCTGATTGGCTGGCGCTCCTGTGGCTATGCCGGTCTGAACAACCTGGGTTGGGTCAGCTTCGAAGATGTGCCCGGTGGCACCGAGGTGACGGCCGTCATGGCCTACGAACCGCCGGCCGGCCGCCTCGGCCACCTGTTCGCCCGCCTGCTGCGCCGCGACCCTGGCACCCGCATCGCCCAGGACCTGGCCGAGTTGAAGGTGCTACTGGAACGGGCCCACGCCGTCGGCGATCGCTATGGCGCCGTCGAGCGCACCTCGCACATGGAGTCGCCGCTGGGCTGATCTTCGGCTGTACCGCGGCGTCTCGCTCGGGACGCCGCCACCCTCCTCCCAAGCCATTCAGCCTGTACCGGCTTATCTCGTAACGACCCCAAACCCCGCTTTGCGACACCGCGGTGACAACCGGCGTGCAGCCGCTTGCGACGCCTGGAAAATCAATGTTAGCTTTCGAACAACAGAGCAGTTAATGACAACTCGATAACATTGCAGGCTATCCGGTGTGACCAAGCCACTCTTCTTCCAAGCCCTTGAAGGCGCCTTCGCAGACCTTACGCCCACCGGCAAACGCGTCGCGGGCTACCTGTTGGCCAATCCGGAGAAGCTGCCCTTCGAGACCGCCGACAGCATCGCCCAACGCACCAACACCACCGGCATTTCCGTGGGTCGGCTGCTGCGCTCGCTGGGCTATCGCAATCTCGACGACGTCAAGCAGAGCTTGAGAAACGAAGGCCTGGAAGGCTGGCGCATCACCGATCGCTTCAGTGCCTTTCGCCAGCAGAGCGGACGCAGCGACGCCCTGGACCGCTCTCTGGCCGCCGAGCTCGCCGCCATCGAGGACGTCTACCAGCTGGCCCGCGGTCCGGTGTTCGAACAGGTGGTCCAGCAGCTGACCGGTGCGGACGCCGTGTTCATCGCCGGTATCCAGACCACCCGCGGCGTCCTGGGTAGCTTTCACAGCCTGCTGGAATACATCCGCCCCAAGGCCTTCTACGTCGACGGTCTGTCGGGCACCTACGCCGACATCTTCAACAGCGGCTTCGCCCAGCCCTACCTGGTGGTGGCCGACTTTCGCGCCTATTCCAGCGTGACCCGCAAGCTCTGCGAAGCCGCACGCGATGCCCAGCTGCCCATGGCGCTGATCACCGACTACCACTGCCCCTGGGCACGGGATTACCCCGCCGACCTGCTGCAACTGCGCCTGGAAGTCGACCAGTTTTGGGACTCCCTGGCCCCGCTGGCCTGCCTGCTCAACCTGCTGGTGTCAGCGGTGGCGGATCGCTCGGGCGATGCCTTGGAACAGCGTCTGGCCAGCAACCGCGCCCTGCAGCAGCGCTTCGGGCAATTCGAATGAGCGCCGGCACCCCTCTTTACTCCAAGGAAGCATCCCGTACCGTGAACCATCCGGAACTCGTCGAGATCGACGCCCACCACTATGGTGTGGACATCCACCTGGTCTATGCGACCGCCGACAACCTGGCCGGCAAGGTGCTCTACCAGGACGCCCACTGCCTGCTGCACCGGGATGCCGCCGCCCGCCTGCAACGCGCCAGCGCGCTGGCGCAACAGGCCGGTCTGCGCCTGCAGGTGCTGGATGCCTACCGCCCGCCCTATGCCCAGCAACTGCTGTGGCGGGTGCTGCCCGACGCCCAGTACGTGAGCGATCCAGCGCAGGGTTCGCACCACAGCCGCGGCGTGGCCGTGGACGTGACCCTGCTCGACGAGGCCGGTGAACCGCTGGATATGGGTACCGGCTTCGACGACATGCGCGAGCTGTCGCACCTGTTCAATCCGGCGCTGCCCGCTGCCGCCCAGCGCAACCGCCTGCTGTTGCTGGGCATCATGCAGAGCGCCGGCTTCACCTTCATCCCCAGCGAGTGGTGGCACTTCGAACTGCCCGACGCCCGTCGTTATGCGCTGATCGACTACCACCATCTCAGCCAGGAGGAGCTCGCCGCCCTGCTGAACTGATCCTGCCGGCGACCGGGTCATTCGAATCCGGCGCCGCGAGCCCATCGCTCGACCGCCTTGCCCACTGCCGAAACACCCATAAACCCAAACAATCCGAGGTACCGGCATGTTCTCGTCTTCGCGCACCTGCGTTTCATCGGCGTCCCGCGTGCTCGCCCTGGTTTCCCTGCTGGGCCTCGGCGCCTGGCAACCAGCCAGCGCCGCCACCGCGACCGACACCCTGGTCATCGGTAAGCCTGCAGATCTGCAGACCGTCGATCCGGGCGTGACCTTCGATAACAACGACTGGACCGTGACCTATCCGGCCTACCAGCGCCTGATGCGCTACAAGGTGGAAGACGGCAAGGGCAGCACCGACGTCGAGGGCGACCTGGCCAGCGGCTGGACCGTCTCCCCCGACAACCTGGTGTGGACCTTCACCCTGAAGCCCGGCAACAAATTCGACGATGGCAGCGAGGTCACCGCCGAGGCGGTCAAGTTCTCGGTCGAGCGCCTGATGAAGCTCAAGCAGGGCCCGTCCAGCATCTTCCCGGCGGACATGGCGGTGACCGTGGTGGATCCGCAGACGATCAGATTCACCCTGCAGAAGCCCTTCGCTCCCTTCCTCTTCGCCCTGGCCCACGACGGCGCCAGCGTGATCAACCCCAAGGTGGCCAGCACCCACGGCAAGGACGTGGACGCCTGGCTGGCCGGCCATACCGCCGGCTCCGGCGCCTATCGCCTGGCCGCCTGGCAGAAGGGCCAGTCGCTGACCCTGGAGCCCAACCCGCACTACGCCGGCAAGGCGCCCACGCTCAAACAGGTGGTGATCCGCATCATCGCCGAGCCTTCGGTACGGCGCCTGCAACTGGAACAGGGCGATCTGGACATCATCGAGGACCTGCCCGAAGACCAGGTCAAGGCGCTGGCGCAGAAGTCCGGCTTCGTCACCACCGCCTACCCCTCGCTGCGGGTGACCTACCTCTACCTCAACAACAGGCGCGCACCCCTGAACGACGTCAACGCGCGCAAGGCCGTGGTCGACTCCCTCGACTACCAGGGCATCGTCGAAGGCATCGCCATGGGCAAGGCCAAGCTCATGAACGGCCCGATCCCGGACGGCATGTGGGGTCATGATCCAAGCCTGCCAATGCCCAGGCAGGACCTGGAAGCCGCCCAGGCCGCCCTGGGCAAGGCGCCCAAGGTGCGGGAGCTGCAATTCCTCTACTCGGACAAGGATCCGGCCTGGGAGCCCATCGGCCTTACCCTGCAGGCGGGCCTGGGCACCCTTGGCGTCAACCTGAAGATGGAGAAGCTGGCCAACGCCACCTTCCGCGAACGCCTGGGCAAGGGCGACTTCGACGTCGCCATCGGCAACTGGAGTCCGGACTTCGCCGACCCCTATATGTTCATGAACTTCTGGTTCGACAGCACCAATGCGGGACTGGCGGGCAACCGCGCCTTCTACAGCAATCCCAAGGTGGATCAGCTGCTGCGCGACGCCGCCAGCGTCAGTGACGTGGCTCAGCGCAAGGCGCTGTACCAGGAGGCCCAGAAGATCGTGGTGGGCGACGCCGCCTACGCCTACCTCTACCAGAAGGCCTACACGGTGCCGATGCGCGCCGCGGTCAAGGGGTACGTGTTCAACCCCATGCTCGAGCAGGTCTTCAATTTCGCTGCGATGTCCAAGTAAGGGCGACGGGTGCCGGCGCGCTCCGGCACCCGCCTCGCGAGGTATGCCATGGCCTTCTTCCATCTGCTGCGCAAGCAGCTGACCGATATCCTCATCGTGGTGATCGGGGTATCCCTGATCACCTTCGTCATCTCCCACCTGATCCCGGGCGATCCGGCGCGGCTGATCGCCGGCGAGCGTGCCAGCGATGAAATCGTCGCCGGCATCCGTCAGCAGCTGGGTCTGGACCTGCCGCTCTACCAGCAATACTTCCGCTACATGGGGGACCTGCTGCAGGGCGATCTGGGCCAGTCGATCCGCACCCATCGCCCGGTGTTGGAAGACCTCCAGCTGTTCTTTCCGGCCACCCTGGAGCTGGCCCTGGCGGCGCTGCTGCTGTCGATCCTCATTGGCGTACCCCTGGGCGTGCTCTCGGCGGTCTACAACAACCGCTGGATCGATCATATCAGCCGTACCCTGGCGGTGGCCGGCATCTCCACCCCGGCCTTCTGGCTGGGCCTGGGGCTGATCGTGCTGTTCTACGGGCATCTCGGCTGGCTGCCGGGCGGCGGGCGGCTGGACCAGGGGCTGACGCCACCGCCGACGGTGACCGGCTTCTATCTGATCGATACCCTGCTGGCGGGCGATCTCACCGGCTTCGCCAGTGCGGCCAGACACCTGTTGCTGCCGGCGGTGACCCTAGCCTTCGTCAATCTCGGCGTCATCACCCGGCAGATCCGCGGCGCCATGCTCGAACAGCTGGGCGAGGACTATATCCGCACCGCCCGCGCCTATGGCCTGTCGCAGACCACCGTGGTGCTGCGCCACGCGCTGCCCAACGCGCTGATTCCCTCCATCACGGTAATCGGCCTGGCCCTGGGCGACCTGCTCTATGGGGCGGTGCTCACCGAGACCGTGTTCGCCTGGCCGGGCATGGGCGCCTATGTGGTCAAGTCGATCCAGGCGCTGGATTTCCCGGCGGTCATGGGCTTCGCCATCGTGGTGTCCTTCATCTACGTCCTGCTCAACCGCTTCATCGACCTGCTCTACCGGCTGGTCGATCCCCGCATCGGCAAGGTGAACTAGCATGACGACCCTCACCGCTGCGCGCCCCCGCTGGCGCGAGCAGACCGCCTGGCTGGCCTGGCGGATCCGCCGCAATCCGCTGATGCTCACGGGGCTGGTGATCACCCTGCTGGTGCTGCTGTGCATGGTCGCCGCGCCCTGGCTGGCCCCCTATCAGCCCAACGCGCTGAAACTCACCGCCCGCCTGCAGGCACCCAGCGCCCTGCACTGGTTCGGCACCGACGAGGTGGGTCGCGACCTGCTCAGCCGGGTGATCTACGGCAGCCGCCAATCGGTGGGCGTCGGCCTGTTCGTGGCCTTTGCCGCCTGCGCCATCGGCGGCCTGCTCGGCTGCCTGTCGGGCATCGTCGGCGGTGCCTTCGACCGGCTGATGATGCGCCTGATGGACATCATCCTCTCGGTGCCTTCGCTGGTGCTGATCATGGCCCTGGCCGCCGCCCTCGGGCCGAGTCTGTTCAACGCCATGCTGGCCATCACCCTGGTGCGCATCCCCTTCTATGTGCGCCTGGCGCGCGGCCAGACCCTGAGCATCCGCCAACTGGCCTACGTCCAGGCAGCACGCACCTTCGGCGCCGGCAAATGGCACCTGGTGCACTGGCACGTGGCCCGCAACGCCATGCCGCCGCTGCTGGTGCAATTCAGCCTGGACATCGGCAACGCCATTCTCATGGCCTCGGCGCTGGGCTTCATCGGCCTGGGCGCCCAGCCGCCCACCGCGGAATGGGGCGTGATGGTCGCCAGCGGCCGCAATTTCATCCTCGACCAGTGGTGGTACTCGACCTTCCCGGGCCTGGCGATCCTGGTCACCGCCATCGGTTTCAATCTGCTGGGCGATGGCATCCGCGATCTGCTCGATCCTCGCCAAAAGGGCAAATGACATGGGCCAGTCCGTTCTGCACATCGACCAGCTGAATCTGGAATTCCCCGGCTTTCGCAGCAGCGCCAAGGCGCTCAACGGCGTCAGCCTGAGTGTGGCCCCCGGCGAGATCGTCGGCGTGGTGGGCGAATCAGGCTCGGGCAAATCGGTCACCGCCATGCTCACCCTCGGCCTGTTGCCCCCCGGCAGCTACCGGGTCACCGGCGGCAGCGTCAACCTGGTGGGCCACGATATGCTCGCCTTGAGCGAGCGCCAGCTGATGGAAGTACGCGGCCGCGAGGCGGCGATGATCTTCCAGGAGCCGATGACGGCGCTCAATCCGACGCGGCGCATCGGTCGCCAGCTGCTGGACGTAATTCGCCGCCATACCGCGCTGGATGCCGCCCAGGCCCGCGCCAAGGCAATCGAGTTGCTCAAGGACATGCATATCGCCGATCCCGAGCAGATCCTCGAACGCTATCCCTTCGAGCTGTCCGGCGGCATGCGCCAGCGCATCATGATCGCCCTGGCCTTCTCCTGCGATCCGCAGCTATTGATCGCCGATGAGCCGACCACCGCGCTGGACGTCACGGTGCAGCGCCAGGTGCTGCTCCTGCTGCGCGAAAAGGCACGGGCCCGAGGTACCGCCATCCTGCTGATCACCCATGACATGGCCCTGGTCGCGCAATTCTGCGATCGCGTCTATGTGATGTACGCCGGCGGCATCGTCGAACAGGGGGCTACCGCGGCGGTCATGCAGGCACCCCGGCATCCCTATACCCAGGGCCTGCTGGCCTGCCTGCCGGAAAAGGCGGTGCCCGGCAGCGACCTGGCCAGCATCCCCGGACAGGTGCCCAACCTGGCCCAGCTACCTGGCGGCTGCAGCTTCAAGGATCGTTGCAGTCGGCGCCATGAGCGCTGCGAGACGCGCCCCGCACTGCTGCCGACGGACACCCCCGATCACCTGAGCGCCTGCTGGCTGCAGGCGGAGGACGCCCCGGCATGAACACCTTTTCCCCGCCCGCCGTACCACTGCTGGAGCTCAGCGGCATCGAGGTACGTTATCCGGTGGGCCGCGACTGGCTCGGGCGTACCAAGGGCCAGGCCCATGCCCTCAACGGCATCGACCTGCGACTATTTTCCGGCGAGACCCTGGGCGTGCTCGGCGAATCCGGCTGCGGCAAGAGCACCCTGGCCCAGGTCCTGATGGGGCTGGTGGAGCCGGTGAGCGGCTCCCTTCAAGGCTCGGCCCGTGGCGAACGCAACATCCAGATCGTCTTCCAGGACCCCCAGTCCTCGCTGGATCCGCGCCTGCCGGTGTGGAAGCTGATCACCGAGCCGCTGGTGGTGCGGGGTCGCAGCTCCTCTGTCGAATTGCGCGCCCTGGCCGAGCGCCTGGCGGTGCAGGTCGGTATCCGTCCCGAATACCTGGATCGCTACCCGCACCAATTCTCCGGCGGCCAGCGCCAGCGCATTGCCATCGCCCGGGCGCTGTCGTCGGATCCGGACGTCATCATTCTCGACGAGCCCACCTCGGCCCTGGACATCTCGGTGCAGGCGCAGATCCTCAACCTGCTGGCCCAGCTGCAACGCGATCGCGGCCTGACCTTCGTACTGATCTCCCACAACGTCTCGGTGGTGCGCCACTTGGCCGACCGGGTGGCGGTGATGTACCTGGGGCAGATCATCGAGCTGGGGGCGGCGGCAGAGGTGCTGGAGCAGCCCAGCCACCCCTATACCCGACTATTGCTGGAGGCGGTGCCGCGGCTGGATCAGCCGCTCACGGGCAATGCCGCGGCACAGCGCACCGAGCTACCGGGCAACCGAGTACTGCCGACGGGCTGTTTCTTTCGGGATCGCTGTCCGCAGGCGGGCACCGGTTGCGAGCGACCTCAGGCACTGCTGCCAGGTGAGTTGGCGGAGGTACGCTGCCATCGCGCAACAGGCCTGACCGCTCCGCTGCGGACCAGCCCCGCGGCGGTCTGAGGCCGGGATCAGCCCGCGCGAAAGATCAGATAGTCTTCCCAGTCGTCTTCGGCGACCTGGGTTTCGCTGAGCATGCGGCCGGACTGGGAAATGCCGGCCTTGTGCACCGCCTCGGGGTCGTCGCAGATCAGCGGGTGCCATTCCGGCAGGTCCTTGCCTTCGGCCACCAGGCGATAGCCGCAAGTAGGCGGCAGCCAGGCGAACTGGTCGGCCTGGGCCGGGGTGAGCTGGATGCAGTCGGGGACGAAGCGGGTGCGCTCGGCGTAGCGACTGCACTGGCAGGTCTTGAGATCCAGCAGCTTGCAGGCGATGCGCGTGTAATAGACGGCGCCGTCGTCCTCGTCTTCGAGCTTCTGCAGGCAGCACAGGCCACAGCCGTCGCACAGTGACTCCCATTCCTGGGCATCGAGCTGATCGAGGGTCTTGCGCTTCCAGAACGGCTGGGTGATGGCGGCCATGGCAGAGATCGTGGCAAGGAAAGGGGGCGCGCAGTCTAGTGCCGCACGCCGCGAGCGCCAAGCACCGTTCGCGCCCTTGTCGACGCCGCCCGACCGGATTACCGTGCCGGACTCCCCTTTCCTCCCGTGGTGAAGCCATGACCAGCAGCAGCCGTACGCCCCAGTATCCCGTCGATCCCCAGTTCGTCCAGCGCTGGTCGCCCCGCGCCTTCGACCCGGTCGCCATCGAGGAAGAGACCCTGCTCGGTTTCATCGAGGCCGCGCGCTGGGCGCCGTCAGCCTTCAATGCCCAGCCCTGGCGCTTCCTCTATGCACGTCGCGACGACGCCCATTGGGAGCTGTTCCTGTCGCTGATCAGTGAATTCAACCGCGGCTGGGCGCAGCACGCCTCGGCGCTGGTGATCATCCTGTCGAAGACCACCCTGCTGCGCGCCAGCAGTGGCGAGGAAGTCCCCTTCCCCAGCCACAGCTTCGATGCCGGTGCGGCCTGGGCCTACCTGGCACTGCAGGCGACCAATGCGGGCTGGCACGCCCACGGCATGGCCGGGATCGACCGCGAAGGCATCCAGCGCGAACTCAAGGTGCCGGCGGCGTTCAAGGTCGAGCTGGCGGTCGCCATCGGCAAGCTGGGCGACAAGGCCAGCCTGCCGGAGTCCCTGCAGGGGCGCGAGTTGCCCAGTCCGCGCCTGACCGTCGAGGAGCTGGCGGTGGCCGGCCCCTATACCTTCGACTGAGCGGCCAACTCGACGGCGCCACGCAGGGGCTGCCCCTGTTGCAGGCGCTGGAGATTGTCGAGAAACAACCGGACCGCCGCCGCCGGCGGCGTGGGCCCGGCGACATGGGCGGTGAGGTGCAGGTTGGGCGTCCGCCAGAAAGGGTGCTCGGCCGGCAACGGCTCCTGACGGAACACGTCGAGCACCGCCCCGGCCAGCTGCCCGCTCTCCAACGCGGCGATCAGCTCGGCGTCCACCACGCTGGTGCCGCGTCCGGCATTGATGAACAAGGCACCTGCAGGCAAGGCGGCGAAGAAATCCGCATCGTAGAGATCCCGGGTGCTGCCGCTGTCCGGCAACAGATTGACCACGAAGTCCGCATCCCGCGCCACCTGGCGCAGTTCCGCGAGCGGCACCACCCGGGCAAAGCCAGGCAAGGTTCGTGCACTGCGGGCGACGCCGGTGAGGATCATGCCGAACGGCGCGAACAGGCGGGCGATGTCCTGGCCGATGTCTCCCGCCCCGACCAGCAGCAGACGCCGCCCGGATAGGGTGCCCGGCGCCCGGGTGTCCCAGTGCCCCTCGCGTTGGCTGAGCTGACGCGCGGCCACCTGGCGCTCATGCTGCAACAGATAGGTCAGGACGTATTCGCCGATGCTCTGGCCGAACAGCCCTACTGCTCTGCTGAAGCGATAATCGTCTGGCAGGTCCGCCGCCAGCAACGGCGCATAGCCGGCCCAGGTGGATTGCAGCCAGAGCGGCTTGACGCCCTCGCGCAGCAGGGCTGCGGCACGATCCGGCTGGCCGAGCCAGTAGCATGGCCGCTGGGCAAGACGCACGGCCTCGACCGGGTCCGCCAGCACCTGCAGTTCCAGCTCCGGCGCCAATTGGCGCCAGGCCTCGACATAGCCGGCCGCCGCGTCTTCCAGCAGCAGGACGGCGGTCATAGCGGATCGTTGAGACGCAGCAGTTCTTCGGGCAGGTGCTCGATGTAGTCGTCGCGCTCCAGCTCCGGCGGTGGCATCTGCAGGTGATAGCCCTGCTTGGCGATGTTCTCGAGGACCTTGGCGACGTCTTCCCGGGCCAGCGTGCGCTGCGGGGTGAGCACGAACTCGAAGGCCAGTGCCGGAGGCCCGAAAGCCGCGAGCAAGCCTTCAGGGACCAGAGTCAGGCCCTTGAGCTTGTCGACATAGAGGTACATTTCCGGCTTGCGCGGGCTTCGGTAGATGGAGCACAGCAGTTTCATGGGGTGTCTTCCAGGGGCGCCGGCGGAGTGCGCTGCGCCTGCAGGTGATCGAGAAGGGCCTGGCCGAAGCGTTCGCGGCGCCAACCGCGCAGGTTCGCCGGCAGTTGGTAGTCGCCATCGGGCCAACCGGTGAGCAGCAAGGCTTCGAGCACCTTCTTGCGCAGCATCAGTTCCGGCGCCATGCCCAGGGCCTCGGCATCGCGTTCGCCAATGGCACGCAAGGCCTTGAGCAGCGACGACGCCTCGTGGGGCAAGGGCTCGGCCTGCAGCTCTGGCCATTGGTCAGCCGGGGTGGCCGCACCTTCGGCGATCAGCGCCAGCAGGGTATCGCCGTCCTGGCGCACGGTGCGCGGGTGCATGTCGTCGATGCGCGCCAGGGCCTGCTTGTCGGTCGGCTGGAAACGCGCCAGCGGCCACAGCGAGCGTTCGCGCAGGACATGGTTGCGCGGCTGATCGCGCTCGCGGGCACTGACCTCGCGCCAGTGGCAGAGCACCCGCAGCACCGCCAACTGCTGGCGCGACAGGCGCCAGGCCAGCTTGACGTCGCGGTAGGCTTCCCAGGGATCGCTGATGCGCCGCAGATTGGCGACCAGTTCAGCGCCATCTTCCAGTAGCCAGGTGCGCCGCTGATCATCCAGACGCGCGTTCAGGTAGTGGTAGACGTCGACCAGATAGGTCACGTCGGCTGCCGCGTAGCGCTCCTGCAACGGCGTCAGCGGCCGTTGCAGCCAGTCGGAGCGGGTCTCGTCCTTGGGGATGTCGATCTTGAGCACTTCGGCGACCAGCCGCGAATAACCCATGGAATGGGCCAGCCCCAGATAGGCCGCCGCCAGCTGGGTGTCGTACAGCGGCTGCGGCAGGCTGCCGGTCAGGCGCAACAACACTTCCAGGTCTTCGCTGCAGGCGTGCAGCACCTTGACCACCGCCGGGTCCTCCAGCAGCGCGGCGAAAGGCGTCCAGTCACCGATGCACAGGGGATCGACCAGGTAGGCCTTTTCGCCGTCGCCGATCTGGATCAGACCGGCCTTGGGATAGAAGGTGTCGACCCGCATGAATTCGGTGTCGAGGGCGATGAAGGGCAGGGTCTGGCACCGCGCGCAGAGGGCGGCCAGCGCCGCGTCGTCGCGGATCCAGTGAGGGGCAGAAGTCAAGGGCGCACTCCGAACAGATGAGCCGACAGTATAAGCCACCCGGGCCGGTTCTTCGGTGCCGCTTGACGCCCCTGTCACACACTGGGAAGCGTGGCATTCAGCGGCTTTCCAGGCGGGTTCGTCGGATGAACGCCTGATGACCGCCCCGAACCAAACGTGACCGAATAGTTTTTTTTGTATTCGCAAGCAGGGCCTGCTAAAAGCTGAGTGTGCGCAGGTACTCACTCGGACTTGGGAATCCGCGGAGGTAAGCGCTTCTCGCCTTTCAATGGAGCTGCAAGAGCATGAAAACAATAAAACTGACCCTACTTGCATTGGCCGTTTCGAGCGCTTCCGGCTATGCCCTGGCGAACGGTCTGGCTATCAACGAACAGAGTGTCAGCGGGATGGGTACCTCCTTCGCCGGACGCTCTTCCTCCGCGCAGGACGCTTCCACCATCTATGGCAACCCGGCCGGCATGTCGCGCCTGGGCCGCGAGGTGTCCCTGGGTGGCGCCTACATCCACGCCAAGATCGACATCAAGGACGCCAGTGGTCGCTACGCCAACGGCCAGGCCGTGCAGGGCAGCAACGACGGCGACATGGTGCCCAACTCGGTGGTGCCCTTCGGCTACTTCGTGACCCCGGTGGATGACCGCCTGCACTTCGGCCTGGGTGTATATGTCCCCTATGCGCTGATCAGCAACTACGAGCACGCCTTCCAGGGTCGCTACCAGGGTCAGGCGAGCAAGGTGGAAGTCATCACCATCCAGCCCACCGTCAGCTACAAGATCACCGACAAGGTGTCCATCGGCTTCGGTCCGACCATCAACCGCATCGAAGGCAAGCTCAACAGCAACGTCAACTTCGGCAGCACCCAGGATGGCCAGGTCAAGATCGATGGCGACGACACCGCCTATGGCTTCAACGTCGGCCTGCTCGCGGACCTGACCGATGACCTGACCTTCGGCCTGACCTACCACTCCAAGGTCACCTACAAGCTCAAGGGCAACACCGAGGTGACTGGCGCCAACAGCCAGGCCAGCCCCATCACCAACGCCCTGGTCAGCCGCCTCAATGGCAAGTATGACGCCAGCCTCAACATCACCCTGCCGGAAAGCAGCGACGCCTCCTTCACCTATCGTCTTAACAACGACTGGACGATGTACGCCGGCGCCACCTGGACCCGCTGGAGTCGCCTGAAGTCGATCGACGTGGAGAACGAGGGCACCCCCACCCTGCCGGTGCTGGGCTCGCCCTTGGCAACCGTGACGGAAGAGCTCAACTGGAAGGACACCTGGTCCTACGCCATCGGCGCGGCCTATCAGCTGAATCCCCAGTGGGTGCTGCGTGCCGGCATGGCCATCGACCCCTCCCCGGCGGACAACGGCAACCGCAACGTGCGCATCCCGGTGGGCGATCGCAAGACCTTCTCGGTGGGCGCAGGCTGGTCGCCGACCAAGGACATGACCATCGATGTGGCCTATGCCTATCTCTGGGAAGACGATGTGTCGATCAATCGCCCCGCTACCTCGACCAAGGCAGGCTACAGCGCCAAATACGACAACAGCGCCCACGGCCTGGGTGCCCAGCTGACCTACCGCTTCTAAGAGCGCCAGGGTCCGTCTGCCGAAGCCGCCGCCAGGCGGCTTCGTGCTTTCTGGGATATTGATCGCGCGTCAGCCGCCCCGCTCGGCGAAGGGCTTTGCCTTTCGTCTACGCCCTGAGTTCCCAGTAACCCTGCTCCTGCTCGGCGTACCAGCGCTGGAAGTCTTCCAGCGACAGGGCGCCGGCCACCAACTGGCCCTGGATCTGGTCGCAGCCGAGCTCGGTAAGGACCTGCAGCGCCTGGGGGGTCTCCACGCCTTCGGCCACCACCCGCAGGCCACGCAACTGGCCCAGCTGGACCAGCAGCCTGATCACCTCCTGATCGCCGGGTAGCTGGCAGTGCTCGATGAATTGCCGATCGATCTTCAGCTCGTCGATGGGAAAGCTGCTCAGGCAGGCCAGCGAGGAATGCCCGGCGCCGAAGTCGTCCAGCGACAATTCGAAGCCCATGGCCTTGAGCTGGCGCAGGCAGTCGAGCACCTGTACCGGATTGCTCATGGCCCGGGACTCGGTGATCTCCAGGCAGAAGCCGGCGGCCACGGCACCCGTCTCGTCCAGCAGCCGGCCGATGCGGGCGATGAAGGCTGGGTGCTCGAGGTCCAGCAGCGACAGATTGACGTTGAGTTTGAGGGCACCTAGCTGCCGCTCGCGCTGCAGGTGCATGCAACGTTCCAGTACCCAGAGCGTGATGTCGCAGATCTTGCGGCTCTGTTCGGCGATGCCGACGAAGGCGTCCGGCTTGAGCAGGCCCAGTTCCGGATGCTGCCAGCGGATCAAGACTTCGGCGCCCTCGACCCGGCCATCCGGCAGCGCGATCTTGGGTTGCAGATAGAGCCGCAACTGGTCGTGATCCACGGCGAGGTCCAGGGCATCGAGCATGGCAATGCCGAGCTGCCGCTGGCGCTCCTGGTCCGGATCATGGAAGGCGAAGGGCAGCTGCCGCCGACGCGCATCTTGCAGGGCGGTCTCGGCGTTGGCCAGCAGGGCTTCGGCGCTGGTGCCGTGTTCGGGGTAGCAGGCGATGCCGAAGGTGATGCGCAGGGATACCCGCTGATTGCCACTGACGAAGGGTTTCTCCACTAGGTTGCGCAGCGACAGCAGCGCCGCCTCCGCCGAGGCGCCGTCGAACCAGGGCAGCAGCAGGACGAAGGTGTCGGCGCCGATCCGCGCCACGCCGTTCTCTTCCGGCGCCGCGACCCTTAGCCGGCGGGCCAGATGACGCAGGATCTTGTCGCCGCCCTCCTGGCCAAGCAGTTCGTTGATGTTACGGAAGTTCGCCACGTCCAGCAGCAAGACGGCGAAACGCCCGGCTGCGGCGCGCTCGATGCGCTGGCGGATCTCCAGGACCAGCCGCACCTGGTTGGGCAGGCGGGTGAGCATGTCACGAAAGGCCAGCTGGCTGATGCGCCGCTCGCGCGCGGCGAGGGCGGCGCCCATCTGGTTCATGGCGCGACCCAGCCGGCCGACCGGGTCCCGCCCTTCCTTGAGGCCCAGTTGATAGTCGCCATCGGCGATGCGTTCGGTGGCCTGCCCGAGGCGGGCCAGATAGCGGTTGAGGGCGCCTGCCAGTATTCGACTGACCAACGCCCCCAAGGCAAAGATGATCGCGCCTATCAGCAGCGAATCCAGCAGAGCCGACTGCTCTGCCGCTGCTATTCCTTCCATGAACATGTCCGCCCCTATGACGACTGCTTGCCCGTCCTGCCCGGGAATGGCCAGGAACAGGGAACGGAAACTGCCAAAGTTATCCTGGTATTCCGCGAAACGAGGTTGATGATCGGCAAACACGGCGCCGAGTTCCGGCGGGGCCTGATCGTAGAGCTGGCGATAGTCGCCGAAGTAGCCAACGCGGATTTCTTCCTCGTTGGCCGAATCCATGATGAAGCGAAAGCTCGAACCGTCCTTGACGAAGGCATAGAGCGACGCCAGCCCGGCCTTGCGGGCATAGCGATCCAGGGTGATCAGGGTTCGCTGGTAGCGTTCGGGATCGGCCTGGGCCGGATCCTGCAATTGGGCGAGATAGTCCTCGCCGAGAATTTCCGGCAGCGCCAGGGCCGCGCTCATCAAGCGATAGTCGATGCTCTGGCTGCTGGCATCGCGGGCCTGGCGATAGCTGTGCAGGGTAAACAACAGGGTGCCCAGGGCATCCACCAGGATGAACGCCAGAAAGAAGGTGGCGAACAGGCTGCGCGGTTTGAGGCTGAGCCGCGACGCGGGGGCGACTTCCCGGGGCGAGGCGGCGCTTTGGGGCGCATCGGGCATTGGGGCTCCTTGTCCAGTTGACGACGACTCCCTCTGGATCCGCACGTGCCGAGGTGGCTTCGCTGGGCGCGCAACCAGGCGCCTTCTTAACGGTTTAACCAGGGTCGTTCAAGGACGGAGGTCGCAAAATCCCGGGTATCTCACGCTTGGGTCGATTTTTCAGCCCAGCGACAGGGCCAGCGCGACCAGCACCCCGCTCTCGGCGAGCTCCAGCAGCGCTCCGGCGGTATCGCCGGTGGTGCCGCCGAGACGCTGGCGCAGGGCACGACGCACCAGCAGCGCGACCATGGCGGTCACCAGCAGCGCGGTCACGCCCTGGGGTAGCAGGACCATACCAATGGCCCCCAGCAGCAGCACTCCCTTGAGCGCAGTCCGCGGCAGGTGGCGACTGAGCAGATCGCCGAGGCCACCGGGGCGCACATAGGGCGTGGTCAGCAACAGCCAGGGCAGCGCCAGGCGACCGGCCAGCGGCGCCAGCCACAGGCCAGCCGGCGCATGCGGTAGCAGGACGACCAGGGCGCTCCACTTGAGCAGCAGGGTCAACAGCAGCGCCAGCACGCCCATGGGGCCGCAGGCCGGATCCTTCATGATGGCCAGGGTCCGCTCGCGATCGCCAAAGCCGCCGATCCAGGCATCTACCGTGTCGGCCAGGCCATCCAGGTGCAGGCCGCCGGTGAGGATCACCCAGCCGGCCAGCACCAGCGCCGCCTGCAGGAAGACGCCGCCCGCCGCGCTCAACCAGGCGATCAGGCTCAGGAGCGCGCCCAGCAGCAAGCCCACTGCGGGATACCAGAGCACCGAGCGGCCGACGGCCTCGGCGGGCGGCAGGCCGGGCAGCCGGATCGGCAGGCGCGTGAGAAACTGCACGGCGATCAGCAGCGGCAGTGGCATCAGCTCTCCTCCAGCGCCAGTGGCTGCAGGGTCGCATAGGGCGCCTCGACCTGCAGCAGGTCCTTGGCCGCCAGACCGCGCTGGCGAGCCAGCAACAGGCGGATGACGCCGCCGTGGGTGACGAGCAGGCTGCGCCGCCCGTGCAGGCGTGGACGCCAGCGCGCCACCGCTCCCAGCACTCGTTCGGCGAAGGCGGCCACGGGTTCACCGCCAGGGGGGGTATAGGCATAGGGATCGGCCCAGAACAGCCCCAGGGCCTCGGCCTGGTCCTGCATGAGCTCCGCGGCGCTATGGCCTTCCCAGGCGCCGAAATCCAGTTCGCGCAGATCCGCCTCCACCATCAGTTCGGTGCCCTGCTCCGCCGCCAGCCACTCGGCGAAGCGCGCGCAGCGTTGCTGCGGCGACGTCAGGATGAGTTCGAACGGTGGCTGCGCGGCAACGGCGGCGCGCATTTGCTTCCACCCCTGTTCCGACAGTGGCGGATCGAGGCGTCCACGAAAGCCTTCGGGGCCCTCGGTGACGCCATGGCGCAGCAGCCAGCAATCAGTCATGGGCGCGACTGGAGACACTGGCTTCGGCGAAGGTGGCCATCTCGCTGTGCAGGCGGCAGGACAGTTGCAGCAGGGGAACCGCCAGGGCCGCGCCACTGCCTTCGCCGAGGCGCAGGCCGAGATCCAGCAGGGGTTCGCCGCCCAGGGCCAGCAACACCGCCGCATGACCGGGCTCGGCGCCGCAATGGGCGAACAGTAGCCAGTCGCGGGTGTCGGGTTGCAGGTGCTGGGCACAGAGCGCGGCCACCGAGCAGATGAAGCCGTCCACCAGGGTCGGCAGGCCCTGCTGGGCACAGGCCAGGTAGGCGCCGGTCAGGGCCGCCAGCTCGAAACCGCCCAGGCGGCGCAAGAGTTCATAGGGATCCTGCAGGGTATCGCCATGGCGCAACAGGGCGCGCTGGATGACCGCCACCTTGCGCGCCACGCCATCGGCGTCCAGCCCGGTCCCGGGTCCGGCCAGGGCCAGCGGCGAGGTATCGAGTAGCACGCTGGCCAGGGCGCTGGCGGCGGTGGTGTTGCCGATGCCCATCTCGCCACCGATGAAGAGGTCGGCGCCCCCGGCGCAGGCACGCAGGACGGCGTCGCGACCGGCCTGCAGCGCGGCCTGGCACTGGTCATGGGTCATGGCCGGGGTCAGGGTGAAGTTGGCTGTACCGCGTCCGAGCGGCAGGTCGATGACGCCGGGCAAGGCTTCCAGGGGCGTGACGGTGCCCAGGTTGATGACTTCCAGGGCCGCGTCCAACTGCCGGGCGAGCACGCTGATGGCCGCGCCGCCGCGCACGAAGTTGCGCACCATCTCGGCGGTCACGGACTGCGGATAGGCCGAGACGCCCTCCTCCACCACCCCGTGATCACCGGCGAAGACGGCGATGGCGGTGCGCTGCAGCAGCGGCCGGGGCGTACCCTGCAGGGCGGCCAGCTGGATGGCCAGCACCTCCAGATCGCCGAGCGAACCGCTCGGCTTGGTCAATACCGTCTGCCGCTGGCGTGCGGCTTCGGCCGCAGCGGTATCGGGTTGGCGGCAGGGTCCTTGCCACCAGGGCATGCTCATAGCGGGGTTCCTTTGAGGGTCAGGGGGAGACCGGCGACGGTCAGCACCACGCGCTCGCAGCGCGCGGCAAGGGCCTGGTGCAATTCGCCGGCGGCATCGACATAGCGCCGGGTCAGCTCGCCCAGGGGGACGACGCCCAGCCCGGTCTCGTTGCTGACGAAGATCAGGCGACCAGGCAACTGTGGCAAGGCGTCGAGCAGCTGGGTGCAGGCTTGCTCAAGGCGTCGAGGATCGTCGAGCAAGAGCAGATTGGTCAGCCAGAGGGTCAGGCAATCCACCAGCAGGCAGGCATCCGGCGCCGCCAGAGCCTGCAGGCGTTCGGCCAGCGCCAGAGGTTCTTCCACCAGCGCCCAGTGCGCCGGCCGGCGGGCGGCATGACGTTCGATGCGCCGCGCCAGTTCGGCGTCGCTGCCGCCAGCGGTGGCGATATAGGTGACGGCAAGGCCGGACTCGGCGGCCAAGCGCTCGGCCAGGGCGCTCTTGCCGGAGCGAGCGCCACCGAGGATGAATTCGCGCATCTAGAGCTCGCAGAGGGCGCGCAGGCGCCCGGTGTCCAAATGATGTTCGACCAGATCGGCCAGGCGCTCCAGATCCCGTTCGCGCAGAGCGTGGTAGTCCAGTTGCTGGGGTTCGGCGAGACCCCCCCAGCGCAGCAGGGCAACGCTGGCGGCGGGCGACTCGAACAGGCCGTGCAGGTAGGTGCCCAGCACCTGGCCGTCGTCGCTGAGGCTGCCATCGACGCGACCATCGGCGAAGCGCAGCACAGGACGCGCCAGCGCCGCGCCCTGGCTGACACCGGCATGAATCTCATAGCCCGCGACCTCGGCCGCGCCTTCGCACAGCCAGCCGTGCACGTTGCGCAGCTGCTTTTCCGCCGCCAGTTCGGTGGTCATGGCCAAGAGGCCCAGACCGGCGCTGTCGCCGGGCGTGCCCTCCAGGCCGAGGGGATCGGCGATCCGCTCGCCGAGCATCTGGAAGCCGCCGCAGATGCCCAGCACCCGCCCGCCGTATCTCAGGTGACGGGCGATGGCCTTGTCCCAGCCCTGGGCGCGGAGGAAGGCGAGATCGCTACGCACGCTCTTGGAGCCGCCCAGGATGATCAGATCCGCTGCGGGCAGTTCCTCGCCCTGGCGGACGAAGAGCAGCTCCACCTGGGGATGCAGGCGCAAGGGATCGAAGTCGGTGTGATTACTCAGCCGCGGCATCACCGGTACCGCCACCCGCAGCCGCGGACCTTGCTTGGCGACCTGGCCGGTGGCCAGGCGATCCTCGGCTTCCAGGTGCAGGTCGTGCAGATAGGGCAACACGCCCATTACCGGCTTGCCGGTGCGGGCTTCGAGCCAGTCCAAGCCCGGCTGCAGCAGGGCCAGGTCGCCGCGAAAGCGATTGATGATGAAGCCGGCGACGCGCGCCTGCTCGCTGGGCTCGAGCAGGTCCAGGGTGCCGACCAGATGGGCGAAGACGCCGCCACGGTCGATGTCGGCCACCAGCAGCACCGGGCAGTCCACCGCCTCGGCGAAGCCCATGTTGGCGATGTCGCCCTGGCGCAGGTTGATCTCGGCCGGCGAACCGGCGCCCTCCACCAGTATTACCTGATAGCCCTCGGCCAGTCGGGCATGGGAGGCCAGCACCGCCTCCCGGGCTATCGGCTTGTAGGCGTGATAGGCCTTGGCGTCCATGCTGGTGACGGCACGGCCATGGATGATCACCTGGGCACCGACATCGGTATTGGGCTTGAGCAGCACCGGATTCATGTCGGTATGGGGCACCAGGCCACAGGCTTGGGCCTGGACCGCCTGGGCGCGGCCGATCTCGCCGCCATCGGCAGTCACGGCGCTGTTGAGCGCCATGTTCTGCGGCTTGAAGGGCACCACGGCCACGCCCTGGCGATAGAGCCAGCGGCACAGGGCGGCCACCAGGGTGCTCTTGCCGGCGTCGGAGGTGGTGCCCTGCACCATCAGCGTACTCATAGGGGGCTCCGGTAACCGGCCAGACCGGCGTCCAGCCGCTGCCAACCCGACTCGTCGCCGGGCAGGCCGACTCTCAGGGCGCCAAGCGCGGGGAACAGGCGGGTCAGGATGGCCTGGCGGGCCAGGTGTTCATGCAGGGCTGCGGCATCGGGACGCCGCAGCAATTGAAACAGGGCACAGCCGCCGCTGGGTGCCAGGGCGTGTCGGACGAGCAACGCGGCCAGGCGCTCGCCCGCTTGCAGCAGCGCCTCGCGCTGACGCTGCTGGCCCTGCTGATCGGCCAGCAGTTGCCGGGCCAGATAGCGGCTGGGGCCGTTCACCGTCCAGGGCCCGAGGTGCTCGTCGAGGCGCGCCAAGAGTGCTGGTGCCGCCAGCACGAAGCCCAGGCGCATCCCGGCCAGCCCAAAGAACTTGCCAAAGGAGCGCAGGACGATCAGCCCGGGCAGATCGCTGAAAGGCGCCAGACTCGCCGCCGGAGTGGGATCCATGAAGGCCTCGTCCACCACTAGCCAGGCGCCGCGGCGTTCGAGCCGGGCGTGCCAGTCCAGCAGGCGGGCTGGCGACAGGCGCTGCCCGGTGGGATTGTTGGGATTGACCACTACCACAACATCCAGCTGGTCGAGGTGGGTCGCGATCTGATCTTCGCCCCACTCCAGCACCTCGTGCCCGGCGCGTTGCCAGGCCAGGGCGTGCTCGGCATAGCAGGGTGCCAGCACCGCGACCCGCGCGGGCGGGCGCAGGGTCGGCAGCGCCTGGATGGCCGCCTGGGAGCCGGCCACTGGCAACAGCGCGGCGGCCCGGTAACAGGCACAGGCAGCTTCCACCAGGCCATCGTCGGGCTCCGGCAGCCGGGCCCAGGCGCTGGCGGGAATTTCCGGCAGCGGCCAGGCCCAGGGGGCCAGACCGGTGGACAGATCCAGCCAGTCGGTCAGGGGAATGTCGTAGGTGCGCGCCGCGCGCCTCAGGCGACCGCCGTGCTCAAGCAAGCAGCAGCCCTCCCAGGGCGATCAGCAGGGTCCACAGCCAGGCACCGCGCCGCACCAGCTTGAGGGCGCGGGTGATGGCCAGGAAGGTCGGCGCCGGACCGCGACCCAGCACCGGGCGCTCGTGCCATTCGCCATGGTAGCGGGCCGCGCCGCCGAGGCTCACGCCCAGGGCGCCGGCACCGGCCGCCATCACCGGGCCGGCGTTGGGGCTGTCCCACAGCGGTGCCTGGGTCCGCCAGCTTTCGATGGCGCTCCAGAAGCGACCGAGGCCGGCATAGGTCAGGGCCACCAGGCGCGCGGGGATATAGTTGAGAACATCGTCCAGCCGCGCCGCGGCCCAGCCGAAACGCTCCAGGCGCGGCGTGCGATAGCCCCACATGGCGTCCAGGGTATTGGCCAGGCGATAGAGCACCACGCCTGGCGCCCCCAGCAGGGCGAACCAGAACAAGGCGGCGAAAACGGCGTCACTGCCATTCTCCAGCACCGATTCGGTGGCGGCGCGGGCCACGGCGGTCTCGTCCAGCTCGCCCGTTTCGCGACTGACCAGGTAACCGACGCGACGACGCGCCTCGGGCAGATTGTTGCGTTGCAGGGCACGCGCTACCGGTTCGGCATGCTCGCCCAGACTGCGCAGTCCCACCGCCAGGTACAGCGCCAGGGGCTGGATGATCCAGGCCAGCCAGCCGATCTGGCAGAGCAAGGCGGTGAGCAGCACCCAGGGCAGCACCGCCAGGCTCCAGGCCATCACCCCATGACTGCGCCAACCGCGGCCACCGGGATTGAAACGGGCTTCCAGGCTGTCGGCCAGGCGCCCGAACAGCACCAGAGGATGGGCACGGCGGGGTTCGCCGAACAGCAGGTCGAGCAGCATGCCGACGACGACCGCGAAGGCCAGCATCATGGCTTCTGGCCCCAGCGATTCTCGAAGACCAGTTCCTCCAGCGGCCGCCCCTGACGCCAGCCCTCCTCTTCCAGCATGGGTCGCGGATAGAAAGCCTCCACCGGCCCCAGGCAGAGGATGGCCGCCGGCTGGGAGCCTTCGGGCATCTCCAGCAGGTTGCGCACGGCTTCCGGTTCGAATAGCGACACCCAGCCCATACCGAGGCCTTCGCAGCGCGCCGCCAGCCAGAGATTCTGGATGGCGCAGGACAGCGAGGCGAGGTCCATTTCCGGGAGGGTGCGGCGACCGAAGACATGGGCTTCGCGGCCGTCCATGAGGGCCGCCACCAGCACCTCGGCGCAATCGAGGATGCCCTGCACCTTGAGCTTCATGAAGTCGTCGCTGCGCTCGCCGAGCGCTTCGGCGGTGGCGCAACGTTCTTCCTCCACCAGCTCGTGCAGGCGCTGGCGCAGGGCTGGATCGCTGATGCGCAGGAAGCGCCAGGGTTGCATCAACCCGACACTGGGGGCCTGGTGCGCAGCACCCAGCAGCCGGGCCAGTTGTTCGGGAGGTACCTCGCCACCGCAGAAATGGCGCATGTCGCGGCGCTCGGCGATGGCTCGGTAGACGGCGGCTTGTTCGGCGGGAGTATAGGGGGTCGTGGTCACGGCTTGAGCATCGCGGCGGCCGCGGCGGGTGCCGACGGCATGTAGAAGTGAATATAGCTGGCGGTGAGGCGACCGTCGCGGTAGACCGCCTCGGCGACCGCCTTGCCATTGGGGCACAGCCCGCGCGCCCAGGGCGCCTCGGGCGATTCCAGGGCGGAGTGGTGATAGGTGTGACCGCGCAAGGTGCCCTGCTCGAATTCCACCGATTGCAGCGCCAGCGCCGTCAGGCGCGCCTGCATCCGCGCGCTGCCGGGCAGCAGCCCGAGCAGGCTGGCGGATTCGCCGGCCTTGTCAGTGAGTTCGTCGAGCAGATAGAGCATGCCGCCGCACTCGGCGAGGATCGGCTTGCTGGCGGCGTGATGGGCGCGGATAGCCGCGCGCATGCCCAGATTGTTGGACAACGTCTGCAGGTGCAGCTCGGGATAGCCGCCGGGCAGATAGAGGCTGTCCACCTCCGGCAGCGCCGGGTCGGCGAGCACGGAGAAGAACTGGAGTTCGGCACCGAGGCTGCGCAGCAGATCCAGATTGGCCTGGTAGATGAAGGCCAGGGCCGCATCGCGGGCCACGCCGATGCGCACCCCCGCCAGCAGCGGCTCGACCACGGCCGGTTCCGGCGCGGCGAAGGCCACCGGCGGCGGCAATTCGATGTCGGAACTGGCACCCAGGGCGTCGGCCGCCATGTCTAGGCGGCGATCCAGGTCGGTAACCTCGTCAGCCTGGATCAGCCCCAGGTGACGACTGGGCAACTCGATGCCGGCATCGCGCGGCAGGCTACCGAAGAAGGTCATGCCCGCCGGCAGGCTGCCGCGGATCAACTGGGTCTGCCGCGGACTGCCACTGCGATTGGCCAGCACCCCGGCGAAGGGCAGGCTCGGCCGATAGTGGGCCAGGCCATAGGCCAGGGCACCAAAGGTCTGCGCCAGGCCCGCGGCGTCGATCACTCCCAGCACCGGTACGCCGAAGCGCTCGGCCAGGTCCGCCGCCGACGGCTGCCCGTCGAACAGCCCCATGACGCCTTCGATGAGGATGAGGTCCGCCTCCGCCGCCGCTTCCCACAGCAGGCGCCGGCTCTCGGCCTCGCCGATCATCCACAGATCGAGCTGGTAGACCGGTGCGCCGCTGGCGCGGGCCAGGATCATCGGATCGAGAAAGTCCGGGCCGCACTTGAACACCCGCACCCGCCGCCCCTGGCGGGCATGCAGCCGGGCCAGGGCGGCGGTGACGCTGGTCTTGCCCTGACCGGAGGCAGGGGCGGCGATCAGCAGCGCCGGGCAGTGTCGCGTATCCCCTACCATTCGATGCCCTGCTGGGCGCGTACGCCGGCCTGGAAGGCATGCTTGACCAGACTCATGTCGGTCACGGTGTCGGCGGCCTCGATCAGCGCCGGCGGGGCGCCACGGCCGGTCACCACCACGTGCTGATGAGCTGGACGCCCGGCCAGATCGGCCAGCACCTGATCGACGTCCAGATAGCCGTGCTTGAAGGCGATGTTGAGTTCATCCAGCAGTACCAGGCCGATGGCTGGATCGCGCAGGAGCTCCACCGCCACTGTCCAGGCGGCAGCGGCCGACTGCAGGTCGCGGGCGCGGTCCTGGGTGTCCCAGGTGAAGCCCTCGCCCATGACGTGGTAACGCACCTCGTCGGGGAAGCGCTTGAAGAAGAGTTGCTCGCCGGTGTCGCGACGGCCCTTGATGAACTGCACCACGCCCACCTGCATGCCATGGCCGAGGGCGCGCGCCGCCATGCCGAAGGCGGAGCTGCTCTTGCCCTTGCCGATGCCGGTATGCACCAGCAGCAGGCCACGCTCGTCCTGGGCGTCGGCGATCCGGGCGTCGATCACCACCTTCTTGCGCACCATGCGCGCGCGGTGGCGTTCGTCGCGCTCGGGACTGGTCGAATCGGGGGTGTCGGTCATGGGGCGGTTCTCCAGGTGCGGGCGCGGCGGAGAAACGGGCAGAGACGCCACCCGCGCAAGGCAGATGGCGACGCCGCGCGAAGCCCTCCGCATCGCCGAGATGAGCGCAAGCGTGGCCGGTCTCCGGGCTGGTGAGCCGATGCCTGGCGGCATCCGCCGCGCCCCTTCCCGGCCAGGGCCAGTGGGCATCGCGCAGCTACTGCTCAACTACCGTTGCGGGGGCAGCGCCGGCTCGACCGGCTTCCCTGTTTCACCCCGCTCTAGGCGGGGCACCACGTGCAAGGGCGCAGGGTACGGACTAGCCGGGAGAGCGTCAATCGATCGCACCCGCCGAACTCGGCGGCGAGCGGACGGGTCCACCCTAAGCACCCACCGCCAGGAGCTACTGGATGAACGATGCCACCCTCGCCGCCTGCATCAAGGCCTGCCTCGACTGCGCCGCCGCCTGCGAAACCTGCGCCAGCGCCTGCCTGGGCGAAGCCAATCTGGACATGATGCGCGACTGCGTCCGCCTGGATCGCGATTGCGCCGACGCCTGTCGCCTGGCCGCCACCTTCATGCAGCGGGATAGCGATCGCGTCGCCGAAGCCTGCGTCCTGTGCCTGGCCACCTGCCGTGCCTGCGCCGCCGAATGTGGCAAGCACAAGGCCGATCACTGCCAGGCCTGCGCTCGGGCCTGTGAAGCCTGCGCCGATGCCTGCGCGGCCATGGCCGCCTGAACCCCTTACCGCGCTGATACCCGCCCGATCCGGTCCGGCCGCTGACGCAGCGCCGGATGCAGGGCGGTGCCCAGGCCCGGTGCGGTTGGCGGTAGCAGCCAGCCCTGCTCCAGTACCGGCAGCTCGGTGACCAGCTCACGATAGAAGCCCGCCAGATAGGCTCGCACCACTTCCTGAAAGATGGCATTGGCTGAGGCCAACCCCAGATGCAGCGAGGCCATCAGCACCACCGGTCCGGTGCAATCGTGCGGGGCGATGGGCTTCTGATAGGCCTCGGCCAAGGTGGCGATCTTGCGTGCCTCGCTCAACCCACCGCACCAGGACAGGTCCACCATCACATAGTCCAGCGCATCGGCCGCCAGCAGATCGCGGAAGGCACCGCGCATCGCCAGGGTCTCGCTGCCGCAGACCGGAATGCCCGCCAGCCGCCGGAAATCCGCCAACCCCTGAACGTGATCCATCTTGATCGGATCTTCCGCCCAGAAGATGTTGTAGTCCTTGAGTGCTCGGGCGATCTGCAGGGCGCAGGTCGGATTCCACAAGGAATGGAATTCGCACATCACCTCGATGCCATCGCCGACCGCCTCCCTGATGCGCGCAAAGGGCTCCAGACCCTGGCGCAAGTCGGTGCTGGATAGATACTGGCCGCCACTGGCCAGGGCGAAGGCATCGAAGGGCCAGATCTTCATGGCGGCAAACCCTTCGTCCATCAGGCTCTGGGCCAGTTCGCCCGGGTTTTCCACCGCCGCCACCTGATCGTCGTAGCGCCCGGCCACGCGGGCCTCGCCCTTGGCGATCAACCGGCGCTGCTCACCACCGGTATTGAAGTTGGGACTGGCGCAGGTGTTGTAGGCGCGCATCCGCTCGTGGACCTGGCCACCCAGCAGCTGATGGATGGGCACGCCCATAGCCTGGCCGAACAGGTCCCAGAGGGCGATGTCCAGCGCCGAAGCCGCTCGGGTTTCCACGCCGCTGCCGTTGAAGCCCAGATAGCCACGCAGCAGCGCCCGGCTGTGGGCTTCAATCTGTAGGGGATCGCGACCCAGCAGCAGCGGCGCGCAAAGCGAGTGGATCTGCGCCTCCACCGCTTCGGCGCCGCGAAAGGTCTCACCCAGACCAACCAGACCGCTGTCGGTATGGATCTCCACCCAGAGCAGATTGGGCAATTGCGTGAGCCTGGTGGTTTCGATACGAGTGATGCGCATGGCGCCTCCTCTAGCGCGGTCCGTGGACCTGATTGAGCAGCGTTTCGCCCCGCCGCAGGCGTTCGATGTTGGCGGCGATGAAGGCATAGCGGCGCGCGAACAGCCCATGGGTCCAACCCGAGACATGCGGCGTGCAGACGGCATTGGGCAGTTCTTCGAAGCGATGCCGTGCGGGTGCCACGAGATCGCCTTCGCCAATGGGGTAGCGGTACCAGACGTCCAGGTACGCCTTGGCGATGCGCCGGTCGGCGAGCGCCTGATAGAGGGCGTCTTCTTCCACCACCGCCGCTCGTGCCAGGTTCAGCAGCACGGCCTCCGGCCGCATGGCGGCGAATTGGGCAGCGCCGAAGCAGCCCCGGGTGGTCTCGTCCAGCGGACAGGCCAGCACCACGTAATCGGCCAGGCCCAGGGCCTCGTTCAGCGCCTCGGGCGCAAAGGCGGCATCGGCCCCAGAAGGCACCTGGCCGTCGCGGGCACTACGGGTGATGGCCAGGATGCGCATGCCGAAGGCCCGCGCCCGCTGCGCCACTGCCTGGCCGATCCTGCCAAAGCCCAGGATCGCCAGGGTCCTGCCCTGCAACTCACCGCGCGGCTGGCGCCCCAGATAGGCATTGGTCCAGCGCTCGCTGGCGAAGTCCGCCTGGGCCTCACCCAGGCGCACCTCGTGATCGAGCAGGCAGGCCAGGGCGTATTCGGCCATGGGAATCTCGTGCTCGAAGACGTTGCAGACGCGGCAGTCCGCTGCCAGCACCCTGAAATCGATGCCATCGAGACCAGCGCCAGGTACCTGCAGCAGCCGTACCCTGGGTGCCTGCGTTGAACGCTGCAGACGCATGGCGACCAGGACATCGGCGCCCTCGATTCGCTCGTCCCAGGCGACTGATGCGTGGGCTCCCCGAGGCAAGGTAATAAAGGTGGCCGGGCCGGTCAGGTCCCTGGCGAGCGTCTCCTGGTGCGTGGCGGCTTCACCAATCATCACGATCTTCATCCGGCTCCTCCCCTGCTGAGCGAAAATGGTACCGCTACCATTTTTGTTACCCTAGCGCCCAGGAAGTCGTCTGACAACCGCCGCCTGTCCTTAGACGCTAGCGCGCTCGACCCACTCGACACCCAGGTCGCGCTGCTGCGGCTCTCCATCACTACCCGCCAGACGGGCCAGTAACAGTTCCGCCGCCGTATTTCCCAAGGCCGTGGCATCTACCCGTATCGTGGTCAAGGCAGGCAGGGTATGGGCCGCGAAAGCCATATCGCCGAAACCGATCACCGCCACGTCGCCGGGCACCGCCAGCCCCTGCGCCAGGGCCTCGGTCAGCACGCCATGGGCCAGGGTGTCGGAGGTGCAGACCACCAGCAGCGGCCGCACCTTGGTTTGGGCGAGCAGCTGGCACAGGGCCTGGCGCCCCTGCTCCAGGCTGGGCAGTCCGGTGAATAGCGCCGGCGCCGTCTCGGCGATGCCGAAGGTGGCCAGGGCCTGACTCAATGACAGACGTCGCCGGGTACCGCGGGGATCGTCCACCGCCACCTGGGCGACCTGGGCATAACCGCCAGCGTTCGCCCGCTTGGCCAGCAGGGCACCCACTGCCTCATGGTGAAACCCTACCGCCTGATCGATGGGCTCAGCGCTGAGATCCCAGGTTTCCACCACCGGCACGCCCGCCGCCTGGAGCCGGGCACGGCTGGCCGGCGTGTGATCAACGCCGGTCAGGATCAGGCCATCCGGCCGCCGACTGAGAATGGTCGCCAGCAGCGCCTCTTCATGCCTGGGATCGTGGCCAGTGACGCCCAGCAACACCTGATACCCGGCCTGGGCCAGTCGCTCGGCCACCGCCTGGTAGCTGTCGGCGAACAGCGGATTGGTCAGCATGGGCACCAGCACCGCCACCAGCCGACTGCGATTGGAGGCCAAGGCCCCAGCCACCAGGTTGGGCATGTAGCCGCTTGCTGCTATGGCGGTCAGTACCCGCTCACGGGTGGCCGCCTTGACGCTTGCGGGCGCGTTCACTACCCGCGAGACCGTGATCGGCGCGACGCCGGCCAGGCTGGCCACGTCGCGGATGGTCACGCTACCGGAGCGGCTCCTCGTCTTGCCCGTCATCCTTCCACCCCTGCGCGCTCTGGTCGCAGCCAAAACCACCATGCTAACCGGCCCTCTTGGCGGCCACCATTGGCATTACCCGTCGACGCCAGGGATAATGCCCACCCTTTCATCGATATCCAGGCCTTCGCCATGACCGATACCAACCAAGATCCCCGTTTGAGCCGCATGAAGCGTCGCCTGCGCAAGAAGCAGTACCTGGGTGAATTCCAGGAACTGGCCTTCGAAATCAAGGTGAGCTTCAAGAACGAACTCAGCGAAGACGACCTGGACACCTTCCTCGGCGACTTCATCGACTACGTCGAAGAGCGCAAGCTGGACTACATCGGTGGCTTCGACAACGCCTGGGTCGAAGGCACCATCATGGCCAACAAGCGCTACACCTCGCCCACCGCGGAAGACCGTACCGCCCTGCTGGACTGGCTCAAGGCCCGCGCCGAAGTTGGCGAAGCCAATGCCTCCGAGCTGCATGACGCCTGGCACCACGACGGCGAAGTCTAAGAGACTGTTCGAAGGCGGCTGCGTGTCGGCCAAACGGCGTTGAAAATGGCTTCGGAATGCTCGTTTACCACTCGTAAACGCTGCTTCCTCAGCCATTTTTGCTTTGTTTGGCTCTAGCTCGCGAGCCTTGGAACAGCCTCTGGGCAACCCTCGTCGGATAGCTTGGCGCCCGTTGCGGTCGTAAAGGGGAATCCGTTGGAAACCAGGTCCTCATGACGACCCTTCTGCAAATCTCCGATACCCACTTCGGCACCGAGCAACCTGCTGTGGTCGCGGCCCTGGAAGCCCATGTCCGCGAACACGGCGCCGATGTCCTCATCCTTTCCGGGGACATCACCCAGCGCGCCCGGCGCGAGCAATTCGCTGCCGCCAAGACCTTCGTCAAACGCCTGGAAAGCTACGGTATCCCGCGTACCCTGGTGATCCCGGGCAATCACGACCTGCCGCTGTACAACCTCTTCACCCGTTTCCTGATGCCCTATGGCAACTACCGCCGCCATTTCGGTCAGGAGTTGGAACCCAGTTTCGAGAACGACGAGCTGCTGCTGGTCGGGCTCAACACCACGGCCCCGCAACGCCACAAGGATGGCGCGGTGAGTGCCGAGCAGATCGAGCGGGTGGCCGAACGCCTGCGCCGCGCCGGTCCCGGCAAGCTGCGCATCGTCATCGCCCACCAGCCCTTCGGTGCCCTCGAACTCAGTGACCTGAGCAATCTGCAGCACAACGCCGATCACGCCCTGGCCACCTGGGCCGATGCCGGCCTGGATCTGGTGATGGGGGGGCATATCCACCTGCCCTATGTGCTGCCCTTGAGTCGCCAGTACCCCACCCTACCCCGCGAGGTCTGGATCGTTCAGGCCGGCACCGCGCTTTCTTCGCGCGTGCGGGGCACCTCGCCCAACTCCTTCAACCGCCTGTTGATCGGTGAAGGCGCGGAAAAGACCGTGGACGTGGAGCGCTGGGATTTCCAGGGCGATCGTTTCGTGGTCGGCGAGCGTCACGAACTGCGCTGGCATGCCGCCCAGGATGCCCTGGCGGAGACCTGAGGCGTCCACGCGGAGCGCCGATGCGCGCTCCTGCGCACTTCCAGCCAAGGAAATTGATTCAAGCTGTTGAAACGGCGGACAGACTGCGGGTGCCGCGTAGTCTTAGGACTTTTCGGCAAGAGTAGCCTCCCATGGAATCCCTGACGCAATCGCTGCTTGGCTTTATCGAAACCCACCAGGCCTGGGCGCCGCTGATCGTCGGCCTGCTCGCCTTCGGCGAATCCCTGGTGCTGCTGGGCGTCTTCATTCCGGCCACGGCGCTGATGCTGGTAGTCGGTGGCCTTGCCGGCTCCGGAGTCCTCGCGCCCGTGCCGCTGGTGCTGGCTGCCATCGTTGGCGCCATCCTCGGCGACATCTGCTCCTACATCATCGGCCGCTGGCTCGGCCCCAGCATCGTTCACCGCCCGCCCTTTCGCCGCTATCGCAAGCAGGTGGCCAAGACCCGGCTGTTCTTCCGCCGCTATGGCTTCTTCGCCGTGTTCGGCGGGCGTTTCCTGACCATGATCCGCAACACCGTCCCCCTGGTGGCCGGGATGATGGCGATGAACCAACTGCGCTTCCAGTCGGCCAACGTGTTGTCGGCCATCGTCTGGGCGCCGCTGATGATGGGCCCGGGCTACCTCGCGGCCAAGGGCGCCAACCATTTCAGTTTTGCCGGCAACGAACCCCTCTGGATCGGTGCGGGGGTCGTCGCCTTGCTGGGCGCCGGCGCCGTGCTGTTCTTCAAGCAGCGGCTGAAACGCGCCTAACGCCGGGCGGCCAGCGCCTCGCGCAGGCGCTCACGATTCAGCGGCACCTCGCGCAGCCGCAGACCGGTCGCCGCCGCCACGGCGTTGGCGATGGCCGCGGGGATGGCGGCAGTGGAGGCCTCCCCGGCACCCACCGCCGGCTCCTCGGGCCGATCGATCAGCTCCAGTTCCAGCTCGGGCAATTCATTGAAGGTCAGCGGCGGATAGGCGCCCCACTCCAGACTCGTCACCCCCTGGTGATCGAAGCGCACCGCCTGCTTGAGGGTCCGGGCGATGCCCTGCACCACGCAGCCCTCCAGCTGATTGCGCAAGCCGTCCGGATTGACGATCAGACCGCAGTCGTGGGCCACCACCACCCGCGTGACCCGGATACCCGTGGCCTCGCTCACCGCCACCTCCACCACCGCAGCCACATAGGCGTTCTCGTTTTCGTAGCGCAGGAAGGCCAAACCCTGCCCCTTCACCAACGCGCCGTCCCAGGCCTTTTCGTGCGCGGCGGGCGGTTGCCACCCGGCCTTGGCAGTGGCGGCCTGTAGCACCGCCCGCGCGCGTGGGTCCTGCAGATAGCGCAGGCGGAATTCCAGTGGATCGACACCTGCCGCTAGGGCCAGCTCGTCCATGAAGGATTCATTGGCGAAGGTGTTGCCGACTGCCCCCAGGGCACGCAAGGCCGACGGCCGCAACGGTGAATCCCCGGCTTCCAGCCAATGAGTGGCCACCTGGACATTGAGCAGATCGTAGTCCAGCGGCGCATTGCGATTGCCGCCGCCCCTACCGCCCTTGAGCGGCAGGTTGTAGGCCAGCTGCCCGGCGAGCAGCGCCGCCTTGCCGGTCTGGCCATTGGGTCGGGTCAGATGGGTGGGCGTCCAGTTGGCGAAGCGCCAGGCCAGCAGATCGCCAGTCATACTCAGGCCGCCGGCCAGACGCATCAGCATCGCCGGCCCCTTGGGATTCCAGCCGTGCTCGTCGGCCCGACTCCATTGCACCCGCACCGGACGGCCGCACAACTTGGAGAGCAGTGCCGCATCGGCCGCCGCATCATCGGCGCCGTTGTGGCCATAGCAACCGGACGCCTGCTGATAGATGACATGGATACCGTCTTCCGGCAGCCCCAGCAGGTCCGCCAGTGCCGCCCTGAGCTGATAGACGCCCTGGGTACCGCTCCAGACGGTAGCGCCTTCGGCCCCCACGTCCGCGACTGCGCAGGAGGGACCGATGGAATCATGATTCTGATAGGGCCAGCGATACTCGGCCTCCAGGCGCTGCGCAGCGCTCGCCAGTTCGCCCGCGACATCGCCGGTCTCCTGCTGGATGTCGGCCGGTCCGGCCTTGGCTTCCAGTCGGGCATAGAGCTCGCCCGGCAGCGGCAGGTCCGGTACCAGGCTCCAGTCCACCCGTAGCGCCGCCGCGCCCTGCCGCGCCAGCCACGCCTGCTCGGCCACCACCGCGACGAAGGCGCCCTCGTAGACCAGTCGTGCGCCGGACGGCAGCGCACTGGCATCGATACCGCGGATGCTCACCCCCGCCAGTCGCGCCGAGCCGGTGCAGGGCGGTCGCACCACGCAACCGTGCAGCATGCCGGGCAGGCGCAGGTCATGGACATAGTCGAAATGGCCGAACAGCTTGGCGGGGATATCCTCCCGTGGCACCGAGGTGCCGACCAGACGGTAATCCTTGACGGCCCGGGTGCGCACGGCCTGATTGACCAGCCGCCCCAGGGGCCGCCCGCCCACCAATTCGCCGTAGCTGACATAGCGTCCGGTGGGATTGCCACGATAGACCACGCGGCCGTCCACTGTGTCCACCACGGCCAGATCCAGCCCCAGGCGCCGCGATCCCTCCAAAAACAGGAATTGCCGCGCGCTGGCGGCGGCCTTGCGCAATTGGGCACCGCCCACCTGCAAGCTCTTGCTGCCAGCGGTGATGCCCTGGTCCGGCGTCAGCCGGGTATCGCCCTGGATCAACCGGGTGGCGGCGAAAGACACGCATAGCTCCTCGGCCACGATCTGCCGCAGCGCCGTGCTGACGCCGGTGCCCAGCTCCACCTTGCCGCTGTAGACGGTGACCTGGCCCTGGGCATCCACTGCCAGCCAGGCGTCCAGTTGGCGCTGATCGAGGGTCTTGGCCAAGCTCGCATGGTCAGTCGGGGCTGCTAGCACCTGGGCGGCGATCGGCCGCTGCAGGCTGAAACCCAGCAGCAGGACTGCACCGCCGCCAAGAAAGGTGCGGCGTGACAGCGTCATGCCGGGGCCTTCCCGTCGCGCAGCAGCACCGCCGCGCGCTTGATCGCGCGCAGGATCCGATAGTGGGTACCACAGCCGCAGAAGTTGGCGGCCAATGCCTGACGGATCTGCGCATCGCTGGGATCCGCCACCCGTGCGAGCAGGGCCTGGGCGGTCATCACCATGCCAGGGATGCAATAGCCGCATTGCGCCGCCTGTTCATCGATAAAGGCCTGCTGCAGTGCATGAGGGGCCTCGGGCGTGCCCAGACCTTCCAGGGTCAGCACCTCGCGACCGACGAAGGAGGCTGCCGGCAACAGGCAGGCGCGCACCGGCTTACCATCCGCCAGCACCGTGCAGGCGCCGCACTCACCTAGGCCGCAACCGAATTTCGGTCCCTTGAGGCCCAGTTCATCGCGCAAGGCCTCCAGCAGGGGCATGCGCGGGTCGACGTCGAGCTGTCGCGGCTCGCCGTTGACCTTCAATTCAATGACCGCCACCGCTATTTCTCCGCGTTACGTGCCGCTGCCACATCCTCGGGGCGGATGTCGGCGGCATGACCGCCAAAGCGGCGGCCGATGTAGGTGGCCAGATCGGCGAGCTGCTGATCGCTGAGCAATTCCCGATAGGCTGGCATGAAGGCGTGCTCGCTACGCCCCTGACGGTCGAGACCGTCGAGCAGGACGCGCACCAGGTTGGTCCCTGTGGGATCGCGCACCGCCGAGTAGTTGCTGAAGGACCGCGCATAGGGACCCGCCGGCCCCTGGTCATCCGGTGCGTGACAGCTGGCGCAAGCGGATTGCAGCAAAGCCGCGCTTTCCGCCTCCGCGGCCGTGAGAGGTCCGGCCTCTCCGGGCGGCTGCACCTCGGCGCGCGCCGGGACCGCTCCGGGCTGCGCCGGCAGGGTTCGCAGATAGGCGATCAGGGCACCGAGATCGGCGTCGTCCAGATGGCGGGTGCCACCACTTACCACCTCCGCCATGGGCCCGGCCGCCACGGCTTCGCCGCGTTGATGGCCTTCGCGCAGATAGCTGGCCAGCTTGGCATCGCTCCAGCCGCCGAGGCCACGCGGATCCGCGGTGAGATTCCAGGCGGGCCAGCCCTGCTGGGTCGCGCCGGCATAGGCCCGGCCGCTGTCGAGCCCCTGACTCCAGGTCCGCGGGGTATGGCATTCCTGGCAGTGTCCCAGCGCCTCCGCCAGGTAGGCGCCTCGCGCCACCTGCGCATCGGCCGTCGCCGGTAACGGACCTGGCGTGAAGTTGAGCCACTTCCAGCCACGGATCAGCGCGCGCTGGTCGAAGGGAAAGCGCAGCGCATTGGCCGGCGGCGCATAGGGCAGCGGTCGCTGGATCTGCAGGAAGGCGAAGATGGCGGCGACGTCCTCGTCGCTCAACCGGGTAAAGGCGGTATAGGGAAAGGCGGGATAGAGCTGCTCGCCCTCACGCCCCAGCCCGTCATGCAAGGCGCGGCGAAACTCATCCACCGTCCAGTCACCCAGCCCGTGCTGGCGATCCGGGGTGATGTTGCTCGAATAGAGACGACCGAAAGGCGTGTCGAAGGCGACCCCGCCAGCGAAGGGCGCGCCATCCGGGCGGGTATGGCAACCCTGGCAGTTGCCCAGGCGCGTCAGATACTCGCCCCGCGCCAGGGTCGCCTCATCGGCGCCGGCCGATGCGACGCTAGACAGGAGCAGCATCCCCGCCAGCAGGGGCAGGGCAAAGGATCTCATCGGCCCTCCTCGTGAGATCGAACCGGACTGGCGGATGTCGCCGCGGCTTCGCCGTCATCCTAATCGCAGCGGCCAGCCGCGGTGGCGTTCACCCCTGGAGGTGAGATGCAGACGACAGTTTCGGCCAGCGCGTCAGCGGCGGCCTTTACATTACCGTGCCGGTCCGGCTGCGTTCTTATACGGCGCTATCGGAAGATTGACGCTGCCCAGTCCTGATTACCTGTACTCAGGACAGAAAGGATAGACGCACCTATTTGAGCACATACAGGGGTGGTATTACTTATCGCTTGGGCACGAAGCCATCGGGCTTGGCCGCCAGCCAGTCGACGAACTGTCGGATGCGCGCGTCGCTGAGCAGCAATTCGCGGCTGTTGTATTCCAGCGCCAGGGTCTTTTCGTCGAAGGTCTGGTGGATATGGTTGTGGCAGGGGCGGCAGACCCAGAGGGTGGCGGTGATCCGGCTGACGCGGTCGAATCTCTTGCGCACGTAGGCCTTGTCGTGCAGCGAGCGAGGGATCAAGTGATGGCGGGTGAGCGGCGCCGCCCGACCGCACAGCTCGCAACGAGCCGGCTGGGGCGGCAGACGTATCGCCTGAGGCATGATGGGCTCCGCACGGGCTGGATGCCCATTCGAGCGGCCCGGGCGGAACGGGGTTCAATAGCCGCCGGCGAGACTCGGCGTGACCAGCACCCGCTTGGCCTGCAGGTAGCTGTTCTGCCAGTAGGGCTTGGCCAGGCTGTCCAGGCGTACCGTGCCACCGGTGCGCGGCGCATGGACGAAGCGCCCCTCCCCTACATAGATGCCGGCATGGCTGACCTGACGGCCACCGGCAGTGGCGAAGAAGATCAGATCACCGGGCTGCAGGGCATTGCGCGCCACATTGGGCGAGCCCAGGGTGATCATCTCGCGGGTCGAACGCGGCAGGGTCACCCCAGCCGCATCGCGATAGACGTAGCCGATCAGGCCGCTGCAGTCGAAACCGCCGGCCGGGGTGTTGCCGCCATAGCGATAGGGGGTACCGACCAACCCGATGGCGCGAAACAGCACATCATTGGCGGCTTGGGCTTGGCTTTCCAGCAGGGGACGGGAAACGACCGGGGCGACCGGTGCGGGGGCCTGGGGCGGCCTGCCGGCACAGGCGGCCAGCAGTACAAAGGCGCAATACAATCCGAGGCGAGCCGCATGCGGCATTGGAGACATCCTTAGTTATCCATCGATCACCGTCGGCCTGCCACGCAGCCTCGACGGGTCCTCGAAGCGCACCGGCGAAGATCGCGGCGATACGCTTCAGCGCAATACGCGCTTGCCTTCCAGGAAACTCACCTTCCAGTACTGGTCGTTCAGGCTGTCCACCCGCACCCCGCCGCTCCGGCGACTGGAGGAATGGATGAACTTGCCCTCGCCCATGTAGATACCGGTGTGACTGACCCGGCCACGGCCGTTGCTATTGAACAGCAACAGGTCGCCAGGTTCCAGGTCGTTCTTGCTGACTACCGGTACTTCGAGATCGATGATCTCGCGGGTGGAGCGCGGCAGGGTCATGCCGGCCCGCTCGCGGAACACGTAATTGACGAAACCGCTGCAATCGAAACCGGCCAGGCTACTGCCGCCACGGCGATAAGGCGTGCCCACTAGCTGGGTCGCACGGTCGAGGATCTGGTCCGCCAGATTCGGCAGCGCCTGGCGCGGGCCGACCTCGCGCTCCCAGTCGAGCTGATGCGGCGACTGGGTATGAGGGAAGACCGGACGTTGCTGAGCACCCTCGGCCTCCACAGGCGCGGAGCCGTTGCCAGCGCCACCCAGGCCATGCAGCGAAGCGGTCTGGAACGTCCGGGAGGTAGCGGGCGAATCCTGGGTAATGGTGGTGTCGGGACTTTGCGGCGCACTCGCACAGGCGGCGAGCAGACAGACAAAAGACAGGGGCACGAGGGGTGCGAGGCGGTTCCTTGGCATGGGCACGACCGTGTCGTTTTTTCAAAGTTTCGACACCTTGCCGACCTGGATCACAGATGGCAAGTTTTTTTAGCCCTCGATGTGACTTAAAAGCCGAGGAAGGACGTCTACGGCCCTTTTTTTGAGTTGAACGGTCGCCAAGCCACTCAGCGACGAACGGTCCGGATTGATCTCGATGAGGTCACCACCCTGCGCCAGGGTCTGCCCGATCGGCGCCTGGATATAGCCGAAGGCCGCCGTGGTGCCGACGGCGATCACCAGATCGAAACCCTCCTCCGCTGCATCCTGCAGACGCTGCAGTTCGGTGATCGGCAGGGCTTCCTCGAACAGGACCACGGGTGGCCGCAGGATCCCGCCGCAAGAGTGACAGCGCGGTGGCAACGGACCTGCCAGACAGGCCTGGGCATCCGCTACTGCCTGGCCACACCTCATGCAGGCCAGCGGTTCGAGTTGCCCATGGATCTCGATCAAACGCTCCGCTGGAAATCCCGACTGTCGATGAAAGCCGTCGATGTTCTGGGTCAGCACCCAGCTGCCAGGGTGACGCACGCCGAAAGCGGCAATCGCCCGGTGCGCCGCATTGGGCACCGCCGCGGCGCAGGCCTTTCCGAGTTGAGCCAGGTAGCGCCAGCAGACGTCGGGACGCTGCCGCAACATGCTGCCCGACAGCGCCGCCTCGATGGGAACGCCCTCTTCGGTAAGGCCGTTGTACAGCCCACCCAGGCCACGATAGGTCGGCAAGCCCGAGTCGGCGGACAGCCCTGCCCCGGTGATGAACAGCACCCGCCCGGCCCGCGCGAGCAGACCCCGGGCGCGTGCCAGGGCGTCAGTCAATGATTCACCGTCAGAGCCAGCATCACCGACAGCTGGCAGAGCGGACGCCCGCTCTGTTCCTGCCAGAGATTGAAGGCCTCCTGCATCTTCTGCCGATCGCGCTTGGCGGTGGGCGCCTTGTCGAGGATGTTCTGCGCCTTGAGGGCCGTTACCACGTCGTCGGTCGCCAGGAAGGTGTCCTTGCCGGCCATGCGCAGGAAGCGCTGCGCCGACAGGCCACCCAACTGATTGCCACGCTTGGTCAGCAGCTCCCACAGACCGACGATGTCCTGCCCCGGCCAATCGGCCAGCAACTGGCCGAAGCTGCCGTGGCTGCGCTGGAAATCGAGCACCATCTGGGCGTTGATGGGCACGCTACGCAGCTTGCCCAGGTGGCGGATCAGCCGCGCATCCTGCATCAACCGCTCCAGGCGTTCGCCGCCCATGAGCACCACCTTCTCCGGATCGAAGCCGAAGAAGACCTCCTCGAAGGCCGGCCACTTGGCATCCACCAGGCTGTGCTTGAGCCCGGCGCGAAAGATGCGGCGAGTCAGCAGCGACAGATAGCGGTCATCGCCCACGGACCTCAGGGTCGCGGCGTCCACCGGTTGCGGCAGCCGCGCCTCCAAGGCCGCGCGGGAGCCGCAGCGGTTGAGAGCGTATTCGAGCAGCCAGGCGTAATCCCGCATCAGAGATTCATCACCTGGACGAAGCGCGGCGTCGCGCTGTCATCGATCTTGAGACTGGCGAAGTCGAACAGCTCGCGATCCGCCAATTGCGACGGCACCACGTTCTGCAGGGCGCGGAACATGATCTCGGTACGCCCCGGCGTCTTGCGCTCCCACTCCAGCAGCATCTCCTTGACCACCTTGCGCTGCAGGTTTTCCTGGGAGCCGCAGAGGTTGCAGGGAATGATGGGGAATTCGCGCAAGACCGCGTAGGCCTCGATGTCCTTTTCGTTGCAATAGGCCAGCGGGCGGATCACCACGTTGCGGCCGTCATCGGCCCGCAGCTTAGGGGGCATGGCCTTGAGCGTGCCGCCATGGAACAAATTGAGGAAGAAGGTTTCTACCATGTCGTCGCGATGATGGCCCAGCGCCATCTTGGTCGCACCGATCTCGTCGGCGAAGGTGTAGAGGATGCCCCGCCGCAGGCGCGAGCACAGCGAACAGGTGGTCTTGCCCTCGGGGATCTTTTCCTTCACCACGGAATAGGTATCACGTTCCAGAATGTGGTACTCGACTCCCAGTTCCTTCAGGTACTGAGGTAAAACGTGCTCAGGAAAGCCCGGCTGCTTCTGGTCGAGGTTGACCGCCACGATCTCGAAGCGAATCGGCGCGACCTTCTGCAGATAGAGCAGCATGTCGAGCAGGGTGTAGCTGTCCTTGCCACCGGACAGGCAGACCATGACCTTGTCGCCGTCCTCGATCATGTTGTAGTCGGCGATGGCTTCGCCGGTAAGACGGCGCAGGCGTTTCTGCAGCTTGTTCTGGTTGACCGAAAGGGTGCCCATGGATGAATCCGCGAAAGGAAAAAACGAAAGGCCGGCATTTTACGCGCAAAGCGTCCGCCGCCCTACCCCGAACGTCAGTCCGCAGCGACCGGCAGCCATGAGCGAGACCCAGGCGCTCATGACGGCGCTCCATCAGGAACTGCTCCGGGCCAAGTCCGGCCTGTCGGAGTACGAGTTGCTGCAGGCCTTGCGCCGGGCGGGGTCGCCCCTGGTGCCCCCGCGCCCCGTGACCGACAACTACGAACTCTTCCGCCTGCACTTTCGCGTCTTCAACGCGCTCTACCGCCTGCGTGACCAACTGCGCGCCGAACAGCGCGCCGAACTCATCATCAGCGCCCTGCGCATCGAACTGCGGCCCTACCTGCGCGCCCGTGCCGGGCTGGTGGTGGCCGATCCGTTGCGCGCCTACTACCTGGATCTCACCCAGCTCGAAACCACCACCCCGGAAGACGTGGCCGATCTGCTCAATCACTTCTGGGCGCTGGTCAATGGCGAGTCGGAACTGCTGGAAGCCCTGCGCCTGCTAGGCCTGGATCGCTCGGCCGACTACGGCCAGATCCGCCGCCGCTATCGCCAGCTCGCCAGCCGTCATCATCCCGATCACGGCGGCAGCACCGGCCGGCTACAAGCCATCAACGCGGCCATGGATACGCTACGGCGGCACTACGGTCACCAGCCGACCGCGGACGCTAGGGCGCAGGCACGAGCTTCGGCATAATTGCCCGGTTCCCCAGAGGTTGCCCATGCCTGAACCACTCAAAGACCGGGTCGAAGACTGCTATCGCCAGGCCGAGGCCTTCTTCAAACGCCGCTTTCCTCGTCCCGACGTCAGCCTGGCCTTGCGTGGCCAGCGCGCAGGCGTTGCCCATCTCACCGAGAATCGGCTGAGATTCAACAAGCAGCTCTATCAGGAAAATACCGTCCACTTTCTCGAACAGACCGTCGCTCACGAGGTGGCGCATCTGGTGGCGCATCAGTTGTTCGGTGGCCGTATCAGGCCCCATGGCGAGGAGTGGCAGCTGATCATGCGGGGCGTCTATGGCTTGCCGCCGGATCGCTGCCATACCTATGAGCTGCCACAGCGCGCCCGAACGCTCTATCTATATCGCTGCAATTGCCCGGATGGTCGTTTCGAGTTCACCGCCCAGCGTCACGCGCTGGTGCGCAAGGGGCGCCGCTACCTATGCCGGCGCTGCCGTGGACCGCTGGCCTTCACCGACGAAGTGATCAGCGGCTGAGCCTGCCGGACCCGTTCTGGGTACCGGCAGGCAGGGAAAGCACTCAGCCCTGGGCAAAGACTTCGTCGAACAGGTTGTGCATCGCCAGGAAGGCGCGCTTGGCCACAACCGGGTGGTACTGCTGCTTGCCCGGATTGTTGGCTTCGGGATCGGTGAAGGAATGCACCGCGCCGCCATAGCTCAGCAACTGCCAATCCACCTGGGCGGCATCCATTTCTTGGCGGAAGCCAGCGAGCTGCTCGTCCGGCACCATGGGATCGGCGGCACCGTGCAGCACCAGCACCGGACCGGTGATACGCGCCGCATCGGCCGGGTTGGGCGTATCCAGATTGGCGTGGAAGGTCACCACGGCGCTCAGCGGGGCCCCGTCGCGCGCCAGTTCCAGAGCCGCGCAGCCGCCAAAACAGAAGCCGATAGCGGCGAGCTGGTGGACGTCCACCGCCGCCGTCTCGGCCTGGGCGACCAGGGCCGCATAGGCTGCCTGCATGCGCTGGCGCAGCAGGGCGCGATCGCCGCGGATCGGCGTCATGGCCGCCAGGGCCTCGTCGGCGTTCTGCGGACGCACATTGCGACCGTAGAAATCCACTACCAGGTAAGCCAGGCCGTCGGCCTCGGCCAGCGCCTTGGCCTGCTCGACGGCGCCATGGGACACCCCCATCCAGTTGGGTGTAAACAATACGCCCGGACGGGTCGGATTACCGCTGGTGGCGTACACCAGCTGGCTCTCGAACGGTTCACCATCGATTTCGTAGGCAACGGGTTTTACAGTGACATCGACCATGGGGTCCTCCAAAGGGTGGATAGAAAGAAGCCCGCCGAGGCGGGCTTCTCTATCTTTAAGCGGACAATTCCACCAGCAGTTTGTTTAACCGGCGGACATAGGCGGCGGGATCCTTGAGGCTATCGCCCGCGGCCAGTGCAGCCTGATCGAACAGGATGTGCGATAGGTCGGCGAAGCGGTCCTCATCGGGCTCGCCATCGAGTTTCTCGATCAGCGGGTGCTGCGGATTGATCTCGAAGATCGGCTTGGAATCCGGCGCCTTCTGGCCGCTGGCTTCCAGGATCCGGCGCATCTGCAGACCCAGGTCCTGCTCACCGATGGCCAGGATCGCCGGCGAATCGGTCAGACGATGGGAAACGCGGACTTCGCTGACCTGGGCGTCCAGGGCCTGCTTGAGGCGCTCGACCAGGCCTTCCTTGGTCTTGGCGACCTCTTCCTGAGCCTGCTTGTCTTCTTCGCTGTCCAGCTTGCCGAGGTCGAGATCGCCACGAGCGACGTCGACGAAGTGCTTGCCGTCGAATTCGGTGAGGTAGCTCATCAGCCACTCGTCAATGCGATCGGTCAGCAGCAGCACCTCGACACCCTTCTTACGGAAGACTTCCAGGTGCGGGCTGTTCTTGATCTGGGCGTGGCTCTCGCCAGTCAGGTAGTAGATCTTGTCCTGACCTTCCTTCATGCGGCCGATGTAGTCGGCCAGGGACACATTCTGAGCGTCATCGCCGTTGTGGGTCGAGGCGAAGCGCAGCAGACCGGCGATCTTCTCGCGGTTGGCGAAGTCTTCCGCCGGACCTTCCTTGAGCACCTGACCGAAGTGGCCCCAGAACGACTGGTACTTTTCCGGTTCGCTCTTGGCCAGCTTCTCCAGCATGTCCAGCACACGCTTGGTCAGCGCCGACTTCATGGAGTCGATCACCGGATCCTTCTGCAGGATCTCGCGGGAGACGTTCAGCGACAGGTCGTTGGAATCCACCACACCCTTGATGAATCTCAGGTACAGCGGCAGGAACTGGTCGGCCTGGTCCATGATGAAGACGCGCTGCACATAGAGCTTCAGGCCCTTGGGCGCTTCACGCTGGTAGAGATCGAAGGGCGCACGGGCCGGCACGTACAGCAGCGAGGTGTATTCGAGCTTGCCCTCGACCTTGTTGTGGCTCCAGGTCAGGGGATTCTCGAAGTCATGGCCGACGTGCTTGTAGAACTCCTGGTAGTCCTCGTCCTTGAGTTCGGTACGCGGACGGGTCCAGAGCGCGCTGGCACGGTTGACGGTCTCCCACTCGGCGGCGGCCGGCTGCTCGTCCTCGCCACCCTGCTGCTCCTTGGGCAACTCGATGGGCAGGCCGATGTGATCGGAGTACTTCTTAACCACGTTGCGCAGGCGCCAGCCATCGGCGAATTCGGTTTCCTCGGGCTTGAGGTGCAGCACGATGCGGGTACCGCGCTCGGGCTTGTCGATGTTCGCGACCTCGAACTCCCCTTCCCCCTTGGACGACCAGTGCACGCCCTCGGCGGCGGGCTGGCCGGCACGGCGGGTATAGACATCCACCTGGTCGGCGACGATGAAGGCCGAATAGAAGCCCACGCCGAATTGACCGATGAGGTTGGAATCCTTCTTCTGGTCACCGCTGAGGTTCTTCAGGAAGTCGGCGGTGCCGGACTTGGCGATGGTGCCGAGGTGGGCGATCACCTCTTCGCGGCTCATGCCGATACCGTTGTCTTCGAGGGTGACCGTGCCCGCCTCCTTGTCGAAGCTCAGGCGAATCTTCAGTGTATCCCCGCCTTCGAGCAGTTCGGGCTTGGACAAGGCCTCGAATCTGAGCTTGTCGGCCGCGTCGGAGGCGTTGGAAATCAATTCGCGCAGGAAGATTTCCTTGTTGGAATACAGCGAGTGAATCATCAGGTGAAGCAGCTGCTTCACTTCGGTCTGGAAGCCTAGGGTTTCCTTTTGAGTCTCCACACTCATGCTACGAACTCCGCTATCGATAGGAACGCACCAGATGCCTGGCGATGTCGCCGAGATGGGGGCGCCCGGAGACATTTCAACCTTGGCGCGCTCGGTTCGCGATGCAGGTAGGAATTTGCGCGATGCTGGAGCTAGACGCGGAACTTAACTTTTAACGGTGCGCTCGAACGGCTGTCGTGTAGTTCATAAGGAGAAAACACATGAAAAAGCCCTTCGCCATCGCCCTGCTCTTCACTGCCGCCTTCGGCCTCGCTGCCTGTGACAAGCCTTCCGAAAACAAGGCTCAGGATGCTGCCAAGACCGAACAGAAAGCTCAGGAAAACCTGAACAAAGCCGCCGAGCAGAGCAACAAGGCTGCCGAGCAGCGTAACGAAGCTGCCAACGAGGCCGCCAAGGAGCAATCCAAAGGCGAAGCCACCTCGGTCAGCCCGGCTACCGGCACCGCCAACGGCAACGCGCCGGCTACCCAGCCCAAGCCGTAAGCTGATCGGATAAGAAAAAAGCCCGCTGCTGCGGGCTTTTTTGTGGGCGCTGATTCAGGAGCGCGAAGGATCCGGCTCGGCCTCGTCCGCTTGGACGCGTTCGCCAGGCCGCAGGCTTTCCAGCGTCAGGGCGACCAGGCCCACCACCACGGCCGGCAACAGCCAGCCCAGCCCCGAGTCGGCCAGCGGCAGCCACTGTACGGCACCGCTCAGATAGGGCACCGTCAGGTGCGCCGCCTGCAGGCCGTCGAGGATGCCGAAGGCCAGGGCGACCAGCAGCACCGGGCCGAGAATGCGTCCGGGCGCCGCCCAGCGGGCGGTGAAGAAGCTCAGCACCACCAGCGCGATGCAGGGCGGATAGATGGCGGTCAGGATGGGCACCGAAATCTGGATCAGCTGGGTCAGCCCCAGGTTGGACACCAGCAGCGAGAAGGCCGCCAGCAGAACCACCAGGCTGCGATAGCTGAAGGGCAGGAATTCACTGAAGAATTCCGCGCAAGCGCAGGTCAGGCCCACCGCCGTGACCAGACAGGCCAGGGTAATCAGCACCGCGAGAAAGTCGCTGCCGACACTGCCGAAGGTGTGCTGCACATAGGCATGCAGGACCTCGGCGCCATTGCTGGCGTGGGGCACCAGCGACCCGCTGCCAGCGCCGAGCTGGAACAGGCTCAGGTAGACCAGCACCAGCCCTGCCCCGGCGATCAGGCCGGCGATGATGGTATAGCGCGTCAGCAATTGCGGCGCCGTCACGCCCCGGGCGCGAATGGCGTTGACGATGACGATACCGAACACCAGGGCGCCCAGGGTATCCATGGTCAGGTAGCCGTTGACGAAGCCCTGGGACAGCGCCCGCGAAGCATAGTCCGGCGCTGCCGCGGCAGGACCGCCGGCTGGCCAGAACAGCGCCGCACCACCCAGCACTGCCAGCGCCAGGATCTTCAGCGGACCGAGAAAGCGTCCCACGGTGTCGAGCAGGCGCCCCGGATAGAGCGAGACCACCAGCACCACCAGGAAGTAGGCCAGGCTGTAGAGGAACAGCGGTATGGGTCCGTTGCCCAGCAGCGGCGCGACGCCGACCTCGAAGGACACCGTGGCGGTGCGCGGCGTGGCGAACAGCGGCCCCACCGACAGGTAGCAGACGATGGCCAGGGTGCGGGCGGCCGTCTGGCCGAGCGGCTTGCTCAGGGCATCCATGCCACCGCCGACCCGCGCCAGGGCGATCAGCGTCAGCACCGGTAGGCCGACGGCGGTCAGCAGGAAGCCCAGGGCAGCGCTCCAGACGTGCTCGCCCGCCTGCAGACCGACGATCGGGGGAAAGATGATGTTGCCCGCGCCGACGAACAACGCGAACGTCATGAATCCAAGGGCCAGGACATCCCGGCTTTGCAAAGCTTTCATGGAAGGCAGTACCAGCAATGAGGAAAACGAGGCAGCCCGCCCTCATGGGAGCAGGTCTTGGCGGGGCCACGGCGTGGCCGTTGGAGCGGAAGGTTGCCATCCTAACGAATTACCGGCGAAAAGGCAGCCGGCAGCTGATGAGGCGTCATGAGCGCGCCCATGAAAAAGGCCGCCCGGAGGCGGCCTTTTCTACAGTCAGTCAGACTCAGGCCTGCTTGACTTCCCAACCGGTCAGCTCGGCCAGGGCCTTGCCGATGTCGGCCAGGGACCGCACGGTCTTCACACCGGCGTCCTGCAGGGCAGCGAACTTCTCGTCCGCAGTACCCTTGCCACCGGAAATGATGGCGCCAGCGTGGCCCATGCGCTTGCCGGGCGGAGCGGTGACGCCGGCGATATAGGACACCACCGGCTTGGTAACGTTGGCCTTGATGTAGGCCGCGGCTTCTTCTTCAGCGCTGCCGCCGATCTCGCCGATCATCACGATGGCTTCGGTCTGCGGATCTTCCTGGAACAGCTTCAGGATATCGATGAAGTTCGAACCCGGGATGGGGTCGCCGCCGATGCCCACGCAGGTGGACTGGCCGAAGCCGGCGTCGGTGGTCTGCTTCACGGCTTCATAGGTCAGGGTGCCGGAACGCGACACGATACCGACCTTGCCCGGCAGGTGAATGTGACCGGGCATGATGCCGATCTTGCACTCGCCGGGGGTGATGACGCCGGGGCAGTTCGGGCCGATCAGGCGCACGCCCAGTTCGTCGCACTTCACCTTGGCATCCAGCATGTCCAGGGTGGGGATACCCTCGGTGATGCAGACGATCAGCTTGATGCCGCCGAAGGCCGCTTCCAGGATGGAGTCCTTGCAGAAGGGAGCCGGCACGTAGATCACCGAAGCATCGGCGCCAGTGGCTTCCACCGCCTCGCGCACGGTGTTGAACACCGGCAGACCGAGGTGGGTGGAACCGCCCTTGCCGGGGGTCACGCCGCCAACCATCTGGGTGCCGTAGGCGATGGCCTGTTCGGAGTGGAAGGTACCCTGGCTACCGGTGAAGCCCTGGCAGATGACCTTGGTGTCTTTGTTGATCAGGACGCTCATTACTTACCCTCCGCGGCCTTGACGACCTGCTGGGCAGCGTCGGTCAGGCTGGTTGCCGCGATGATGTTCAGGCCGCTTTCGGCCAGGACCTTGGCACCGAGTTCGGCGTTGTTGCCTTCCAGGCGAACCACGACCGGCACCTTCACGCCAACTTCTTTAACGGCACCGATGATGCCTTCGGCGATCATGTCGCAGCGCACGATGCCGCCGAAGATGTTGACCAGAACGGCCTTCACGTTGCTGTCGGACAGGATGATCTTGAAGGCTTCGGTCACGCGCTCTTTGGTCGCGCCGCCGCCCACGTCCAGGAAGTTGGCCGGCTTGCCGCCGTGCAGGTTGACGATGTCCATGGTACCCATGGCCAGACCGGCACCGTTGACCATGCAGCCGATGCTGCCTTCCAGGGCCACGTAGTTCAGTTCCCACTTCTGCGCATGGGCTTCACGGGCGTCGTCCTGCGACGGGTCGTGGAAGGCACGCAGCTTGGGCTGACGGTAGATGGCGTTGCTGTCGATGTTGATCTTGGCATCCAGGCAGTGCAGGTTGCCATCCTTCTTGATCACCAGCGGGTTCACTTCCAGCAGCGCCAGGTCGTAGTCCTGGAACAGCTTGGCCAGACCGACGAAGATCTGGGTGAACTGCTTGATCTGGTCACCTTTCAGGCCCAGCTGGAACGCCAGGTCGCGACCCTGGTAGGGCTGAGCGCCCACCAGCGGATCGATGGTGGCCTTCAGAATCTTTTCCGGAGTGTCGTGAGCGACCTTCTCGATGTCCACGCCACCTTCGGTGGACGCCATGAACACGATACGGCGGCTGGAACGATCGACCACGGCGCCCAGATAGAGCTCCTGATCGATGTCGGTGCAGGATTCAACCAGGATCTTGGTGACCGGCTGACCGTTGGCGTCGGTCTGGTAGGTCACCAGACGCTGGCCCAGCCACTTGGCGGCGAATTCCTTGGCTTCTTCCTTGCTCTTGACCAGCTTCACACCACCGGCCTTACCACGGCCACCGGCGTGTACCTGGGTCTTGACGACCCACTCGTCGCCGCCGATACGGCCGCAAGCCTCGTAGGCCTCCTGGGGGGTGTCGACAGCGTAGCCTTTGGAAACGGGCAGGCCGTATTCAGCGAACAGCTGCTTACCCTGATACTCGTGGAGATTCATGCTTGTCTACCGTCTTCGTTGGGTATTGCGCATTCGACGCTGTGCGTTCTCCGAGCCGTCCTCCGGACGGTCGCGGGCACCGCGCCACCTGTGACCCCTGCCCTAGTGGGGTGTCTCACACCCCACTCACAAGAGTCCGAGGCGCCTTCCTGCGGTGGAGCCCTGAGGCTCCACGGCGGTCGGCGACCCCGTGGTTCCGTAAATCTCTTACCGCTTCTTGCGATTCACTGCGTGGATCGCATGACCGTTCACCGCCAGGGCCGCTTCGTGCAGCGCCTCGGACAACGTCGGGTGCGAGAACACCATCATGCCCAGGTCTTCGGCGCTGGTGCCGAATTCCATGGCGATGGCGCCTTGCTGCACCAGCTCCGCCGCGCTCGGGCCGACCACATGGACGCCCAGGACGCGATCGGTCTTGGCATCGGCCACGACCTTGACGAAACCGGCGGTGTCATTGGCCGCCAGGGCACGACCGCTGACCGCGAAGGGGAAGGTGCCGACATTGACTTCGACGCCTTCGGCCTTCAGGGCCTGCTCGGTCTTGCCGACCCACGCGATTTCCGGGTGGGTGTAGATCACCGAGGGGACCAGATCATAGTTCATCTGGGCCTTGTGACCAGCGATGCGCTCGGCGACCATCACGCCCTCTTCCGAGGCCTTGTGGGCCAGCATCAGACCGCGCACGCAGTCGCCGATGGCGAACACGCCCGGCACGCTGGTGGCGCAGTGGTCGTCGACGTAGATGTAGCCACGCTCGTCGCTTTCCACGCCGCTGTCGGACGCCAGCAGGTCGGTGGTCACCGGACGACGGCCCACGGCAACGATCAGGCGATCGAAGGTGATCTGCTTTTCTTCACCGGCTTCGGTGTAGTTGACGGTGACTTCTTCGCCATTGACCTGCGAGCCGGTCACACGAGCACCCATGCGGATGTTCAGACCCTGCTTGGAGAGGATCTTGTAGGCTTCCTTGGACACCTGCTCATCGGCGGCGACCAGGAACTTGTCCAGGGCCTCCAGCACGGTGACTTCGGCACCCAGGCGGGCCCAGACCGAACCCAGCTCCAGGCCGATGACGCCGGCACCGATCACGCCCAGACGCTTGGGCACGCTCTGGAATTCCAGGGCGCCAGTGGAATCGACGATGACCTTCTGGTCCACCGGAGCCGGCGGGATGTCGATGGGACGCGAGCCGGACGCCAGGATGACGTTTTCGGCCTCGACGACCTGGACGTTGCCGTCCAGACCGGTGACTTCGACCTTCTTGCCCGACAGCAGCTTGCCGTTGCCTTCCAGCAGGGTCACGCCGTTGGCCTTGAACAGGGTGGCCACGCCGCCAGTGAGGTTCTTCACGATCTGGTCCTTGCGGCCGATCATGGTGGGCACGTCGATGGTGACGTTCGGCGCGTCGATGCCGTGAACCTTAAAGCCCTCGTGGGCCTCGTGGTACTTGTAGGAGCTGTCCAGCAGCGCCTTGGAGGGAATGCAACCCACGTTCAGGCAGGTGCCGCCCAGGGCGACCTTGCCTTCCTTGCCCTTGTAGCGCTCGACACAGGCCGTCTTCAGGCCAAGCTGCGCGGCGCGGATGGCGGCCACGTAGCCACCAGGGCCGGCGCCGATCACCACTACGTCGAATTTGTCGCTCATACACTAATCCCCTTGGAGCAGCTTCAGGCAGGAAAACTTGAAGCGGTGCGTGGCCCCTGCCCCGCACCGCGAGAGCCGGATCAGATGTCCAGCAGCAGACGAGCCGGGTCTTCCAGCAGGTCCTTCATGGTGACCAGGAAGGTCACGGCTTCCTTGCCATCGATCAGGCGATGGTCGTAGGACAGCGCAAGATACATCATCGGCAGGATCACCACCTGGCCGTTCACCGCCATCGGACGTTCCTGGATCTTGTGCATGCCCAGGATCGCGGTCTGCGGCGGGTTGACGATGGGAGTGGACAGCAGCGAACCGAAGACACCACCGTTGGAGATGGTGAAGGTACCACCCTGCATGTCTTCCATGGTCAGCTTGCCGGCCTTGGCCTTCTTGCCGAAGTCGGCGATGGTGCCTTCCACTTCCGCCAGGCTCATGAACTCGGCGTTGCGCAGCACCGGCACCACCAGGCCACGGTCGCTGGACACGGCCACGCCGATGTCCTGGTAGCCGTGGTAGACAATGTCGTTGCCGTCGATGGAGGCATTGACGCCCGGCTGACGCTTGAGCGCCTCGGTGGCGGCCTTGACGAAGAAGGACATGAAGCCCAGGCGCACGCCGTTGTGCTTCTTCTCGAACATGTCCTTGTACTTGGAGCGCAGGTCCATGATCGGCTTCATGTTGACCTCGTTGAAGGTCGTCAGCATGGCCATGCTGGACTGGGCTTCAACCAGGCGCTCGGCGACCTTGGCGCGCAGGCGGGTCATGGGCACGCGCTTCTCGGTGCGGTCGCCAGCGGCGGTCACCACCGGAGCGGCGGCGGCAGCGGGCTTGGCAGCCGGAGCGGCAGCGCCGGACTTCTTGGCTTCGACAGCGGCGACGGCGTCTTCCTTGGTGATGCGACCACCCTTGCCGGTGCCGACCAGGGTAGCCGGGTCGATGCCGTTCTCTTCGGCGATCTTGCGCGCGGCGGGCGCCAGGATCGGATCCTCTTTACCACCGGCGGCCGGTGCGGCGGCCGGAGCACTGGCGGCAGCCGGCTGGGCAGCCGGAGCGGCGGCGGCAGTGGCGCCCTCCTCCACGCGAGCGATGACTTCTTCGCTCAGCACGGTATCGCCTTCGTTCTTCAGGATTTCGGCCAGGACGCCATCGGCCGGTGCCACGACTTCCAGCACGACCTTGTCGGTTTCGATGTCGACCAGCAGTTCGTCACGCTTGACCGCTTCGCCGGGCTTCTTGTGCCAGGTGGCGACGGTGCCGTCAGCGACCGATTCCGGGAAGGTAGGGGCTTTGATCTCGATAGCCATTCTATGAATTTCCTTAGTGATCTCTAGTAGTCGCGTGGCGAATCAAACGGAGAAAGCATCGTGCAGCAGTTTTTCCTGCTGCTCGGCGTGCATGGAGGCATAGCCGCAGGCCGGCGCGGCGGACGCATCGCGACCGGCGTATTCCAGACCCAGGCCCTGCTTGTAACCGGACACGGCGCGGCGCATGTGATGCTGGCTGCAGTACCAGGCGCCCTGGTTCATCGGTTCTTCCTGGCACCAGACCACGCGCTCGAGGTTCGGATAGCCGGCCAGTACGTCGGCCAGATCGTCTTCCGGGAACGGGTAGAGCTGCTCCAGACGCACGATGGCGATGTCCTGGCGATTCTCGCTGCGGCGCTTTTCCAGCAGGTCGTAGTAGACCTTGCCGCTGCACAGCACCAGGCGCTTCACCTGCTGGGCATCGATCTGATCCAGTTCGTTGATCACGGTCTGGAAGGAGCCATGGGCCAGGTCTTCCAGGGTCGAGATGGCCAGCTTGTGGCGCAGCAGCGACTTGGGCGTGAGCACCACCAGCGGCTTGCGCAGCGGGCGGATCACCTGGCGACGCAACAGATGGTAGATCTGCGCCGGCGTGGTGGGTACACAGACCTGGATGTTCTGCTCGGCGCACAGTTGCAGATAACGCTCCAGGCGTGCCGAGGAGTGCTCCGGGCCCTGGCCTTCGTAGCCATGGGGCAACAGCATGGTCAGGCCGCAGAGACGACCCCACTTGATCTCGCCGCTGGTGATGAACTGGTCGATGACGACCTGGGCACCGTTGGCGAAGTCACCGAACTGGGCTTCCCAGACCACCAGCGCATTGGGCGTGGTGGTGGCGTAGCCGTATTCGAAGCCCAGTACCGCTTCCTCGGACAGGAAGGAGTCGTAGATCTCGAACGACGGCTGATTCTCGGCCAGGTGCTGCAGGGGCACGTAGGGTACGGCGTCCTTCTGGTTGTGCAGCACCGCGTGACGGTGCGAGAAGGTGCCACGGCCGACATCCTGACCGGTGATGCGGATCGGATGGCCTTCGTGCAACAGGGTGGCGTAGGCCATGGTCTCGGCGAAGCCCCAGTTCAGGGGCAGACCGCGGCGGTCATCTCTGGCGATCCTCGAGGATCTTGCCGACCTGACGCTGGACCACGACGCCTTCCGGAACCTGCAGCAGCTTGTTGGCCAGGTCCTGCAGGGTCTTGAGGTCGAAGCCGGTGTCGTGCCGGGCGGTCCAGGCATGGCCGAGGTAGGGTTTCCAGTCGACGAACAGGTCGCGATTGGGCTCCTTGACCAGGCTGGCCACGACGTGACGGCCCTCGTCGAGGGCGCCGCGATAGGCTTCGAACTGTGCCTGGACCTGCTCGGCAGTGACGACGCCGGCCTGGGTCAGGGCATCCGCATAGAGATCGCGGGTGGTGCGCTGCTTGGCGATCTGCTGGTACATCAACGGCTGGGTGCCGCTCGGCTCGTCGGCCTCGTTGTGGCCGCGACGGCGGTAGCACACCAGGTCGATGACGATGTCCCGCTTGAACTGCATGCGGTAGTCGACCGCCAGCTGGGTGACGAACAGCACCGCCTCGGGATCGTCGCCGTTCACATGGAAGATCGGCGCCTGGATCATCTTGGCGACGTCGGTGGCGTACTCGGTGGAGCGCGCGTCCTCCTGGCGGTTGGTGGTGAAGCCCACCTGGTTGTTGATCACCAGGTGCAGGGTGCCGCCGGTCTTGTAGGCCCGGGTCTGCGACATCTGGAAGGTTTCCATGACCACGCCCTGGCCGGCGAAGGCGGCGTCGCCGTGGATGGCCACGGGCACGACCTTGTCACCGGAGCGATCGCCGCGGCGATCCTGGCGCGCGCGTACCGAACCTTCCACCACCGGAGAGACGATCTCCAGGTGCGAGGGATTGAACGCCAGCGCCAGGTGGACTTCGCCGCCCTGGGTCATGACGTTGGAGGAGAAGCCCTGGTGATACTTGACGTCACCGGAGCCCAGCTCGACCAGCTTCTTGCCTTCGAACTCGTCGAACAGGTCGCGCGGGTTCTTGCCCAGGGTGTTGACCAGCACGTTCAGGCGGCCACGGTGGGCCATGCCGATCACCAGTTCCTTGACCCCATAGGAGCCGGAACGCTGGATGATCTCGTCGATCAGCGGAATCAGGCTCTCGCCGCCTTCCAGGCCGAATCTCTTGGTGCCCGGGTATTTCGTGCCCAGGTACTTCTCCAGACCCTCGGCGGCGGTCAGGCGCTCCAGCAGATGGGTACGGACTTCCGGCGAATACTGCGGGCGGCCACGGACGCTTTCCAGGCGCTGCAGGAACCAGCGGCGCTCCTCGGAATCGACGATGTGCATGAACTCCGCACCGACCGTGCGGCAATATGTCTCTTGCAGCGCATCCCTGATTTCGCGGAGAGTTGCTTCCTCTTTGCCGATGAACAATTCACCGGTACGGAAGGTGGTATCCAGATCGGCGTCGGTCAACCCATAGTGGTTGAGCAGCAGATCGGCAGGCGGCTGACGCTGCCACAGACCCAAGGGGTCGAGTTGGGCAGCCTGATGACCCTGCAGACGGTATGCCTGGATCAGACGCAGGACTTCGACCTGCTTCTTCTCGTGTTCGGAACTGACGGTACCGGCCGAGACCGGCTGAGCTCGCCGCTGATTCTTGCCCAGCAGCACGAAATGGTCGCGGATCGCGGAATGCGCGACGTCCGGCGAATTGCCAGTGACCGCGGGCAGCTTTTGGAAGTAGGTGCGCCATTCTTCCGGCACAGCGTTAGCATCGTGCAGAAACAGCTCATAGAGCTCTTCCACATAGGCAGCATTACTGCCGGACAGGTGAGCGCTGTCCCACAGTTGCTGCATCTGACTTTCGTGCATCTAGTTCACCCCTTCGGCAGAGATAGCATCAGCCGATGACCAGCCTCGACGCGAGACCTGGCCTCACTACGACTGCGCCAATGCCCGGATGCGGTTCCGGGTATCCCTGAATGGACATTGGTTGAATCAAGCTATCAAGGTCGCTAACGAACCCGCCCGGCACAACTGGCCGGGCGGGACGTGGATCAGGTACCGCTCTGCAGCAGCATCGCCCGCACATGGCCAATGGCCTTGGTCGGGTTCAGCCCCTTGGGACAGACCGCTACGCAGTTCATGATCGAACGGCAGCGGAACACGCTGAACGGATCGTCCATGGCGGCCAGACGCTCCTGGGTCTTGGTGTCGCGACTGTCGGCCAGGAAACGATAGGCCTGCAGCAGCGCAGCGGGGCCGAGGAACTTGTCGGGATTCCACCAGAAGGACGGGCAGGACGTCGAGCAACAGGCGCACAGAATGCACTCGTACAGACCATCGATCTTTTCGCGGTCTTCCGGGCTCTGCAGGCGCTCGATGGCCGGTGCCGGGGTCTCGTTCTGCAGGAACGGCTTCACCTTCTCGTACTGCTTGTAGAAGATGCTCATGTCGACGACCAGGTCACGAATGACCGGCAGGCCAGGCAGCGGACGCACGACCAGCTTGCCGTTCTTAACCACCGCCGACAACGGCGTAATGCATGCCAGGCCGTTCTTGCCGTTGATGTTCATACCGTCGGAGCCGCACACGCCTTCGCGGCAGGAACGACGGTAGGAGAAGCCTTCATCCTGCTCTTTGATCAGAGCCAGGACGTCCAGCACCATGAGGTCCTTCCCACCGGTATCGACCTGGAACTCCTGCATGGACGGCAGGCCGTCCTGATCCGGGTTGTAACGATAAACGCTGACTTTCAACATGGTGGTCACCTTTAGTAAGTCCGAACCTTGGGTTCGAACATCGGTACGGTCTTGGGCGCGAAGTTGACGTCACGCTTACTGACCCGCTTTTCACCGGGGAAATAGAGGGTGTGGCACAGCCAGTTCTCGTCGTCGCGCTCTTCGAAGTCTTCACGGGCGTGAGCACCACGGGACTCCTTGCGGTTCTCGGCGGCGATGGCGGTCGCTTCGGCCACTTCGAGCAGGTTCTGCAACTCGAGCGCTTCGATACGGGCGGTGTTGAAGCCCTGACTCTTGTCGTTGATCTTGACCTTGGCGATGCGCTCGCGCAGGTCGGCCAGCTCGGCGATGCCCTTCTGCATGTACTCGCCGGTGCGGAACACCCCAAAGTAGTTCTGCATGCAGGTCTGCAGTTGCTTGCGCAGGGTGGCGACGTCGTCACCGGTGGTGCGCTCGTTGACGCCGGACAGGCGCTGCAGCGAGGCTTCCAGATCGCTTTCCGAAGCACCGCGGTGCTCGATACCTTCCTTGAGCGCCTTCTCCAGGTGCAGACCAGCGGCACGCCCGAAGACCACCAGGTCCAGCAGCGAGTTGCCACCCAAACGGTTGGCCCCGTGCACGGACACGCAGGCCACTTCGCCTACGGCGAACAGGCCTTCGATGATCTTGTCGTTGCCGTTGGCGTCCTGGGTGATGGCCTGGCCATGAATGTTGGTGGCGATGCCGCCCATCATATAGTGGCAGGTGGGGATCACGGGCACCGGTGCGACGACCGGATCGACATGGGCGAAGGTCTTGGACAGTTCGCAGATACCGGGCAGACGGCTGTGCAGCACGTCTTCACCCAGGTGATCCAGCTTCAGCAGCACATGATCGCCATCCGGACCGCAACCGTTGCCGGCCAGCACTTCCTTGACCATGGAACGGGCGACCACGTCGCGACCGGCCAGGTCCTTGGCATTGGGCGCATAGCGCTCCATGAAGCGCTCGCCATGCTTGTTGATCAGGTAGCCACCCTCACCGCGGCAACCCTCGGTGACCAGTACCCCGGCGCCGGCGATGCCGGTGGGGTGGAACTGCCACATCTCGATGTCCTGCACCGGCACGCCAGCGCGCAGCGCCATGCCGACGCCGTCACCGGTGTTGATCAGGGCGTTGGTGGTGGAGGCATAGATACGGCCCGCACCGCCGGTGGCCAGCACGGTGGCCTTGGCCTTGACGTAGACGGTCTCGCCGGTTTCGATGGCGATGGCGATGACGCCGACCACGACACCATCCTGGTTCTTGACCAGATCCACGGCGTACCACTCGTTGAGGAACACCGTGTTGTTCTTCAGGTTGCCCTGATAGAGGGTGTGCAGCAGAGCGTGACCGGTACGGTCGGCCGCGGCGCAGGTACGTGCGGCCTGGCCACCCTTGCCGTAGTCCTTGGACTGACCGCCGAAGGGACGCTGATAGATGCGGCCCTGCTCGGTACGGGAAAACGGCAGACCCATGTGCTCGAGTTCGAAGACCGCTTCCGGGCCCACGGAACACATGTACTCGATGGCGTCCTGGTCACCGATGTAGTCCGACCCCTTGACGGTGTCGTACATGTGCCAGCGCCAGTCGTCGTTCGGGTCGGCCGAAGCGATGGCACAGGTAATGCCGCCCTGAGCGGACACGGTATGGGAGCGGGTCGGGAAAACCTTGGTGATCACCGCGGTCTTGTGGCCGGACTGGGCCAGTTGCAGGGCGGCGCGCATACCGGCGCCGCCGCCACCTACGATGATGGCATCAAACGAAATATGACGAATTGTGGACATAGATCAAACACCCCAGAAGATCTGCACGCCCCAGACGAAGAACGCGAACATCGCGAACCCGCATACCGCCTGGAAGAGAAAACGCACGGCGGTAGCACCCTTGCCGATTGCCATGGTGGTCAGGTAGTCGGTGGAGATGGTCCACATACCAACCCAGGCATGAACGCAGATGGACACCAGCGCCAACAGGCTGAAGATGCGCATCAGGGTGTGGGAGAACAGGCCGTGCCATTGCTCGAAGGTGAGCCCTGGATGAAGGATCAGGAAGCCGATGAGAAAGAGGAAGTAGACCGCGAGGACGACTGCCGAGACCCGTTGAGCCATCCAGTCGTAGAGACCGGAACGCGAAAGATTGGTGACGTTGGTTACCATACCCAAACCCCTGCCAGAATGATCAGAACTGCGGAAATGACCAGCACGAGCTGCGCACCCAGCTTGCCGCCCTGCAGGGTTTCGCCGGCGCCACCATCCATGATCAGGTGCCGAATGCCGGCGACCAGGTGGTAGAGCAATGCGGACAGCAGACCCCAGATCACAAGCTTGACCAGCGGATAGGCCAGAAAAGCTTTCACTTGGCCGAAGCCTTCCGGGCTACCCAGCGACAGATGCAGGCCATAGAGCATGACTGCGATGCCGAGGAAGAGGATGACGCCGGAGATACGGTGAAGAATCGAGGTATAAGCTGTGATAGGTAGTTTGATGGTCCTGAGATCTAGGTTTACAGGTCGTTTGCTATTCACGGCTTCTTTCACACTGAGGGCCCAATTACGGTCGGGCTAGTTATAGGAGATTCCACATCTGCTACACGCTTCCTGTTGAAAGCGTCTCGACCGCTCGGCATCAGCTCGCCGACCCGGCACGGTCGGGCGAGAATTATAGACAGTTAGCCTACTCATGACAAACGCGGATACCCGATCCCGACGTCGCCAGCTGATATTCAGAAGCCTGCGTGTTAATGTCTTTTCGCCGCACAATCTGCCCAGAAAGCGCCTCTAGGGTGATATTTTCGTAAATTGACTTTCAAATTTATCCCTCTATAGTGGGCGAGGCCCTGAGTGGAGGGTTTATTGATGATTTCAAAGCAAAATAAGGAGGCCTAATGGCTGACAAGAAAGCGCAGTTGATCATCTCGGGAGCGGATCCGGTTGACCTGCCCGTTATGTCCGGCACCCTCGGCCCGGACGTGATCGATGTTCGCAACCTCACCTCCACTGGTGTGTTCACCTTCGACCCGGGCTTCATGTCCACTGCCTCGTGCGAGTCCAAGATCACCTACATCGACGGTGACAAGGGCATCCTGCTGCATCGTGGCTACCCGATTGAGCAATTGGCGGAGAAATCCGACTACCTCGAGACCTGTTACCTGCTGCTCAAGGGTGAGTTGCCGAACGCGCAAGAAAAGGCGCAATTCGTTGACACCATCAAGAACCACACCATGGTTCACGAGCAACTGAAGAATTTCTTCAACGGCTTCCGTCGCGATGCGCATCCCATGGCCATCATGTGCGGCGTGGTCGGTGCCTTGTCGGCCTTCTATCACGACTCCCTGGACATCACCGATCCGCAGCACCGCGAGATTTCGGCGATGCGCCTGATCGCCAAGATGCCGACCCTGGCCGCCATGGTGCACAAGTACTCCATGGGTCAGCCGATGATGTATCCCCGCAACAACCTGGGCTATGCGGAAAACTTCCTGCACATGATGTTCAACACCCCGTGTGAGGAAAAACCCATCAGCCCAGTGCTGGCCCGAGCCATGGATCGCATCTTCATCCTGCATGCCGACCATGAGCAGAACGCCTCCACCTCCACCGTCCGCCTGGCCGGCTCTTCGGGCGCCAACCCCTTCGCCTGTATCGCTGCCGGCATTGCCGCCCTCTGGGGTCCGGCGCACGGCGGTGCCAACGAAGCCGTGCTGAAGATGCTGGACGAGATCGGCGATGTCGCCAACATCGACAAGTTCGTGGCCAAGGCCAAGGACAAGAACGATCCGTTCAAGCTGATGGGCTTCGGCCACCGGGTCTACAAGAACTTCGATCCCCGCGCCACGGTGATGAAGCAGACCTGCGACGAAGTCCTGGCCGAGCTCGGCATCAACGATCCGCAGCTGGAGCTGGCCATGCGCCTGGAAGAACTGGCCCGCAAGGACCCCTACTTCGTCGAGCGCAACCTCTATCCGAACGTGGACTTCTACTCTGGCATCATCCTCAAGGCGATCGGTATTCCGACCAGCATGTTCACCGTGATCTTCGCCATGGCGCGGACCGTTGGCTGGATCTCGCACTGGCAGGAAATGCTGTCCGGCCCCTACAAGATCGGCCGGCCGCGCCAGCTGTACACCGGCGTCGCCCAACGCGACATCTCGGACGATCGCGGCTGATCGATCCGTAAAGAAGGACCCCGCTTCGGCGGGGTTTTTTATGCCTGCAGTGCCTGGATCTACGTCTGACGCCAAGAACGTCAGGCATGAAAAAGCCCGCACTAGGCGGGCTTTTTCACGTCTAGATCAGGCAGATTACTTGGCCTGAGCTTCGACTTCGGCTTCTACGCGACGATTAACAGCGCGACCGGCTTCGGTAGCGTTGTCAGCAACCGGGCGGGACTCACCGTAACCAACAGCGTTCACACGGCCACCCTGCACGCCGTACTGGTTGACCAGCACGTTACGCACGGCGTTGGCACGACGCTCGGACAGCTTCTGGTTGTAGGCGTCAGTGCCGACGGAGTCGGTGTGGCCTTCAACGGTGGTCGAGGTCTGCGGGTACTGCTGCATGAAGTCAGCCAGGTTCTTGATGTCGGCGTAGCTGTTGGGCTTGACCACGGCCTTGTCGAAATCGAACTTCACGTCCAGCTCGACGCGAACGGTTTCAGCGGCAGCCGGGCAGCCGGTAGCGTCAACGGTGACGTTGGCCGGGGTGTTCGGGCACTTGTCGACGTTGTCGCAAACGCCATCGTTGTCGGAATCGGTGCAGACGTCAGCAACGGGAGCCGGAGCCGGAGCCGGAGCGACTTCTTTCTTGGTGGAACCACCGAAGTTCAGACCAACACCAACAGCAGCGCTCCACTCGGTGTCGCCGTAGTCGATGTTGTAGTTGGCTTGCACGCCGGTACGGGCATACAGGTTCTCGGTGAAGTAGTACTTCAGGCCGGCACCCAGGTTGGCGTAGGTGGAGTGATCACGACCACCTTCGTTGATGTCGCGGTTGCTGATGGACTGGTGAGCGAAACCACCGGACACGTACGGACGCAGGCCGACGCCGGGCTGACCGAAGTGGTAGTAGGCATCCAGAGCGGCCAGGCTGCCCTTGATGTTCTTGTGGCCCAGGTCGCGGTCGCCACGAGCGTTATGGTACTCACCGTAGGACAACGCCAGCTCAACGTCGTCGGTCAGGAAGTAGCCAACGGAACCGCCGTACAGGTCAGCGTTGGTCATGTTGCGCTGGCTGTCGGTGAACAGACGGCTGCCGAACAGCTCAGTCTCGACGGCGCCTTGACCTTGTGCCAGGGCGCTCAGCGAGGCGCTTGCCAGCAGGGAGCCGATCACGACGCCCAAGGTGCTCTTCAGTTTCATCCTTTGTATCCCCATTTTAGTGGTACTAATTCCGGCAATCTCCGGAGGCTTCGACAACAAGTTTTCGTGAAGTTCAAAAACTTACAGCTGACACATCCGGTCAGCCCTCAACTTCAGCTGCGAACTTGTCACGCAGTTTGTCGAGTGCCCGCTTGTATCGCATCTTGGTGGCGCTGAGCCCCATGTGCATGATGTCGGCTATCTCCTGGAACTCCAGCTCCGCGACGAAACGCAGCACCAGGATCTCCCGATCGACCTGCCCCACATGGACCAGCCAGCGATCCATCCCTCCCTTTTCTTCCAGCTTCGGCGCCCGTTCCTCGGAGGCTTCCTCCATCGGATCCAGACTTAATGCCTCCACCAGCCGCCGCTTGCGGCGTTCCTTGCGGTACTGAGTGATGCACTCGTTGTAGGTGATGCTGTACAGCCAGGTCTTGAATTTCGATTTCCCCTCGAAATTCTTCAAACCGTAAAGCACCTTCAGCATGATCTCCTGGCAGACATCGTCGGCATCCCGGTCGTTCCCCAGGTAACGGGCGCAGACGTTGAACAGGGTGCGCTGATAGCGGCGCATCAGTTCTTCGTAGGCTCGCGTCACGTGGAAGAGTTCACCATGCGCGCGCTGGACCAGCTCTTCATCGCTGAGCGTGGTCGGATCGTAGGCATGAGGGGCAGGCTTGTTCAAGACGGAATTGGCTACCAAAAAGTGGCGGGCATGATAGCCATCTCCGCGGCGCCTGTCAGCGGCTGCGGACCTGAGCCTCCAGCAATAGACGGTTCGGAACCGAAACGATGTCGCCCTCCTCGGTCATGATGAGGGTCTTGGCGGTACCGATCTCCTCGATCTCGCCTTCGACGTCCGCCAAGGTCACCCACTGGCCGACTTCGTAGAGTTCGCGCACGTAGATACCGGCCAGAATCTGCGACACCAGTCCCCGGCTACCCAGCCCCAGGGCCAGGGCTGCAGCCAGGGCGAAGGCGGTGAGCACGATGGCGATGACCAGGTTCAGCAGTTCGGTCTTGATCTCCAGCTGACCGACCGCGACCGAGATCGCAATGATGATGACCAGGCCCTGGGCCAGACGCCCCAGCCCTGCGGCGTAATCCAGGCCGACGCCCTCGGCGGCGCCGTGGACCAGGCCGCTGACCAGTTGCGCCAGCAGCACCCCGACGATGAGCACCAGGGCGGCGCCAAAGATCTTGGGCACATAGAGCGCCATGACGTCCAGGGTGGAGGAAACGCGCTGCAAACCCAGGGACTCGGCCGCCGACACCAGGAACACCAGCAGGACGAACCAGTAGACGATCCGGCCGATCAAAGTGGTGACCGGCATGCGCATGCCGATCTTGGCCAGTTGCTTGGTCACGCCGGCACCGGCGAGCACGCGGTCCAGGCCGAGCTTGGCGAGCACCTTCGACAGCACGGTGTCGAGAATCTTGGCAACCGCGAAGCCCGCCAGGATCACCACCAGGGCGCCGAAGACGTTGGGAATGAAGCCGGCCACCTTGCTCCACAGGGTGGTCATGGCGGACAGTAGACTCTGGGTCCAGATATCGAATTCCATCTACTTCAGGATCTCCGGGGAAGATTCGCTACGTGCGGTACGGCGCGAGCGCGGCTTCAGATGAGGGGCGCCGTTGCCCAGTGCCAGCAGCAGCGCCGATGCCCAGTGCCGCCCGATCAGATCGAACAGCGCACCCGCGCCCACCTGACGATTGGCGGTCTTGAGCACACGGTGCAATCGTGCCTGATCATCGCCCTCCTCGTCCTGGGCATTGGCCGGGGTATTGAGGAGCGCTTTGAGGGACGCTTCGAAGGGATCGTGCATAGGCACCTCGCTGGTCGTTTCCTCTTGACGCAGCGAGGTGGAGACGGGTCACAGCCAGCGCAGTCGGCGAAACAGCCAGACCTGGAAGACCGCCACCGCGCCGATCAGCAGGCAGGCAGCCACGAAACCGAAGGCGGATGACGAACCCGGCATGCCCCCCATGTTCATCCCGAGCAGACCGGTGATGAAGCTGATGGGCAGGAAGAAGCCAGTGATGATGGCCAGCAGATAGAGGGTGCGGTTGGTCTTTTCCGTGGTCGCCCGTTGCTCGGCGTCCTGCAGCAGCGCGACCCGCTCGCGCATGACCTCGAGCTCTTCCAGGTTGCGCACCAGACTGTTGTGCAATTCGCTCCAGTAACCCTGACTGGCCGCCTCGACGAACCAGGCCGGCTTGCCACGAGCCAGATCGCCATAGATGTCACGCTGCGGGGCCAGATAACGGCGCAGCCCGGTGGCGCGGCGCCTGAGGGTCAGCACCTGGGCATGGTCGGGCAGGCTGCCCTCGTCCTGGTCGACCTGCTCCTCGAGACTATCGAGTTGATCGGACAGGCCACGCACCAGGTCATCGACCCGACTGGTCATGTAGCTGGCGAGGTAGAGCACCAGCTCCTCGGCATTCTGGGCGCCGATGCCCGCCTCCAGGTCCTCTTGGACTTCGGCGGCAGCCTTCATGGGCCTCATGCGCAGCGAGATCACCCGGCGTTTATCGACGAATACCCGCAGCGACACCATGTCTTCGGGCACGGCGCCAGGATTGAGGTTCACCCCGCGCAGGAACAGCAGGAGGCTGTCGTCGGGCTGATTGACCAGGCGTGGGCGGGTCGCTTCTTCCAGCAGCAGATCGCAGGCGAATTCGCTCAGACCACTGGATTGCCGGAGCCAGGCCTGGGCCTCGGGCACACTGCGATCCCAGTGCAGCCACAGCACCTCGCCGGGACCCGGCTCGACCTCGGCCAGTTCACGGCGACTCATGCGCCGTCCACCACCGCGGCCGTCGAGGAGATAGCCATAGACGAGGCCCTGTTCCACATCACTGTCGTACTGCTGCATCTGGTGTCTCGTGCAAGGATCCTGCCCCCGTGTGGTGAGGCGATCCGGCGAACGTGACTCCAGCTGGGCAGGGCCACGCTCGTGGGGAATGGGGGATTAATCCTGGAAAGAGTCACCCTGCCTCAGGCAGGCAGGGTGACCCCTGGGATCAGGCGTTGCCTTCAGCCAGGAAGAACCAGGTGTCGAGCACGGAATCGGGATTGAGAGACACGCTCTCGATGCCCTGCTCCATCAGCCACTTGGCCAGGTCCGGGTGGTCCGAGGGACCTTGACCGCAGATGCCGATGTACTTGCCGGCCCGGTTACAGGCTGCGATGGCATTGGCCAGCAGCTTCTTGACCGCCGGATTACGCTCGTCGAACAGGTGGGCAATGATGCCGGAGTCCCGATCCAGGCCCAGGGTGAGCTGGGTCAGATCGTTGGAGCCGATGGAGAAGCCGTCGAAGTGCTCGAGAAACTCGTCCGCCAACAGGGCGTTGGAGGGCAGCTCGCACATCATGATGACGCGCAGGTCGTTCTCACCGCGCTTGAGGCCGTTCTCGCCGAGCAGCTCGACCACCCGCGCCGCCTCGTCCAGGGTGCGCACGAAGGGCACCATGAGCTCGACGTTGGTCAGGCCCATCTCTTCGCGCACCTTCTTCATGGCGCGGCATTCCAGCTCGAAGCAATCGCGGAAGTTCTCGCTGATGTAGCGAGAGGCACCGCGGAAGCCCAGCATGGGGTTCTCTTCCTCAGGTTCGTAGAGTTTGCCGCCGATCAGATTGGCGTACTCGTTGGACTTGAAGTCCGATAGGCGCACGATGACCTTTTTCGGCCAGAAGGCGGCGGCCAGGGTGGACACCCCTTCCACCAGCTTTTCGACATAGAAGCCGACCGGATCCGAGTAACCAGCGATGCGCTTGTCGACGCTTTCCTTCACCTCGAAGGGCAGGCTGTCGTAGTTGAGCAGCGCCTTGGGGTGCACGCCGATCATGCGGTTGATGATGAATTCCAGGCGGGCCAGGCCCACGCCAGCATTGGGCAGCTGGGCGAAGTCGAAGGCGCGGTCGGGGTTACCGACGTTCATCATGATCTTGAATGGCAGCTCGGGCATGGCATCCACCGAGCTCTGGCGGATGTCGAAGTCCAGTTCGCCTTCGTAGATCAGGCCGGTGTCACCTTCGGCACAGGAGACGGTGACGGTCTGGCCGTCCTTGAGCAGGCTGGTGGCGTTGCCGCAACCGACCACGGCCGGGATCCCCAGCTCGCGGGCGATGATGGCGGCGTGGCAGGTACGGCCGCCGCGGTTGGTGACGATGGCGCTGGCGCGCTTCATCACCGGCTCCCAGTCGGGATCGGTCATGTCGGAGACCAGGACGTCACCGGGCTGGACACGATCCATCTCGCTCACGTCGCGGATGATCTTGACCTTGCCGGCGCCGATGCGCTGGCCGATGGCGCGGCCTTCCACTAGCACCAGGCCCTTGTCCTTGAGCAGGTAGCGCTCCATGACGGTGGCGCTGGCCCGGCTCTTCACCGTTTCCGGGCGCGCCTGGACGATGTAGAGCTTGCCGTCGTCGCCGTCTTTGGCCCATTCGATGTCCATCGGCCGACCATAGTGACGCTCGATGATCAGCGCCTGCTTGGACAGTTCGGTGACCTCGGCATCGGTGATGGAGAAACGCGCGCGATCCGCGGGCTCGACATCGACGGTGCGCACGGAGCGACCGGCCTTGGCTTCTTCGCCATAGACCATCTTGATGGCCTTGCTGCCCAGGTTGCGTCTGAGGATGGCCGGGCGACCGGCTTCCAGGGTGGGCTTGTGGACATAGAATTCGTCCGGGTTCACCGCGCCCTGCACCACGGTCTCGCCCAGGCCATAGGCAGCGGTGACGAAGACCGCATCGCGGAAACCGGATTCGGTATCCAGGGTGAAGAGCACGCCAGCGGCGCCGGTTTCCGAACGCACCATGCGCTGCACGCCGGCGGACAGGGCGACCAGCTTGTGATCGAAGCCCTGGTGCACGCGGTAGGCGATGGCGCGGTCATTGAAGAGGGAGGCGAAGACTTCCTTGGCCGCGCGGATGACGTTGTCGACGCCGCGGATATTGAGGAAGGTTTCCTGCTGACCGGCGAAGGAGGCATCCGGCAGGTCTTCGGCGGTCGCCGAGGAGCGTACGGCGACAGCGAGATTGGGGTTGCCTGCCGAGATCTCGGCGAAGGCCCGGCGGATTTCGGCGTCCAGGCGCTCGGGGAAAGGCGCGTCCATGACCCACTGGCGGATCTGGGCGCCGGTCTTGGCCAGGGCGACGACATCGTCGACATCCAGGGCATCGAGGGCCGCGTGGATACGCTCGTTCAGCCCACTCTGCTCAAGGAAGTCACGATAGGCCTGGGCCGTGGTGGCGAACCCACCCGGCACGGAGACGCCCGCGTTGGCCAGGTTGGCGATCATCTCGCCGAGGGATGCGTTCTTGCCGCCCACGCGCTCGACGTCGTGCACGCCAAGCTGCTCCAGTGAAATTACATACTCGTCCAAGGTCTTCTCTCCATCTTGTGTCTTTGTGGGAAAGCAGTACGCCTCGGCGCTCGCCCCATGGACAGTGGACGGCGGTAGGTTACAGTGCAGCGATCCCTGCCCCGTACGCCACCAGGACGTCCCTCCATGCAACGAACCGCCTTTTTCATTTCCGACGGTACCGGCATCACGGCCGAAACCCTCGGTCAGAGCCTCCTGGCCCAGTTCGGGGACATCACCTTCAGGAAGGTCACCCGCCCCTACGTGGATACGCTGGACAAGGCCAGGGCGATGGTACAGCAGATCAATGCCGCCGCCGTCCAGGACGGTGCGCGACCCATCATCTTCGATACCATCGTCAACCGCGACATCCGGGCCATTCTGGACCAGTCGAACGGGTTCATGATCGACATCTTCTCCACGTTTTTATCCCCGCTCGAACGGGAACTTTCCGCCGAATCTTCGTATTCGGTAGGGAAGTCACATTCGATCATGCACAATAGTCACTACATGGAGCGGATCGAGGCCGTCAATTTCGCACTCGAAAACGACGACGGCGCCCGCACGACCCACTATGCCCAGGCCGATCTGATCCTGGTGGGGGTCTCGCGCTGCGGCAAGACGCCGACCTGCCTCTATATGGCGCTGCAATACGGCATCCGCGCGGCGAACTATCCGCTGACCGAAGAGGACATGGAGCGCCTGCAACTCCCTGCCTCGCTCAAGACCTATCGCGACAAGCTGTTCGGCCTGACCATCGACGCCGAGCGGCTGGCGGCGATTCGCCACGAGCGCCGGCCGAACAGCCGCTATGCGAGCTTCGCCCAGTGCGAATTCGAACTGCGCGAGGTGGAAGGTCTGTTCCGCCGCGAGAACATCTCCTTCATCAACACCACGCATTTTTCCGTAGAGGAGATCTCGGCGAAGATTCTGGTGGAGAAAGGCGTGGAAAGACGGTTTAAATAGCCGACCACCCTTCCTCTTCGACGCCCTCGCGGCGCACCAGGCGACCGCCATGAATCTCGTCGATGCTCTGCTGTTCTTTCCGGTCGCCCTGCTCATCGCCCTGACACCCGGCCCCAACAACTTCTGCTCGCTCGGCAATGGCATCCGTCACGGCGCGGTGACGGCGGGACTGGCGGCCCTGGGTCGCAATGTGGCCTTCGTGATCTTCCTGGTGATTTCGGCGGTGGGCCTGGGCGCCATGCTGCTGGCCTCGGAAACGGCCTTTACCGTCATCAAGTGGATCGGCGCGTTCTATCTGCTCTACCTGGGCGTGAAGAGCTGGCGCAGCCGGGCCTTCGACGGCCTGGACCTGAGCGAGAACGGCGCAGCGCAACCACGCGCGCTGCATCGGTTGATGCTGCAGGAATTTCTCATCGGCATCAGCAACCCCAAGGCGATCCTGCTGTTCGCCGCGGTCTTTCCGCAATTCATCGACCCCACCCAGCCGACCACCCAACAATTCGTCTACCTGGGTGGTACCCACTTGTTCGCGGAAATGGTCGCGGCCTTCATCTATGGCCTGTTCGGCCGGCAGATCCGCCGCTTCATCCGCGGGCCCCGCGGAGTGCGCCGCCTCAACCAGGCCACCGGCGCCTTCTTTGCCGGCGCAGGCGGCCTGCTGCTGACCGCTCACCGCTAGCTCAGGACGTTACCAGGTGGGACTGGGCAGCGCCCAGCTTCGCCAGGGCCACCTCTATCGCCGACCAAGGCCTTTCCGGGCGCACTGCTGTCCTGCCTATGGCGGCCTGGCGAGCGGCCCGCACCAGGCAGGCGAATTCGGCCGCCACCGCATCGGCCTGCGTCGCGTCGGCGTCCCTGGAAAGGACCGCGGGTGACAACCAGAGGCGCTCCTGCAGGCGTTCGCCGGCCTGGCGAACGAAGTGCAGCCGCCGTTGCTGGCCTACGGGTCCGGCTTCAGTCTCTTCGACCAAGCCCAGCGACAGCGTCTTGTAGGCCGGCAGCCGATCGAGCAGCCCCTGCTGGGCCTGGACCGACCTTGGCCAATCGACATGCAGCCCCTCCAGCGGCAGACCGGCAGCCAACCCCAGGTTCTCGATCAACTCACCATGACGCACACCCAGCAGCTTCTTCAGCGGCTCGCGTTGCAGCAGGTTGTAGGCTCTTTCGAAGGCGGTACGCCAGGCCAGCGGCAGTTCCAGCGTCAGCAGCGGCTCGTCGATCTGGATCCATTCCACGCCCTGGGCGGCCAACCGCGCGAAGATCTCGCCGTAGACCGGCAGCAACGCTTCCAGCAGTTCGAGGCGATCGAAGGCCGGATCGAGCGAGCGACCGAGCCATAGATAGCTCAGGGGTCCGAGGATCACCGGCTTGACCAGCAGACCGAGCGCCTGGGCCTCGGCGACCTCGTCGAACAGCTGCTCCCAGCCGATGGCAAAGGACTGGTCCGCGGTGAATACCGGGACCTGACAGGGGCCGGCGAATCCCAGATCGTCTGCCGCCTCGGTGCGAGTGGCGGCGCCGACCAGATACGAATGCGCCAGAACCCGATCGCCCCAGCCGAAGTCGCCTACTGCGAGCCACTCACAACCCGCGGCCTGCTGGGCGCGCCACGCCTGCTGACGCTGCTGACGTCCCTGGGCGATCAGGGCGGCCCGGTCGCAATCGTCGAGAGACGCCATCGTCGCCAGGGACGCGTCACCCTGTTGCTCGCGCCGCGCGGAACTCTGGGAATGAATCTTGACCATTGCACACCTCCACCAGACAAGGTGAAGATTGTCGTCGCGCATGACCCATGAAACAAACTCAGGTTTCTTGTGGTGAACTCAAGTTTCTCTCATACACCGCGATCAGGGTTTGAAGCGCGCCATGCTGTAGGCGTCGACGAACACCCCATCGCGCAGGGCATAGCGCCGCAGCAGCCCTTCTTCTTCGAAACCCAGCTTGCGATAGAGCGCCAGGGCCGGCTCGTTGTCGCTGAAGACGGTCAGTTCGACCCGTTGCAGATTCATCCAGTTGTCGGCGAGGTCGAGCAGGGCCGTCAGCAGCTGGGTACCTATGCCCTGCCCCTGGCAATCCCGGGCCACGCCCATGCCGAGGGCGCCACAGTGCTGGCGGCGAATGCGCTGCTGCTGTTCGAGACTGGCGCTACCCACCACCTGCCCCTGCCGCAGGGCGACCAATCCTATCCGCCCTTCGCGCTCGCCGCTCAGACGCTGCCGCCATTGTTCGGCGCTCTGATAGGGTAGCTGCAGCACCTGCCGCGCCACGGCCGGATCGCCATAGAGGGCGGCGAGACCCTCGGCATGGCGATCAGCATAGCGTTCCAGATGGACGATCGGGCTGGACATGGGCGGCACTCCTTCGCAGAAGTCCGCAGCTTCGCCCAAGTCCGGTGGGTCGGACAAGGGCGAAGCGTGAGCCCGCTAACGGAGTCGCGGGATCAGAGGGTCCACTTCAGGCTGAGCATGACGTTGCGGGGATCGCCGTAGACGCCGGTACCAGTGCCCGTTGGAATGCCCTGCCAGTATTTCTCGTCGAAGATGTTGTTGAAGTTGACGCGACCATCCCAGTGCTCGTTGAAACGATAGCCCGCCATCACGCCCACCAGCGCATAGCTATCCTGTTTGGCTTCGCCATTACCGACACGCTCGAAGGTCCCGCTCTGGGCCAGCAGATCGGCGCCAATGCGCCACTTGCTCAGCTCGCCGGTGAGCTGATAGCTGGTGGCGGCCTTGAACAGGTGCTTGGGCTGCTCCGGCGCGAAGCGGCGGTCTTCGTAAACAGCGTCTTTCGTGAACTCGCTCAGCACCAGGGTATAGGCCGCCGACGCCTGCCAGTTGGGTGCGAATTGACCGGAGATTTCCGCATCTATGCCGCGACTGCGAACCTCGCCAGCGGCGGTGTAGCAGCTTTGCACCGGATAGCCCGGGCAGAAGGTCGCCTGGTTGCTCGGCAGGTAGGCGCGATTTTCCTGGACGGTGTCGAAGAGCGCGACGGAAGCGTTCAAGGCGCCATCGAAATAGGCGCCCTTCAGCCCGATCTCGTAGCTTTTGCCGGTCCGGGGTTCAAGTACCGAACCTCCGGTGTTCTGCTCGCTTTGCGGCTTGAAGATCTCGGTATAGCTGGCATACACCGAGTAGGTGTCGTTCAGGTCATAGATGATGCCGGCATAGGGCGTGAATTCGCGTGTGGCCTTGTAGTCGTTGTCACTGTAGAGATTGTCGAAGTCGTACCAGCTGACGCGTCCCCCAACGATGACGTGCAGGGGATCGATCGGATTGAGACGCGCAGCAGCGTAAATCGCTTCCTCGGTGGTGGTGTTCTTGCTGGCGTAAGGCGTCAAGCTGTCCTTGGCCGGCTTGGGAATGCTGCTGGGACGGAAGTTGTAGATGTCGACCGGGGTTGCGCCGGAAAAGCCCCCGCGCTGGTAGAACTTTTCCTGACGCCGACTGATGCCCACCATCAACTCATGCTCTCGACCCAGCAACTGGAAGGGGCCGCTCACCGAGGCATCGAGGTTGAGCTGGTCGGAATCCGTCCGATAGGCACCGGAGGCGGTGGCCAGATCGCTGACGGAGGAATAGCTGAAGTCCGGCGCTACAGAGGTCAGGTAATTGGAATAGGTATCCGAATTCGCCCAGACCTGCTGCGCTGCCAGCTTGGCCTTCCAGCCGTTGTCGAAGGTGTGGGTGATGTCCGAGAACAGGGTGTAGGTGTCCTGATCCCAGTACGCCCAGTCGCCGCTCAGGAAGGTGGAGCGTGACAGGTGCAGGTCTTCGCCATTGGGACCGCTGGGCAGGCTGCCCCAGTCGGAGGTCTTGTCCTCGCGCTGCTTGGAGGCGCCGATGGTCCAGGTGGTAGCGTCGCTGAGATCCGCTTCAAGGACACCATAGAAGGTCTGGCGTTTGCGCTCGCGGACGTCCTGGAAGCTGTTGCTGTCTTCATAGGCAGCCACGGCGCGACCGCGCAGGGTGCCAGCTTCATTCAGCTTGTTGGAGGCGTCGACCTCGGTACGGTAGCGATCCCAGCTGCCGGCGCTGGTGGTGACGCTGACCTGCGGAAAGGCGGTCGGGCGCTTGCGCACCAGATTCAGGGTGGCCGAAGGGTCGCCAGCACCGGTCATCAGGCCGGTCGCGCCGCGCACCACCTCGACCCGGTCGTAGATGGACAGGTCCGCCGAGGACAGGGTGTCGAGGGTGAAGGTCCCGGCCGTGGTGGGCAGGCCGTCGTACATGATGTTGTCGATACGGAAGCCGCGCGCGAGGAATTCCTGGCGGTCGCCGCCGAACTTGTTCAGCGTCACCCCCGGCGCGTAGCGGACCACATCGTTGAGATCGGTCATGCCCTGGTCTTCCATGCGCTGTCGGGTGATGACACTGACCGACTGGGGCGTCTCGCGGATCGACAGGGGCAGCCCGGTGGAGGTGCTCATGGCGCCGGTGGTATAGGAGCGGGTCCCTTCGGTGGTCGCTCGACCAGTAAGGGAGCCGTCGTCCGCACTGATAGTGGTGGCATCCAGGGTCACGCTGCCAGTCTCCGCGTGGGTGGATACCGGCGCGACGGTAGCGACCGAGCCGCTGACCGAGGCCGCCAGGCCACTGCCCGCCAGCAGACGCTGCAGGGCGACATCCGGCTCCATCCGCCCCGACAGCGCCGGCGCACCTTTGCCGGCCAGGGCCGCGGGATCGTAGTTCACCTTCAGGCCGCTGGCACGCGCAAAGCTCTGCAGGGCATCGGCCAGCGGCTGCGCCGGTTGCGACAGGGCGATGGGTGCTGCCTGGGCCAAGGCTGTCACGCCCAGGGAAACGGAGAGCGCCAGGGCGCGAAGAGTGAAGTGCTGCATCTAGGTTCGTCCTCAGAATGGAAGCGGTCCGTCCATACCCCACGTAAGGACTCGACAGACCCGGCTCCCGGGTCCATGGACCTGCATCCAACGCCGCCAGCGGCGGGCTGAAAGACTATGAGATGATGTCCTATCTGTAAATGCAAATTAGTATCATAAATATACGCGAACGTTACCCATTGGCGTCCGTGCGCTCTAGGCTGCGGTTCCGTGAAGTTGCAGGAGCTGGGTGCACTTCAGGCAAAAGCTGCCTGATCCATTGCATCCAATACACTGGCGGAACATGGGTACCAGGGCTGGAGCAAAGACAAGAGAGCGGGCAAGCTACTCCCAGACGAAAAACGTGACGCAATTTGCAAAAAGCCCTCCATTGCCGCAGAGTTGCTCTCGCTTGAAACAAGGAACGTTTTGATGTGCCAAGGAATGCCACCAAGGTCCATGACCCGTCTGCGTCGTGGGCTGCTGCTAGGCGTACTAGGGCTGCTGATCCTGGCCTGTGATCCCTTGGGCTTGTCCAGCGCCACGGACAAGGCCAGCGAACAATTCTTCAATCGACTGCTGTCGGCCTTCTACTCCGATCGCGGCCAGCAACAGATCGTTTTGCTGTTGCTGGACGATGCCTTTCTGCTTCGGCACGATCTGCATTGGCCTCTGCCTTATCAGGAACAGGCCAAGGTGTTGGCGCGGCTGCTGCATTATCGGCCCCAGGCGGTATTCGTCGACCTGCTGTATAGCCATGATCACTCCCGGGCGAACGAGACGCCGCAGGTACTAGCCAACGTCTTCGCCCGCTATGCCCAGCAGGACATTCCAGTGTTACTCGCCAGCACCGGGCAGACGCTCCCGCAGACGAATCAGGCGGATACCCTGTCTGAGCTGGCGAAGGTGACGAAGCCGGCCATCATCCAATGGGATGACCAGGGGGACCGCTATCCCCTCACCGTAACCGGCAGCGACGGTCAGCCGCTGCCTACTCCTGCCCAAGCGCTCTATCAGGAATACTGTCAACGCCAGACTTGCGAGCCGCGTGAGATGGCAGCGGACGCGCCTCCCATCGCCGTGCAATGGGGACTGCATACGGCTAGCCAGCAGCCTTTGCTCAGCAACAGCCAGCATTGCCAACTGCGCTCCAGTGCCCTGGCGGAGACCTTCCAGATGGTGCTGACGGCGTTGTTCTGGCGCTTCTCCACTCCCGCGACCCTGCCCTGCCCCTATACCCTCACCCTGAATGCAGCGGAACTGGAAACGACCCTGCCCGAAGAGCGGGCGCTGCTGCGCAGCGTATTACAAGGGCGCCTGGTTCTGGTGGGTGCCGACATCACAGGAGCGGCGGATCGAATCCATTCACCGGTTCACGGACAGATTCCGGCGGTCTATCAGCACGCCATGGCCTTGGACAATCTCATTACCTTACAGGCCGACTATTACCGAGACCCGCCAAGCCTGGGCGACACCTCACTGGATGTCATCAGTATCGTCAGCCTGGTGTTTGCAGCTGCCATCCTCGCCATTGTCCTGGTTCGCGAGCAAGGTTGGTTCACTAGGCTCTACCTGAGAACGGTGCTGGTAATCCTCCTGTTGGCCGCCATGGCCGTCTGCTACTTGCTGAGCCTGACGCCGCTCAACGTGGTCGGTCTGGGACTGCTCAGCCTCACCCTTTTTCGCAATCACCTAGAAGCTCGGGCGGAGACCCGAGATCACATCCGGCAAGGAGAACAATCATGATCAAAGCGTGGCTCACCAGCGCAATTCTCGTGGTATCGCTTGAGCTTCAGGCCGCTCCCCTCACGGTCGTGGCGATCGAGAGCGACCCCTTGAGCCTGCTCGACCCACTCGGCAAACCCTTGGGTAGCCTGTCTCGGGATCGCCTGCCCCAGCTGCCGCTGCCGGTCTTGTCTACCAACGAACTGGATCTAGTGGAGGTACAACTGGATGGCCGGCGAGTCTGGCTGGACCGGATGGACGTGCGCCTGAACCAGGGCGCAGAGGTAAAGATGCCGTGCGCCAAGCTGGCCAGTGGCACGGCCGACCGCAGCAGTGGGGCCACCTTGGGCTACGGCGCCGGCTGCGCCAAGGAGTAGCGATGAACACCGCCCGCGCTGTCCTACCGCTGCTCTTTGGCTGCCTTGCGCTGAGCGGATGTGGGACGCTCACCGGTGCGCCCGATGCCCTGGCCAATCTGTCAGGAAAGCATACGTATGCCACCTTCGACGGCCACTATCTGGATCAACCGGATGTGCGAGCCCACCGCACGCTCGATGCCCGGCACGTCGAAAACCTGCGCCTCAGCTACGACGGCCACAGTCTTCCAGCCAATGAGGTGCGCCAGCAGAACCTCGTCGCCATTGCTCCGCTAGAGGAGTATCTGGATGGCATCGTGCAAAAACTCGGGCGGGGCTGGCCGGGTGAGATGCCACCCCTCAAGATCGGCCTGGTCGATAGTTACGCCTTCGGCCCTTCGGCCGATCCTTACGGCAACATCTTCGTGCCCCTGGGGATGTTGGAAAACGTCGCCAGCGAAGATGAAATCGCCGCCATGCTGGCTCATGAAATGAGCCACGTTCTGCTGCGGCACCATGATCGCCGTAAGGCGTTCATCCAGCAGAAAGAGAACGTCACTCGCATGGCGACCTTGGCGATCTTGGGTGCGACAGTGGCCGACACCCGCATGGATCGCGCTGGCGATCAGGTCCGCTTCAACCAGAAGAATCCCGCAGAAACCGGCAAGATCATCAACCGTACCCTCCTCTACAGCGCCTTGATCAACAGCTTTTCCGACAATGTCTGGAACACGGCCTGGGGCCGCGTCCAGGAGGATCAGGCAGATTTGCTCGGCGTCGACCTGCTGATCCGTGCTGGCTATGCACCGCGGGCCGCCAGCCACAGCCTGCAACGCCTGGACGACTACCAGGGCAAGCAGACCCCGCTGATGGCCACCTTTCTTCAGGAACGCCAGCTGGGCCTCACGGCGGCGGTTACCACGCTGGATGTCAATGGAGTGTTCAAGGAAGCTCAGACATTCCTCAATCAAGGCATGCTGGTGAGCATTACCACAGCCAGTGACTACCTGCAGCGCTCGCACATGTCGCCCATGCAACGTGACAAGGACCTGCGCCAGTACCTGCAGCGGGAGTATCAAGGCGAGCGGCGCGCCCAGGTGGAGCGCTCGCGCTGGTCGCACCTGCGTGAGGATCCTCGGGTACGGGCCGCACTCAGTGCCTACCGCGATGCCTATGGCGCTAATGTGGCCCTGGAGCGCAAGGATCTGCGAGGTGCTCAAGCCCTGGTCGAACGTGCCCTGTCATCACCGGTAGCCAACCAACCCGGCATCCGCCGTGCAGCCTTCAATCTTCACCTGGCCCAGGGTAATCGGCAGCAGGCGGCGGCAACCCTGCAGGCCATCGAGAACTGGCGCCTGGCGAGTCCGGAGCTTTACGAGCTGGCAATTTCCGCACGCCTGAACAACGGCGATCCCCAGGGTGCGCTCGCCTTGATCGATCAAGGCGAGCAGAACTTCGGCTCCGAAGAAATGTTCATCGTGCAGAAGATCCATGTTGCGCGACAACTCAAGGACCAGCCCGCCCAGCAGCGGCTGGGTAAGAAATGCCTGACCTATCCCAGCGTCAAGGCCAATTGCGTGAAGTTGGTGCCAGGGCTGAAGGCTTGATCCGTTACGCGAGGGACGCTTCCTGACCATGGGGCATCTCCGATTCGGCATCCGAACACGCTGTGCAGGACCACCCATCCTGCTTGACGATGTCATAGATGGTCGGTGCCGCACCCGTTCAAACCAGGCGCCGACTTCCCCCCGCCCCTTCGTCGCGAAAATGCTGGGCGATGGTCAGGATCTGCGGCTCGATGGCCAGGAAGGCATCGAGCACCTGGGGATCGAAGGTGCTGCCACGCATCTCGCGCATCATCTGCAGCGAGTCTTCGTGGCTGAAAGGCTCCTTGTAGCAGCGACGACTGATCAGCGCATCGTAGATGTCGGCCACCGCCATGATTCGCCCGGCCAAGGGAATGTCTGTACCGGACAGCCTGTTGGGATAGCCGCTGCCGTCCCATTTCTCGTGGTGGGTACTGGCGATCTCGGCGGCCAGGGCGAGGAAGTTGTCATCCTCCAGATGGCTGGCGGTGCTGAGGATGATCTGGCGACCGAATTCGGCGTGCCGTTGCATCACCTGCATTTCCTCGGGCGTCAGCCGCCCGGGCTTGAGCAGGATGGCATCCGGCACCCCGACCTTGCCGATGTCATGCAGCGGCGCGGACAGGAACAGCAGCTGGATGTAGTCCGGCGTCAGCAGGTCCGCCGCCTGACCGGTGCGTCTCATCTGCTCGGCGATGGCACGGACATAGTGTTGGGTGCGCTTGATATGGGCACCGGTCTCGGGATCCCGGGTCTCGGCCACCGCGGCCATCGACTCGATGGTGACCTGGCGTGAGCGTTCCAGTTGCCGGCGCCAGCGCTCTTCGTACTGGCGCGCCAGGATGATCCGGGTGACCAACGCCATGCCCGACAGCATCGCCACCAGCAGCAGGGGCGCGGCCAGGGGCAGGAAGACGTCGTAGCGCACGAACAGCCAGATGCCCAGCAGCTGTGGCAGGATGATCAACGCTGCCGCCAACAGGGCGAAGCGGCGCTGATTGTGGTTGTAGAAAAACCCGGCGGACAACAATAGGCCGCCGATCAGGCACAACGCCAGTTGCAGTACTCCAGCGAACTGGGGGACCCGCACCAAGGCGTCGTCCAGCAGGTCCTGGGTCAGGGCGGCCTGCAGCCTGACGCCGGAAAAGGTCTGGCCCAGGGCCGTCGTGTGCAGATCATTGAAGCCCGCGGCAGATACGCCGACGAAGACCATCTTGCCCTTGAGCCTGGCGGGCGCCACCGCGCCGCTGAGCACCGCCAGCGCCGAGACCTCAGGATAATGCTCGGCAGTGCTGTGCAGGTGCAGCAGCGCCTGGCCTCGACTGTCGAGCGGCAGACGGTGATCGCCAAGCCGCAGCACCGGTCCGGTGACGCTGGTCTCCACCACGCCCTCGGCCAGCCCCAGGGCGCGCATGGTGGCGGCCAGGGCCAGACTGGGATGGATGATGCCCTGGTGACTGAGCAGCAGGGGGGTGCGCCTGAGGATGCCATCGCTGTCACGCTGGCTGTTGATGAAGCCGCTAAAGCGCGTCTGGCTGGCGATGGGGGCTACGTTGTCCAGCGCGCCAGTAGCCTCGGGCAGCGCCAGGGCGTCGAGGGCACCGCTGAAGCCAATCCCGGGCCGTAGGCCGCTGGAAGCGGGCTGGTGCAGATCGAGGAAGAAGAAGCGGGCGGCGATGGCCCCCGTCTGTCCCATGACGTAGCCAAGATAGCCGTCGTTGTCCTGCAACTCCGCAGGCACGCCGGAAAAGCTCAGGTCGATGCCGAAGTCGTCTTTGAAGCTCTGCTGCAACGCCTTGAGCGAGGTGCGGTCCGGCTCGCTGAACAAGACGTCGATGGCGATCGCGGCGGGCTCGGCTTCGGCGATGCGGGAGAGCAGCTCGGCTACCCGATAGCGGGGCCAGGGCCACTGGCCCAGTGCCGCCAGGCTGGCTTCGTCGATGCTGACTACCTGTACCCCGGTCGCCTCCTCGTCGCTGGCCGAAAAGCGACTCAGCTGATCGTAGGCGAGGCGGTCGAGATACTGCAGTGGCGTCCATTGCAGCAAGGCGGCGAAGCCAAAGGCCAGCGACAGCCCCAGACTGACCAGGAACATCCAGGGCGCACGACGACGCAACGGGTGGGTGACGGATTTCATGCACCAGACCCTAGAGAATCAGGACTTCGGCACGGCGATTGCGCGGCTCCGACTTTCCCGGACGAGACGGCACCAGTGGCACCGTGTCGCCGAAGAACTCGACGTTGATACGCAGTTTGGGATCGAGCCGCTGCAGCAGACCGGCCACCTTGCGGGCGCGCTGCCCCGAGAGGTCGAGATTGTAGGAAGGCGTACCCGACGCATCCGCGTGGCCGAACACCGAAATCTCGGTAGGCATGCGCTGGCGCGCAGCGTCCAGCACCTCTGGTAGCAGCGCTTTGGATTGAGGTGTCAGCTCCATGCTGTCGGACCGGAAGTTGAGCACGAAGGTCTTTGGCGGCGAGGGCTGGGCCGCCAGCACCTGGCGATGCTGCTGCTCGAAGAGCGGCTGGGCCACTGACTGCGCGGCAGTCGGCGCCTGGCCCGGTCCAGCTACCGTAACCACGGCAAAGCCCTGGTCGATTGCCTGGCGCCCGGCGGAGCTGGTGACGGAGACGGCACCGACGTGCCCATCCTCGTCGGGCATCAGGGTGACCCTGGTCTGGGGCAGCGGAGGGCTGGCACAGCCGCCCAGCACCAGCGCCGACAGCAGGACACCTAGCAGCAGGCGACCCTGGGACGAGGCAGCGATCACGGCGTTCATTGGGCCTGGACCAGGAAGCGGGTGCCACGCACGCCGATGGTGGCGGAAGGCGTCTCGATCTTCACCGAGTCGGGCGAGACCTTGCCGATCTTGCCGGACGAGTAGATGGCCGCGCCTTTGGTGAGGTAGACCGAGAAGCCATAACGGCTGCTCTTGGGTTCAAACAGGTAATCGCGCAGCTGCACATCGGCGTCGTTGCCCAGGGTGAGCAGGGTACCGTCGAGAAAGACGATGGCCGCGGTGGATTCCGGGCCCGCCTGCAAGCGATCGGCCACCTGCAGGGTGGTGCCGGCCTGGGCCTGGAAGGTCGTCGTCTGACGCAGCACCGTGACGCTGCCTGACACGCTCTTGATCAGCGCCACATGGGACTCTTCCGCGGCAGTCACCAGCGGCGCTCCCAGCACCTGGACACCGAGCAGCGCCAACGCGCACAGTATTCTTTTCATGCTTTCCTGTCCTTGGATGGACGACGTGCTTGGACGGTCTCTGACTAGGCAACGCGGGTTGCAGCAGGCGCCCAGGCAACTTCCCGAAGCAGCCTGCTACCCAGCGAGCCAGGCACTAGGCTCGTGAACCCAATCACCTTCTACCAGATAAACAAGCCAGGCGGCATAGCCAGCAGCACAAGTGGCAATTTGATATCACCGTTACGGGGCGGGACAGTGCGAGACGAACGCTGATAACTGCGGTCTAGTGACCATCTTTCCCAGGTCGCCTTCCATGCACATCATTCTGGTCCGTCACGGCAAACCCGATCTTTCCAGTAAGGCTCGCTGCACCCCGCGGGAGATGAAGGACTGGGTCGCGCGCTACCAGGAGGCGCCGGTGCCGGCAGGCCAGGAGCCTGCGGAAACACGGCGGTTGGCGCAGGAGGCGGGCTACGTGGTGAGCAGCCCCCTGGGACGTTGCGTACGCTCGCTGGAATACCTGATGGGGCGCACGGACAGCCCGGTCGATGAGGTCTATGCCGAAGCGCACCTGCCTTATCTGGAACTCGATGCGCCGCGGCTGCCGGTCAAGGCCTGGCGCCTGCTTTTCAGATCCGCCTGGTTCCTGGGCTTCGCCGCCCATACCGAATCCATCGGCAGCTCTTCGGTGCGCGCTGGCCAGGCGGCCGATCGACTCATCGAACTGGCCGAACGCCACGGCTCGGTGCTGTTGCTAGGACACGGCATCATGAACGTCCTGATCGCCTGGCAACTGCGCAAGCGCGGCTGGCGCGGTCCGCTGCATCTGCTGCTGAAGGACTACTGGAAGCCGAGCCTCTATCGCAAAGAGCAGCGCTAGGGCGCGGCGCCTGGCTTCGGTCACACCGGCCACGTCCGACGGCGGCAAGGTGACCGGTAATAGCCAGGCAACCTGCCCTCTTGCCTCTTCGTTCCGCCGGAACTGTCCGCTCACTTGTCCAGCGAAGGCCCTACCAATGCGGCGAGCTGGTCGTAGACCCCTGGCGCTGCCACCAGCAGGGGATTGCCATTGACCAGGCCCTCGTTACGCAGGAAGGCGTTGTGGCGGCCGCCCGCCTCCTGGATCAGGACCAGGCCCGCCAGGCAGTCCCAGCCATGGATCAGGGTCTCGTAATAGCCGATCAGCCGGCCGGCGGCGACGTAGGCGGTCATCAGGGCGCCCGAGCCATTGCGAAAGAACTGCCCACCTTCGGCCAGCAGACCGGTCACGAAGGGCAGGAAGTTTTCCTTGCCACGTCTGTGGGTGGTACCCAGGCCGGTCAAGCCCTGGCGGATCTCGGTGGCGGGATGGACACGCAGTGGCTGATCGTTGACGAAGGCACCATGCCCCCGCAGGCCATGGAAGAGTTCGCCGTGATTCGGATCCATGATCGCGCCGAGCAAGGGCTCCCCCTCGTGCATCAGGCCGATGGACACGCACCAATTGTGCAGTCCATTGAGAAAGGGCGCGGTGCCGTCGATGGGATCTATGACCCAGAGATAGGGTGCAGCCAGATCGGTTGCACCGCCCTCCTCGCCCAGCAGGCCATCCTCTGGAAAGCGTTCGCTCAGGCGTTGGCGGATGAGCTCCTCCAGCGTCTTGTCGGCGATGCTCACTACGTCCTGCAGGTCGCTGCCCTTGTGGTCCACCTGCAGCGCGCCGCGCCGGTGATAGAAGTCAAGGCCGAGTTGCGCCGCTTCCCGGGCGATCTCCTGGACGGCGCGGTAGCGTTCGGCGATGGCGGGGGCGATAGTGGTCATGGACGCTCCTGAAACCGGGAAAAGGCGCCAGGGTGCCAGTTCCACCTTGGGAAAAGAATAGCCGCGATCCCCCCTTCACCGTCTTGGCCAGTGCTCACGGTCAGGTTGCAGGCACGCGGTCGCCAGATTTGGCCTACTGCGGCAAAGGTCCGACTGAAGCGCCTGGTAACGGCCATGTCATCTCAAGGGCGCAGGCTGTCGGGTATTGGCAGTCGATACGGCGAAATGTGGAAGCGGACCGCACCAAATCCGCCAGCAGCCGGTCAGAACATTCAAGCGCTCGATGTACCGGGAGGACGCCATGACCGCACAAACTTCGCTATTCCACGGCAATGGTCAGTTGCAGCAGTTGCGCCGACTGATTCCCAGAAAGCACTTCGAGTGTCTGGAGCGCCATCTGGAGCTGTTGTCGAGCGAATTCCCACTCTTCGATCATCCGCCACTGATGATCGACTGTCCCATCGCCGAAACCCTGGAAAACCTCGGCATCCGTGCCTTCCAGTGGCAAGGCAGCTGCGACCTGCCGCAGCGGATGGCCCTGGGTAGCGCGCTCATGGGTGAGGGGTTCATGGCCCAGTCCAGTACGCCCGAATACACCCTCTACCTCAATGCGCGTGGTGAAAAAGTCCTGTTGCGACAAGAGCCCGCTGCCAGCCAGACCTTGGTCAGCCTGGTCTCGGATTGCCCGCCGCTCTTCGCCTATCTGGCAGCCAAGCACCGCGAGCTGCTATCGGTTGACTGAACGGTTCGGCATCCGGTTGTCGGTGGTGTGACCGACCGGTACTCAGGATGACGAACGGGATCACAGTTACGCAGTAACGTCAGACTAAGAAGGAACCAAATAGGCAGGGTAATGGTAGATTCGCGCTTCGGATCTACCAGGAGACCCAAGGAATGGGAATTCGTATTCTGGCCAGTGTCATTGCGACCTTTGCAGCCCTTCACGCCCAGGCTGCCACCCTTCCCGCCGTACCGCCGCTCAAGCTGGCGGATCTTACGCTCAAGGCTCCCGCCGCAAGTACCGAGGTTCTCCCTAGCAGAGCCGACGCCCAGCCCCGTGACACTCGACAGCCAATCAATAGCGCCCGCTGGCTGAACGAACGTCAGACCTTTGTTCAAGAACAGCGCTGGGTATTCTAGGCCGTTCGATTGATGTCGACGGATGGCTTCCAATTCGTATGCTTTTTAATCCCGCCCAGGGAATGAATCGCCGTTTTCCAGGTCCGTCTGGTTCTATGGGCAGCTCACCCCGTCTGCCCTTTCGACCTGCATGCGGAGCCGTCATGAAACGCCTGTCCCTTCTCCTGTTCGCCGCGCTGTCGGCATGCAGTTCGGCGCCTACCTCTCCTCCGGCCGACCCCTCGCAATTCGGCGGCCGTACCCAGGAGCAACTCCGGCAGAGTTTCGGCTCGCCGCAGCGAGTCGCGCAGCTCGATCGCCTAGTGGTCTACGAATATCGCAACCTGCGCGCCCTGGGTAGCGCGACGCCGGTCTATTCCTTCCTCATCGAAAACGAACGGGTGATCGAATCTACCCCCGGAACCTTGCAGCTTTATCGCGAGGACGGCATCACCAAGGTCAAGGCGGAAAGCCTCTAGGCAGAGCGGACGCCCTTGCCGGAGGTTAACGCACGGCCTGGAAGGGATGTGCAAAAAAATACCGATTTTGGTGTCTTCCAGCATTTGTTTCCCAGGCGGCTACGGGCTGTAATCAGTCCGAGGCTTCCGCTGCCAAGGCCGCAATAGCCGGTCGCGTAGTGGGTTACAACAACAAGAAAAGCGTCTGCTGCATTGGCACAGGACGCGGAGTGCAAGATGAAAACCACACCAAAAGCGCTTTTATTGTCCGCTGTCACCCTCTCTGCAGGCCTGACCTTTTCACTGGCCCTTCAGGCCGCTGAAACGGTCACCATCGCTACCGTCAACAACAGTGACATGATCCGCATGCAGCGGCTGTCCAAGACCTTCGAAGAACAGCATCCCGACATCAAACTCAACTGGGTGGTGCTGGAGGAAAACGTGCTGCGGCAGCGGCTGACCACCGACATCGCCACCCAGGGCGGTCAGTTCGACGTCCTGACCATCGGCATGTACGAGACCGGCCTCTGGGGCGCCCAGAACTGGCTGGAGCCCATGAAGGACCTGCCCGCCAACTACGACCTGGACGACCTCTTCCCGTCGGTTCGCGAAGGCCTGTCGGTCAAGGGCGCCCTCTATGCGCTGCCCTTCTACGCTGAAAGCTCCATCACCTATTACCGCAAGGACCTGTTCCAGCAGGCTGGCCTGACCATGCCCGCCCAGCCCACCTGGACCCAGATCGCCGAGTTCGCCGGCAAGCTGCATCAGCCGGACAAGGACCAGTACGGTCTCTGCCTGAGAGGCAAGGCCGGCTGGGGCGAGAACATGGCCCTGGTCACCACCATGGCCAACGCCTTCGGCGCGCGCTGGTTCGATGAAAAGTGGCAACCGGAATTCACCGGTCCGGAATGGACCGCGGCGGCCAACTACTACGTCACCAACATGAAGAAGTACGGTCCGCCCGGCGCCTCCAGCAACGGCTTCAACGAAAACCTGGCGCTGTTCAACAGCGGCAAGTGCGCCATCTGGGTCGATGCCAGCGTCGCCGGCTCCTTCACCATGGACAAGAGCCAGAGCAAGGTCGCCGACAGCGTCGGCTTCGCCGGCTCGCCGCGCGAGGTCACCGACAAGGGCTCCTCCTGGCTGTACGCTTGGTCCCTCGGTATCCCAACCTCCTCCAAGCACAAGGATGCCGCCAAGACCTTCGTGACCTGGGCCACCTCCAAGGACTACGCCAAGCTGGTCGCGGACAAGGACGGCATCGCCAACGTGCCGCCGGGTACCCGCAAGTCCACTTACAGCCAGGCCTACATGGACGCGGCGCCCTTCGCCAAGGTCTCCCTGGACATGCTGCAGCACGCCGACCCGGCCCACCCTTCGGCCAAGCCGGTGCCCTATGTGGGCATCCAGTACGTGACCATTCCCGAGTTCCAGGCCATCGGCACTTCGGTGGGCAAGCTGTTCGCTGCGGCCCTCACCGGGCAGATGTCGGTCGAGCAGGCCCTGCAGGCGGCTCAGCAGTCCACCGCCCGGGAAATGAAGCGCGCCGGCTATCCCAAGTAGCGCTGGATACCGGGATCCGCCGCGCGCGGATCCCGGCCTAGCGGCTTTCCCTGCCTGATCCGCCACTGGCCTCGCGAGACGCCAGTGCCTCGTCACGGCCCACTGCCTTGCGGAGCATCGCCATGCAGACCTCCACCCTCAAGACGCCTGCCGTCGAAACTCCTGCCGCACCCGCCCGGCGTCAACGCCATCGTGCCGGTCCCGGCTGGTTCCTGATCAGTCCTTCGGTGGCCTTGCTGCTGGTGTGGATGCTGGTGCCCCTGGGCATGACCATCTGGTTCTCGCTGATCCGCTACAACCTGCTGTATCCCGGCGAGCATGGCTTCGTCGGCCTGGAGAACTTCGAATACTTCGTCACCGATGCCGGCTTCTGGCCCGGCATGAGCAATACCTTGCTGCTGGTGGGCAGCGTGCTGCTGATCAGCGTGGTCTTCGGCGTTCTGATCTCGGCGCTGCTGGAGGCCAGCGAGTTCCTTGGCCGCGGCATCGTCCGCGTCCTGCTGATCTCACCCTTCTTCATCATGCCCACGGTCAGCGCCCTGATCTGGAAGAACCTGATCTTCCATCCGGTCTCCGGCATCCTCGCGGCGGTCTGGAAGCTGTTCGGCGCCACCCCGGTGGACTGGCTGGCCACCCATCCGCTGCTGTCGATCATCCTGATCGTGTCCTGGCAGTGGCTGCCCTTCGCCATCCTCATCCTGATGACCGCCATGCAGTCGCTGGACCAAGAGCAGAAGGAAGCCGCGCGCCTGGACGGTGCCGGTCCGCTCGCCATCTTCTGGCACCTGACCCTGCCGCACCTGGCGCGCCCCATCGCCGTGGTGGTGATGATCGAAACCATCTTCCTGCTGTCGGTGTTCGCCGAGATCTACACCACCACCAGCGGCGGTCCGGGCTTCGCCTCCACCAACCTGGCCTACCTGATCTACAACCAGGCCCTGCTGCAGTTCGACGTCGGCCTGGCCTCCGCCGGTGGCCTGATCGCCGTGATCATCGCCAACATCGCCGCCATCATCCTGGTGCGGATGCTTGGCAAGAACCTGACCCAACAGTGAGGACCCTGACATGCTGACGCTCAAGCAATCCCGGCGCCTGCAGAGCCTGCTGCTGGGCCTGCTCGCCTGGCTGGTGGCGCTGCTGCTGTTCTTCCCGATCTTCTGGATGGTACTGACCAGCTTCAAGACCGAGATCGACGCCTTCGCCACGCCGCCGCAGTTCTTCTTCATCCCCACCCTGGAGAACTACCTGACCATCCAGGCGCGTAGCGACTACTTCCACTTCGCGCTGAACTCGGTGGTGATCTCCTTTGGTGCCACCCTGCTCAGCCTGCTGTTGGCGCTACCAGCGGCCTACTCGATGGCCTTCCACGAGACCAAGCACACCCAGCGCCTGCTCTTGTGGATGCTGTCCACCAAGATGCTGCCGGCGGTCGGGGTGCTGGTACCCATCTACCTGCTGGCCAAGCAGTTCGAACTGCTCGACAGCCGGCTGCTGCTGATCGCCGTCTACACCCTGATCAACCTGCCGATCGTGGTCTGGATGGTCTACACCTATTTCAAGGACATTCCCAAGGACATCCTCGAGGCCGCGCGCCTGGATGGCGCCACCACCTACCAGGAAATCGTCCGGGTGCTGCTGCCGATCGCCAAGGGCGGCATCGCCTCGACCATGCTGCTGTCGCTGATCCTGTGCTGGAACGAGGCCTTCTGGTCGTTAAATCTTACGTCGTCCAATGCCGCCCCCCTGACCGCGCTGATCGCCTCCTACTCCAGTCCCCAGGGACTGTTCTGGGCCAAGCTGTCGGCCGTCTCGACGCTGGCCTGTGCCCCCATCCTGATCTTTGGCTGGATCAGCCAGAAACAACTCGTCCGCGGCCTGTCGTTCGGCGCGGTGAAATAAGAACAAGAGGACTCCTGTCATGGCCAATCTGAAAATCCGCAGCCTGCGCAAGGGCTTCGACTCGCTGGAAATCATCAAGGGCGTCGACCTGGACATCAACGACCGTGAGTTCGTGGTCTTCGTCGGTCCCTCGGGTTGCGGCAAGTCCACCCTGCTGCGCCTCATCGCCGGTCTGGAAGAGGTCAGCAGCGGGACCCTGGAACTGGACGGGCGCGACATCACCGAGGTCTCGCCAGCCAAACGTGACCTGGCCATGGTGTTCCAGACCTACGCCCTCTATCCGCACATGAGCGTGCGCAAGAATCTGTCCTTCGCCCTGGACCTGGCCAAGATCGACAAGCAGGAAGTGGAGCGCAAGGTCACCGATGCCGCCCGCATCCTCGAACTGACACCCCTGCTGGAGCGCAAGCCGCGCCAGCTCTCCGGCGGCCAGCGCCAGCGTGTGGCCATCGGCCGCGCCATCGTCCGCCAGCCAAAGATCTTCCTGTTCGACGAACCCCTGTCCAACCTAGATGCCGCCCTGCGCGTGCAGATGCGCCTGGAGCTGGCACGCCTGCACCAGGAACTGCAGGCCACCATGATCTACGTGACCCACGACCAGGTAGAGGCCATGACCCTCGCCACCAAGGTGGTGGTACTGAATGGCGGGCGGGTCGAGCAGGTCGGCTCGCCCCTCGAGCTCTATCACCATCCGGCCAACCTCTTCGTCGCCGGCTTCCTCGGCACGCCGAAGATGGCCTTTCTCAAGGGCAAGGTGCTGGCCACCGACGCCCAGGGCGTGGAAGTGGAGCTGGCCGCCGGTCCGCGCCTGCACCTGCCGCGGCGCGGTGACGGCCTGACGGTTGGCAGTCCGGTGACCCTGGGCATTCGCCCGGAACACCTGCGCCTGGCCGCCGACGGCCAGCTGCCGGTAATCAGCGATGTGGCCGAACGCCTGGGCAGCGACACCTATTGCCACATGGTCACCGAGGCCGAGGAGCCGCTGACCGTGCGCGTGCCGGGTGACTGCGCCGTGGCCTACGGCGAACGCCAGCGCCTGGCCCTGGACGTGGACTTCTGTCACCTGTTCGACGAACAGGGCCGCGCCGTGGCGCCGCTGCTGCGCCAGGCCGCCTGATCTCCCCTTCTCTCCTGGTCATGGCCGACCATGACCAGGAGCGCCTTCTGCCAGGATCCCTCTCATGAAACTCAATCGCCAGAATCTCGACCAGCTTCCCGCATACATCGCCAAGCCCTCCTACGCCGCCTGCCAGCTGCGTCAGGGCATCGTCCACATCGGCGTCGGCGGCTTCCACCGCGCCCACCAGGCCATCTACACCGAAGCCCTGCTCAACCAGGGCCGCGACCTGGACTGGAGCATCTGCGGCGTCGGCCTGCGCGCCGAGGACCGCGCCATGCGTGACGCCCTGGCCGGACAGGACTACCTCTATACCCAGGTGGTGCTGGCCGACGAGCCGGACACCGAGGTCCGCGTCGTCGGCGCCATCAGCGGCATGCTGCTGGCAGAGGACGGCACCCAAACGCTGATCGACAAGCTGGCCCATCCCAGCACCCGCATCGTCTCCCTCACCATCACCGAGGGCGGCTACTGCATGGATGACAGCACTGGCGAATTCAACTTCAAACTGCCGCTGATCCAGCACGACCTGCAGCATCCCGGCGATCCGCGCAGCGTCTTCGGCTTCCTGCTGGCGGCCCTGGCCAAGCGCCGCGCCGAGGGCACCGGCCCCTTCACCGTGATGTCCTGCGACAACCTTCCGCACAATGGCCAGGTGACCCGCAAGGCCCTGCTGGCCTACGCCGGCCTGGTAGACGAAGAGCTGCACGGCTGGATCGCCGAGCACGTCAGCTTCCCTAACGCCATGGTCGATCGCATCACCCCCATGACCAGCACCGCCCATCGCGAGGCCCTGCTGGCCGAACACGGCGTCGAGGATGCTTGGCCGGTGGTCTGCGAGCCCTTCCTGCAGTGGGTGCTGGAAGACAAATTCGTCGCCGGCCGTCCGGCCTGGGAAGACGTCGGCGTGCAGTTCACCGATGACGTCACCCCCTACGAGGAGATGAAGATCAAGCTGCTCAACGGCAGCCACCTGGCCCTCACCTACCTGGGCTTCCTCAAGGGCTATCGCTTCGTCCACGAGACCATGGCCGACCCGCTGTTCGTGCGCTACATCCGCACCTACATGGACGAGGACGTGACCCCGCAGCTGGCCCCGGTACCCGGCATCGATCTCGACCAGTACAAGGACACCCTGATCGAGCGCTTCTCCAATCGCGCGATCGCCGACCAGCTGGAGCGCGTCTGCTCCGACGGCTCCTCGAAGTTTCCCAAGTTCACCGTGCCGACCATCAACCGGCTGATCGAAGACGACCAGGCCATGGATCGCGCGGCGTTGGTGGTGGCCGCCTGGGCGGTCTATCTGCGCGGCGTGGACGAGAGCGGGGCGACCTATCGCATCCCCGATCCGCGGGCCAACTACTGCGAGGAGCTGGTGCAGGATCAGAAGAACCTCACCGAGCGCCTGCTGGGCGCCGAGGAAATCTTCGGCAAGCTCATCCCGAAATCCGCCGCCTTCGTTGCCGCCTTCGAGCGGCAGCTGTACAACTTGCGGACCCATGGGGTCAGCGCCACCTTGCAGACCCTGCTCGGCGACTAGCCTTGGCAAAACGCTGCCTAGGTAGCGTCGATGGTTCATACAAGCCCTAACAACAAGGAGCGGCCAGGCATGAAGTTTCTCGGGATCGACTGCGGTACCCAGGGCACCAAGGCGGTGATCCTGGATGTCGAGCGCGGCGTGGTACTGGGTGAAGGCAATGCGCCTCACCCCCTGACCGAGGGCGCCAATGGCCGTCGCGAGCAGAATCCGGCGGACTGGATCAGGGCACTGGTAGCGGCTACCCGCGCCGCCCTGGCCCAGGCCGGCAGCGATGGCCAGGACATCCTCGGTGTTGGCGTCTCGGGCCAGCAGCATGGTCTGGTGCTGCTCGACGACAGCGGCAAGGTGCTGCGTCCGGCCAAGCTCTGGTGCGACACCGAGTCCACCCCGGAAAACCAGCGTCTGCTGGAGCATCTCGGCGGCGCGGCAGGCTCCATCGAGCGCCTGGGCCTGGCCATCGCGCCGGGCTATACCGTCTCCAAGCTGCTCTGGACCCAGGAGCAGCACCCGGAGGTGTTCGACCAGATCGCCCGGGTGCTGCTGCCCCACGATTACCTGAACTTCTGGCTGACCGGTCGCGCCGTGGCGGAGTACGGCGATGCCTCGGGCACCGGCTATTTCAACGTACGAACGCGCCAATACGACCTGGAACTGCTGCGCCATATCGACCCCAGCGGTCGCCTGGAACGTGCCCTGCCGGAGCTGATCGAGGCCGACCAGCCGGTCGGTCGCCTACGGCCGGAGGTCGCCAGCCAGCTGGGCATCAATCCCCAGGCGCTAGTCTCCAGCGGCGGCGGCGACAACATGATGGGCGCGCTGGGCACCGGCAACAGCCGTGCCGGCCAGATCACCCTGAGCCTAGGTACCTCGGGCACCCTCTATGGCTACTCCGACGAACCACGTATCAGCGATCATCCGGCGGTGGCGGGCTTCTGCTCGTCCAACGGCGGCTGGCTGCCGCTGATCTGCACCATGAACCTGACCAATGCCAGCGGCCAGATCCGCGAACTGCTCGGCCTGGATCTGGCCGAATTCACCCGTCTGGTGGCGGAATCGCCCATCGGGGCCGAGGGGGTGCTGATGCTGCCCTTCCTCAATGGCGAACGGGTACCGGCGCTACCGACGGCGACCGCCAGCCTGCACGGCCTCACCGCCACCAACCTGACCCGCGCCAACCTGTGCCGGGCGGTGGTCGAGGGGGTCAGCTTCGCCCTGAGATATGGCTTCGATCTGCTGCGCGACCTGGGCATGCCTGGTGACACCCTGAGACTCATCGGCGGGGGTGCCAAGAGCCCGATGTGGCGGCAACTGATCGCCGATCTGATGAACACCCCGGTGGTCTGCCCGGTCCACGGCGAAGCCGCCGCCCTGGGCGGCGCCCTGCAGGCCGCATGGTGCTGGAGTCGGGAACAGGGCCGCCCGGAGTCGTTGGACAGCCTTACCGAGCGCTGCGTGCACCTGGACCCGGCCAGCCGCGCCGAACCGGATCCCGCCCGGGTCGCCGAGTACGAAGCGGCCTACCAGCGCTATCGGCAGCAATTACGTGACAGCTACGGGGTAGCCTAGCGAGCGGAGGGGGTGGAAAACGCCAGGCGGTTTTCACCCCATGGAGACTCAGCCGTAGGTTGGGCTGAGCACCGCGAAGCCCAACAAAACACAGCCGTACCTTTACATCGTTGGGCTTCGCTGCGCTCAGCACCAACCTACGTCTCAGGCCTTGCCGATCGGCACGAAGGGCGCATCCAGCAGCCGGGCGAGGTCCGTCGGTGCCAGGGCCACTTCCAGTCCGCGGCGCCCCGCACTGACATGGATGCTCGGCAGCTCCGCGGCGGACTCGTCGATGAAGGTGCGCAGCCGCTTCTTCTGCCCCAGCGGACTGATGCCACCCACTAGGTAACCAGTGCTGCGCTGGGCCTGGTCGGGCTTGGCCATCTCCAGCTTCTTCACCCCGGCCGCCTGGGCCAAGGCCTTGAGATCCAGGGTCCCGGCGACCGGCACGATGGCCACCAGCAACTCCTGCTTCTCGCTCGCCGCCAGCAGGGTCTTGAACACCGTCGCCGGCGCCAGCCCGAGCTTTTCCGCGGCCTCCAGGCCGTAGGAGGCGGCCTTGGGATCATGGTGGTAGCTCAGCACCTCGTGGGGCACCTGGCTTTTCTTGAGCAGTTCTATCGCCGGGGTCATGCCAGCACTCCTTGGGGATCGGCCACCTCGGCCCGCCCGCGGCCCTGCGCCTTGGCCCGGTAGAGGGCGAAGTCGGCGGCCTGCAGCCAGTGGGCAACGTCATCGTAGGCCCGGTCGAATCCGGCGACGCCGCAGCTCATGCCGACGCGGACGTTCTGGCGATCGCCAGGGCTGCCCGCCTGCATCTCGTGGAGGCGCTCCTGCAGGCGGCGAATCAGATCCAGGGCTCGCTCGGGCGAGGTGTCGGGTAAGAGGATACCGAATTCATCGCCGCCGAAACGACCAGCGAGATCACTGGTGCGGATGGTGCGCGCCAGCAGACCGGAAAACTGGCGCAGCATCTCGTCACCGGCCTGGTGGCCGAAGCGATCGTTGACCAGCTTGAAGTTGTCCAGGTCGATCATCACCAGGCTGGCCTCGGCGCCACTGCGCTTGCAGCGGGCGAACTCACGCTGCAGCAGCTGATCCCAGTGCGTTCTGTTGTGCAGACCGGTCATGCCATCCTGCTTGCTGATCAGCTCCAGCTCCTGCTTGCGCCGCGACAGCTGCTGCGCCAGACGAAAGCTCACCAGGCCCAGGGCCCAGGGGTAGGCGACGATCATCGGCAGGCAGGCATAGATCTGCGCCGTCGAGGTCTGGATGGCGACCGGGTGGCGCAGCACGACCAAGCCGATGAGGATGCCGGCCAGCTGCGCGAGCAGGCCGCGGCGCCAAAACACCAGGCCACCGGCGCCCAGCATGTTGAGGCTGGTCATGGCGAGCAGGGTCACGCTGGGCAGAAGGTTGAAGCCCATGCTCGCCACCCAGAAGCCCGCCGAGCCACAATCCAGCAACAGGTTGCTCAACTCGGCGCGATAGGGATCCCGGGCGCGGACGGCGCGCAGATAGGCCAGCGGCGACCACAGCAGCGCATTGGCCAGCAGCAGGATCCACAGGCCGACGGATACCGGCTGGGTGATCTGGACCGAGACGATGCAGCTCAGGCTGAGCAACAGGCCAACCGCCCGGGGCAGCCAAAGCCGCCGGGCGAAACTGTGGCCACGCGTGAGCGCATCTGGCATTGGCGATCCCCACTGCGACGGACGATGAAAGGTCGCGCATTATCAGTGGATGAGGGCAAAACGCCAGCGACCCGCGACCTGAACGTCGTTTACCGATAGCTACGACGCGCCTAGACACTGCCAGAAGGAAACATCGGGTGACACGAGCACCAGACGAACAGCCTTGAACCTCGGCCTGACCGGCCTCATCCAATGGTCAGGCCCGTCAAAAAGAGGAAGCCGCATGCAAGTTCAAGTCAACAGTGACCACAACATCGAAGGCAGCGCCGGTTTGCAGAATTGGGTGACATCCGTGGTGGAAGATCGCCTGGATCGTTTCGACGAACTCCTGACCCGCGTCGAGGTGCACCTCAACGACGAAAACGCCGGCAAGTCCGGTGCCCAGGACAAGCGCTGCCAAATGGAAGCGCGCATCAAGGGCCATCAACCCCTCTCGGTCACCCACAAGGCCGAGTCCCTCGACCTGGCAGTGGATGGCGCAGCGGACAAGTTGCTGCGAGCCATCACCCACCTGTCTGGCAAATTGGAGAAGAAGCGCCTTTCCGGCGGCGAACTCAATGACCCCCTTGCCCTGGAGGATTCCGAAGAGTTCAAGGATTCCTTGCGGCAGGACGAATTCCTTGAACGGGAGCAACTGGCTCACGATCACGAGTTGAAGTAAGGCAACCTCTGGCTTCAGCATACAACCGGGGCCGCTCATCGAGCGGCCCCGGTCTTTTCCACCCCGGCAAAAAGGATGCTCCATGCCCTCCCCCTTTCGCGTCGCCCTGATCGGCTATGGCTTCGTCGGTCAAACCTTCCACGGCCCGCTGCTGCGCTCCATCCCCGGCCTCACCCTGGAACTGGTGGCCTCGCGGGACGCCGAGCGAGTGCACGCCGATCTGCCCGAGGTCCGGGTGACGGCGGATTACCTGGCCGCCGTGCAGGATCCGGCCATCGACCTAGTGGTCATCGCCTCCCCCAACCAGACCCATGCGCCCCTCGCCAGCGCCGCTTTGGCGGCGGGCAAGCACGTGGTGGTCGACAAGCCCTTTACCGTCACCCTCGCCGAAGCGCGGCAGCTGTCCCAGGAAGCCGACCAGGCCGAACGGTTGCTGTCGGTGTTCCAGAATCGGCGCTGGGACAGTGATTTCCTCGGATTGCAGGAGGTACTCGCCAGTGGAGCTCTGGGTGAATTGACCAGCCTGGAGTCCCGGATCGAACGCTTTCGTCCCGAGGTGCGAAACCGCTGGCGAGAGGCGGATCTGCCCGGCAGTGGCCTCTGGTTCGACCTGGGCCCCCACCTCCTGGATCAGGCACTCTGCCTGTTCGGTCTGCCGCGGCGCCTGCAGGCAAATCTGGTGCGGCAACGACCCGGCGCCCTTACCGATGACTGGTTCCAGGTGCAACTGGACTACGGCGCCCGCCAGGTGACCCTGAGAGCCGGCATGCTGGCCGCCGGTGGCGTACCCCGTTTCCTTGCCCAGGGCACTGACGGCAGCTGGATCAAGACAGGCGCGGATCGCCAGGAAGATGCCCTCAAGGCAGGCGTTCGTCCGGGTGGACCCGAGTGGGGTCAGGATCCCGATCCAGGTTGGCTAATCGGCGCCGATCGCGCGCGCCGGGCGCTGCCCACGCCTGCTGGCGATCATCGGCGCTATTACCTGGCGCTGGTCGAGGCCCTTGCCGGGCGTGCGGCCAATCCCGTATCACCCGCTCAGGCCTGCGCCCTCATGGCCTTGCTGGAGACCGCGCAACGCTCCGCGGCGGAAGGCCGGGCCCTGGAACCCGAACTGACCGCACCCGAACGCACCGCCTACTGACTGGCCACCCACTGCGGACGCCGTCCCGCCAGGCGTTCGCCCAACTGGCGCAGGGTGCGCGAGAGACGCCGCTCGATCCACTCGTAGCTGCCCCAGGCCAGCAGCAGGATCACCGGCAGGCAGACCGCCAGGGTCTGGTAGGGGCTCAGCCCCCACTGCTGGTGCAGCCAGTAGTCGCCCAGCCAGAGCACGATGACGTGCACCAGGTAGACCGAATAGGACCAGTCCCCCAGTGCCTTGCACAGGCGTGAGCCGGCGAACCAGGGTTCGAGGATCACGCAGGCGCCCACCAGGACCGCGCTGGGCACGCCCCAGGTCAGCAGCCGCCAGGGATGGTCCGCCGGAAAGGCCACCAGACAGACCAGTGCCGCCAGAGCAGCCGTCAGGGCCAGCGGCTTGGAGCCGCGCAGGGCGCCGCGCCGATAGAGCGCCGCCAGGCTCACGCCTAGCAGGAACTCGAAGATGATCGGATTGCGATAGAAACTGCTGACGAAGGACTCGCGGGCCAGCACCAGGCTGACGAGGATCACCAGCAGACTGACCACGCCGATGCGCCAGCGCTCGGCCACGCCAAAGGACAGGGCAAACAGCAGGTAGAACAGCATCTCGAAGTTGAGCGTCCAGCCCACCGGCAGGATCGGATAATGGCCGAAGCCCGCCGGGTTCTCGCTGGGAATGAAGAACAGCGAGAGTAGTAGTTCCCGTGCGGCGATCCCGTAGACCGGCATCACGTCGCTGGCCAGATAGAGGATCAGCGCCGTCACCGCGGTGTACAGCCAATAGGCCGGGACGATACGGGCGATGCGGTGCCAGAGGAAGGTGCTGCGCCTGAGCGATCGGCCGGCGGTGGACAGGTAGATCACGAAGCCGCTGAGCACGAAGAAGATATCGACCCCGACCTGTCCTCGGGTGGAGAGCAGATGGCCGCCGAGGCTGTCGGCGTGGAAGTCGAAGAACACCTGCATGAAATGATGAAAGACCACCAGCCAGGCGGCCAGGGCCCTGAGAGCCTGCAGTGAAACCAGCATTGTAGAACCTTTCCCTCCTCGTCCCGCCAGGCACGACCCAGCGCCGCGCCGTCATTGTGGACGGCATGGGCAGGTCGGGTGTTCCTGGGAAAAGGCGGGATTGCGCCGGATCACAGGCTGAACGGATCGATGCTCGACCCGTTCAGCGGCAGTTCAGGCGGCGGGTCTCATTGCAGGCTGAGACGCCAGGCGCGGTGGATCTTGGGATTGCGCGCGAAATCCGGATCCAGGGTGCTGGCGCTGATCTCCTCGACGCGATAACGCTCGGCGAGACCTACATCCAACTCGAACTTGCGGAAGTTGTTGGAGAAGTACAGTACGCCGTTGCGGCTCAGATGGGCCATGGCCGAATCGATCAGGGCGACGTGATCGCGCTGGACGTCGAACACGCCTTCCAGACGCTTGGAATTGGAGAAGGTCGGCGGATCGACGAAGATCAGATCGTATTCGCCGCGATCATTCTCCAGCCAGTGCAAGACATCGCCCTGCTCCAGGCGGTGTCGCTCGGAAAAGCCGTTGAGCGCCAGGTTGCGTCGAGCCCAGTCCAGGTAAGTCCGCGAGAGATCGACGCTGGTGGTGCTGCGCGCTCCGCCCACCGCGGCCTGCACCGTGGCGGCGCCGGTGTAGCAGAACAGGTTGAGGAAGCGCTTGCCCTGGGCTTCCTGACGCAGGCGTAGGCGCAGCGGGCGATGGTCGAGGAACAGACCGGTATCCAGGTAGTCGGTGAGATTCACCAGCAGTTTGGCACCCGCCTCCTCCACCTGCAGGAATTCACCCTGGGCCGCCTGACGCTCGTACTGCTTGGTGCCGCTCTGCCGCTCGCGCCGCTTGACCACCACCCGCGCCGGATCGATGTTCAGAGCCTGGGGAATGGCGGCCAGGGCATCGAGCAATCGCGCCTGGGCCTTGTCCGGATCGATGGAACGGGGCGGTGCATATTCCTGCACATGCACCCGGTCACCATAGAGATCCACGGCCACCGCGTACTCGGGCATGTCGGCGTCATAGAGGCGATAGCACTGCACGCCCTGGTTGCGCGCCCACTTGCCGAGCTGCTTGAGATTCTTCTGCAGGCGATTGGCGAACATCTGCCCGCCTTCGCTGAGCTTGGCCGGTTCCGCCGCCTGATCGATGGCCGAGCGCTCACCGCTGCGGCTGCCGGTGACGAACTGGCGGGTCTCCACCTCGAACATCAGCAGCTTGCAGGGCAAGGCGCCGTTCCAGAAGGCGTATTGCTTGTGACTGCGGATGCCCATGCGCTTGCCCAGCTCGGGCGAGCCGGTGAAGACCCCCGCGCGCCAGCCCAGGCAGGCCTGGCGCAACCGCTCGCCGAGATTCTGGTAGAGATACAGCAGACTGGCTTCATCGCCCAGGCGCTCGCCATAGGGCGGGTTACAGATCACCAGGCCGGTCTGCCCCTTGTCCGGCCGCGGCTCGAAGCTGGCCACCTCGCCTTGGTAGACCTTGATCCACTCGGACAGACCGGCGCGCTCGATGTTGTTGCGCGCCGGCTGGATCAGTCGGGGATCGGCTTCGTAGCCGCGGATCCAAGCCGGTGTCTTGGCCAGGCCAGCCGCCGCCCGCGCTTCGGCTTCCTGATGCAGCTGCTGCCAGAGCGCGGGCACATGGCCCAGCCAGGCGGAAAAGCCCCAGCGCTCGCGGCGCAGGTTGGGCGCGATGTCCGCCGCCATCAGCCCGGCCTCGACCAGGAAGGTACCCACCCCACACATGGGGTCGGCCAAGGCCCCGCCCGCCGCGGCCAGGGCCGGCCAGCCGGCACGGATCAGCACCGCGGCCGCCAGGTTTTCCTTGAGCGGCGCCGCCCCCTGCTGCAGGCGATAGCCGCGCTGGTGCAGGCTCTGGCCGGAGAGATCCAGCGACAGGATGGCCTGACCCCGCTCCAGGTGCAGATGGACGCGCAGGTCCGGGGCGACCTTGTCGACCGTGGGTCGTTGCCCGGTGCGTTCACGCAGGCGGTCGACGATGGCGTCCTTGACCTTGAGGGCGCCGAAATGGGTGTTGTCGATGCCCGCGCCCTGGCCGCTGAAGCCCACCGCCAGGGTGCCGTTGGGCGCCAGGTGCTCTTCCCACTCCACGCCATGCACACCCAGGTACAACCCCTGGGGGTCTTCCACCGGGAAGCGGGCCAGCACCAGCAGCACCCGGTTGGCCAGGCGCGACCAGAGGCAGAGGCGGTAGGCGTCCGCGAGACTCGCCTCGCCGCGCACCGCCGCGGTCTGGCTACGGGCTTCCTGCAGGCCGAGGCCCTGGGCCTCTTCCAGCAGCAGGGTCTCGAGCCCCTTGGGACAGGTGAGGATGAGTTGTTGCATCGCGGACATCGTTGAATCCATAGGTTAGCGAAAGGCGCTTCTCTGCCTTTGGTCGGATTGACCGGTAAGGACAGCGCCTCCCGTGAAAGTTTGACTGCGTCTCAACAAGCCGCAGTGACGGCATTCCAGCGGCGGTTTATCGCCATTTCATTTCGATTTGATTACGTCTTATAGCTAAAAGGTCGTTCCCAGCCAGGGTCTCATTGGTTAGTAATTGACCACCCGCAGCGCGAAGGTGCGGGGCGGATGTCAGGACGCCGGCTCTGGCATCCAGGCCTGCAACGGGCCATGGACAATCTGCAAGTCAACCTACGAGGGCACTACCCTATGAGAAGACTCAAGCGTGATCCAATGGAACGAGCTTTCCAGCGTGGTTATCAGCACGGCATTGTGGGCAAATCGCGGGACCTCTGCCCCTTCACCCAGGACGCCGTCCGGCAGGCCTGGCTCAATGGCTGGCGTGAGGGCCGTAGCGATCAATGGGATGGCTACGTAGGCACCGCCGGTCTTCAACGCGTGAATCAACTTCAAGCCGTAGGCTAATTCGATTTCACTAGCGGAAGCCCGAGGGCTTCCACCAGCGTTCTGGTTTCGTTCCAGTCAGATCCCTTCCCAGGATCAGGGACCCGGTCCCACGGGGGCTCCCAGCGAGCCCCCTATCCCTCAGCGGCGTGCTGCCGCGATCGCGTCCACGGCTTCGCGGATCAACGCCGGTCCGCGATAGATGAAGCCGCTGTAGAGCTGCACCAGACTGGCCCCTGCGGCGATCTTTTCCGCCGCATCTTCCCCCGACAGGATCCCACCCGCCGCGATAATCGGCAGCCGGCCACCCAGTTCGCCCGCCAAGACCCGTACCACATGGGTGCTCTTTTCCCGCACCGGAGCGCCCGACAGGCCACCAGCCTCGGCGGCATAGGGCAGATTCTCCACCCCTTCGCGCCCCAGGGTGGTGTTGGTGGCGATGATAGCGTCCATCCCGGCATCGCGGATCGCCTGGGCGGTCAGCACGATTTCCTCATCGGTCATGTCCGGGGCGATCTTGATGGCGATGGGCACCCGCCGGCCATGCTGGACCGCCAGGTCTTCCTGGCGCTGGCGCAGGGCTTCCAGCAGGCTCTTGAGCGCATCACCGAATTGCAGACTGCGCAGGCCGGGCGTGTTGGGCGAGCTCACGTTCACCGTGATGTAGCTGGCATGGGCGTAGACCCGGTCCAGGCCGATCAGGTAGTCGTCCACCGCCCGCTCCACCGGGGTACTGGCGTTCTTGCCGATGTTGATCCCCAACACACCTTGGAAGCGTGCCGCCTTGACCCGTTCGATCAGGGCGTCGACACCCGCATTATTGAAACCCATGCGGTTGATGATGGCGTCGGCCTGTTCGAGACGGAACAATCGCGGCTTGGGATTGCCCGGCTGCGGCCGTGGCGTCACGGTGCCGATCTCGACGAAGCCGAAACCCAGGCCGGCGAAGCCATCGATGGCGGCGCCGTTCTTGTCGAGTCCGGCGGCCAGGCCCACCGGATTGGGAAACTCCAGACCCATGACCTGGACCGGCAGCCGACCCGGCCGCCGTCCGAGACCGGTCAGGCCCAGACGACCGGCGGCACCGATCAGGTCCAGCGCCAGATCGTGCGATCCTTCAGGAGACATTTTGAAAAGCAGAGGACGGAGCGCGTCGTACATGGCGGACTCACAGGCAATTCGGAAAACGCGCATTATACAGGCTTGCCAGCGGCCATACGTCGCTCGCGCCGGACTCGAACGGTCACTTGCACAAAAGATCCTACCTTTCGGGAATCATTTGACGATAGCGCGGTCTTTGCCACGCTAGAATCGGCCGTGCAGTTCCTATCCGCCCTGGAGATCCCATGAGCAACAGTGCCAACCTCCTGGGCAGCCCCTGGTCTTCATTGGCCTTGCATCTGCATCCTTCCCTGGCCAGCCGCCGCATCCAGCGCTGCCTGGAGCGGCTGGCCGACGCCTTCGTCCCCTTGCCCGCGCCAACCGACAGCCTTTGGTGGGATGAAGGCCATCCGCTGCATCTGCTCCTCGGCCTGCCACGCGCCGCCCTGTCCGGCCCGACCCAGGAGATCAAGAGCCGGGCCCATGCCCTACTGAGTCAACTGGTGGTGGCTGAAACCGTTCAGGTCGCCGCTCTCGACCTGCGCGCCATCGATGGACTCTGCCAGCGTCTAGGCGACAGCACACCCGCGACAGTGGTGCAGCTGGAGGAGCTGGCCGCCCTGCCCGCGGCGCGCGAGCAGGTGCGGATCATCGGCTATCGGGATTTTCAGGCGGCGCTCTATCGCACCCTGCCGAATCTGTCCGCGGAACAGACTCTGCGTCTGCGCCAGGCCAGCTGGCGGGGTACTCGGCTATTCCTGGAAAACGACCCAGCCACCACGCTCGCCTTTGCCAGCATCATCGCCTATGCCCGGATTCGCGGCATCGCTGTGGAGGTGCCGGCGCAGATCCAGCGTCTGCGCCTGGACCCGGCGGCCATCGACCGCCTGCAAGAGGCCTTTGCCCTCTACGCCCTGCCCAACGCGGTCTGGAATCACCCGGATTTCATCCAGGTGCTGCTGGGGCTGAAGCTCGACTATGCGCGCCTGCCACTGCCCGCACCGGGCCAGGATCTGGAATGGCTGCTACTGCCCAACGAGGTGGCGAGCACCCGGGTCCTCGCCGAGATTCTCGAACGCCTGGGCGCGGCCGAGGTGATCGGCTACCTGCAGGCGCTCTAGCGATCGCTCAGCAGGCGATGACCGCAGGCGCGTGACGCTGCCCCGCCGCCAGGAAGACCTCGAAGGCCAGCCGCTGGCCGGCCAGCATCGCCGGGTGCAAACGCGCATCGCGGCCGGCCTCGTCCAGGCGCTGCAGAAATCCCGGCCAGGCGCCCTGGGGGGGTACGTGGCCCAGATAGGCCCGGGCATCGCGTACCGCCTCATCGGGACTCTCGCCGGCATGGCGATCCAGCAACCGCGATCCCAGCCTAGATCCCTCCAGCACATAGGCCACCCCCCAGCACTCACCCTCATCGAGCAGACGCTCGAGGGCGACGGGTTCGGGCGGGGCGGCGGCCAGTTGCTGCAGATCTTCCCCCAGCACTTCGGTACGGCGACGCTCGGCCCAATCGGGCAGCAGACGCTGGATGCCGGAGCGCTCCAGGAGCGCTTCGAGGCCGATCAGCGCCTGGGCATGGGCCTGCAGAAAGGCGGTGTAATGGGGCCGGGTCTGCAGTGCATAGCGGCCGAAGGTCGCATCGACCTGCTCGTGCAGGGCACCGCCCTCGGCGCGCAACATTTCACGGATGGTGGACACGCAAATACCTCATGGTGACGGCGGCCTTCAGAGGGGCGAAGGCTGGGGCTTCTCGCCGCGCAGGGCTGCCTGCAGCCGTGCTGCCAGGTCCGCTTCGCGAAAGGGCTTGGGTACGATGAATGATTGTTCCGGATCGAGCTCGCCCAGTTCGGCGTAGCCGGTGATGAAGACCACCGGCAACTGTGGCAGCCGCTTGCGCACCTGACGGGCCAGTTCGGCACCGTTCATGCCGGGCATGGCGAAGTCCGCCAGCAACAGATCGATCTGCGGATCACGCTCCAGCGCGCTCAACGCCGCGAAGCCGTTGCTGGCTTCCACCACCTGATAGCCGAGATCAGCCAACAGGGCGGCGGTCACGTTGCGTACCGCGTGATCGTCGTCGACCAGCAGAATGCGGCGTTCGGCGGCCTGTTCGTCACGATCCATGGCGGGCAGCCCGATCGGATCCAGGGCATCCTCCGCCTCGGTACGGGGCAGATAGACCAGCACCGTGGTACCGCTGCCCATCTGCGTCTCGATGCGCACACCGCCACCGGACTGCTTGGCGAAGCCGAACACCTGGGCCAGGCCTAGACCGGAGCCCTTGCCCACCTCCTTGGTGGTGAAGAAGGGTTCGAAGGCCTTGGCCAGCACCTCTTCGCTCATGCCGGTGCCGGAATCCTGCACCGCCAGCAGTACGTACTCACCGGGTTCGGGTTCTTCGGGACGTTGAGGCGGCTCGCTGATGGTCTGGTTGGAGGTGCTCAGGCGCAGGGTACCGCCGACCGCCATGGCATCCCGGGCATTGATCGCCAGGTTGAGGATGATGAGCTCGATCTGGGTCGGATCAACCAGCGCATGCCAGCAATCGGCGCGCAGATGGGTCTCGATCCAGACACTGCCACCCATGGTGCTGCGCAGCAGTTCGAGCATGCCCTCGACGGTTTCGTTGAGCTTGACCGGTTTGGGCGCCAGGCGCTGGCGGCGGGAGAAGGCCAGCAGCTGGGCGGTGAGCTTGGCGCCCCGCTCGCCCGCTTCGCGGATGTTCTGCACCCGCCCCTGGGTCTTGTCGCTGGCCGCCAGGCGCGTCAGGTCGCGCTCGAGGAAGCTGGCGCTGCTGAGCACCACGGTGAGCAGATTGTTGAAGTCGTGGGCCACGCCCGCGGTGAGCTGGCCCACGGCCTCCAGCCGCTGCATCTGCTGCAGGGTCGCCTCCACCCGCTCGCGCTCGTCGATCTGCTCGCGCAATTGGCGATTCGCCGCGGCCAGCTCTTCCATCGCCAGGACTTCCGAGGAGATGTCGCGACCCGAGCAATAGGTCATGCCCGCATCCGGTACCGCCGTCCAGGAAATCCAGCGATAGCTGCCGTCGCGGTGACGGATACGATTGACGAAGCGCTGGCTGGTCGCGCCATTGGCCAGCTGCTTGAGTTCGTTGTCGGTGATGAAGCGTTCGTCGGGATGCACCAGCGTCAGCAGCGAGGAATCGAGCAGCTCCACGCGGGACCAGCCGAGATTCTCTTCCCAGGCCGGATTGAGCGCCACCAGGGTGCCATCCGGCTTGCACACCAGCAGCAGATCGCGGGTGAGATCCCAGGTCCGATCACGCTCGCGGGTACGTTCTTCGACGCGTTCGCCGAGACTGACGTTGAGCCGCTCGAGCTTTTCCGCGGCATCGCGCTGCTGGGTGATGTCGAGCATCACCCCCAGGAAGCGGGTGCAGACGCCGCTTTCGAAAAAGGGCTGGCCACGGGTCTCGACCCAGCGCTGGGCGCCGTTGTCCAGACGGATGCGGTACTCGCTGCGGTAGTCGTCGTCGCGCTCGTCGGCACCCGCCTGGCGGACCGTGTCGAGAAAGCGTTCGAGGCCGTCGCTGCCGCACAGCCGTGCGAACACCTCGAGATCGACCACCGCATCGGCTGGCAGGCCGAACATGGCCTTGCAGCGTTCGTCCCAGACCAGGGTACGGCTGGCGGGCAGGTATTCCCACATGCCCAGTCGCGAGGCGTCCATGGCCAGGCGCGATCTGACCTCGAGACTGTGCAGGGCTTCTTCGGCCCGACGCCGCTCGCGGCGCTCGTGCACCACCAGCAGCGCTCGCTCGACGGCCTTGGCCAAGAGCTCCATGCTCTGCTTGAGCACATAGTCGTTGGCCCCTAGGCGCATCATTTCCACGGCGTGCACTTCACCGAAGATGCCCGAGACGAAGATGAAGGGCGTTTCCGGAGCCAGCGCTCGCGCCACCCGCAAGGCCTCGGCACCCGAGAAGCCTGGCAGGATGATGTCGGAGAGGATGATGTCGTAGGTCTGCTGGCTCAACGCCAGGGTGAGACCGGTACGCTCATAGACAATCTTGGATTGCAGCTCGAATCCATGTCTTTCCAGCTCGATCAGAATCAGCTCGGCATCGAGCTTGCTGTCTTCTACCAGCAGGATCTTGATCTGTTTCGAGAGAGGCATAAACGGGCGTCGGCCTTGAATCTGTTCGCTCAGGGGAACCGGTTCGCGCATGTCTGCCTGTCGCGGATAACTGGATACGGATGAACTGAGCTTGCTCACTCGCTAGCGGCCAGTCCGCCTGGTGACACGTCGCGATCCTGGGGGCGGCTCATTGAGCACAGCCCAGAATACGCCGAGATCGCTGATCGCGGCGACGAAATCACGAAACTCGACCGGTTTGACCACGTAAGCGTTCACGCCCAGTTCGTACGCCTTCTCGAGATCAGGTTCTTCGCGTGACGACGTCAGCATGACCACGGGGATGCTGCACAATTCGGGGGTACCGCGCACCAGTTCGAGCACCTCGAGGCCATCGACCTTGGGCAGCTTGAGATCCAGTAGCATCACCGCCGGATTACCAGGCTCCCGGTCAGCATGAGGCTCTCGCCGCAGCAGATAGTTCACCGCCTCGGCGCCGTCGCGGAGCACCACGACATCGTTGGCCAGCTGGCTGCGCTCCAGAGCTACCAGGGTGAGCTCCAGATCGTGCGGATTGTCTTCGACCAGCACAATGGGTTTGAGCATGAACAGAACTACCTTTTGTGTACCGGCGACGGTCGTTGTTTGGGAAGGGCGAAGTAGAAGGTTGCGCCCTCGCCGATGGCGCCCTCTGCCCAGACACGACCGTCATGGCGTTCGATGATGCGTCTGACGCTGGCCAGGCCGATGCCGACCCCTTCGAATTCGTCGGCGTGGTGCAGGCGCTGGAAGACGCCGAACAGCTTGCCCACGTAATCCATGTTGAAGCCGACGCCGTTGTCCCGGACAAAGACGATGTCCTCGGAATCGCTCGGCAAGGTGCCGATCTCGATCACCGCGGGGTCTTCGTAGCGACTGTATTTGATGGCATTGGCCAGCAGATTGCGCAAGGCGAGATGGACAAAGGCGGCGTCGGCGATGACCACCGGCAGGGGGCCGATGTGCCACTCCACCTGACGCTCTTCATAGTCCGGCGCCATTTCTTCACGGATGGCTTCCACCAGGGCCGTGAGGTTGACGTCGGAATAGCGAATAGCGGCCCGGCCCATCTGCGAAAAACTCAGCAGATTGTCGACCAGGCTGCCGGCGAAGCGCGCCGAGGAGCCAATGTTCTCCAGGAAGCGCCGACCGCGATCCGACAACTTGCCGCCTTCGATGTCGCCCAGCAGCTCGGCATAGCCGGCGATATGGCGCAACGGCGCACGCAGATCGTGGGAGACGCTGTAGGAGAAGGCCGCCAGCTCCTTGTTGCTGCGTTGCAGCTCTTCGGCCAGCTCGGCCATTTCTTCGGCCTTGCGCAAGACGATCCCGCGCACCGCGTTGCGCAGTTCGATGGCGCTTTCCAACTCCAGGGGGGACCAGGGCAGCGACAGACCACGTACCGTCTCCTGCCACAGCGCAAAGCTCTGTCGCGGCGACAGGCGCCCATCGCTGCCTTCCTGCTTGGTCGGGCGCCCCGCCCAGTTGACCACCTGGACCAGCTCGCTGCGGAACCAGATCAGGTAGTGGGAATGCAGTTCGGAAATGGGTACGGCGAGGACTCCGGCGGCATACCCGGCGAGCTCGGGCAGCTCGGCGATGTCCTTGGCCACGTTATCGGTGACGTAATGATCCTTGACGTTGACCGACAGCCATTCGACCAGGCTGTCCACCACCTCGCGCGGCGGCACCTGACCGATCAGCTCGGTACCGTCGGAGGAGATGATGGCGGCACCCTGGGCCCGGGCGAAATCCAGATAGACCTGCGGCAGTTCCAGCAGCCCCTGGCAGACACTGTCGCGGTCGGCCATGGCCGACAGCATCTGCACCATGGATTGGCGCAGGGCCAGACGGCGGTCGGATTCCGCGTGGGTCTCGGCCGCATCGATCTGCAGCGACAGCACCCGGCCGAACAGCTCGCAGGCGGTACGCGTCTGGAACGACACCCGCTGGGGCTGACGATCATGGCAGAGCACCAGCCCCCAGAGGCGGTCGCCGACCACGATGGAGATGGACATGGATGCCAGGGTGCCCATGTTTCTCATGTACTGCAGATGCACCGGTGACACGCTGCGCAGCTGCGCGAAGCTGAGATCCAGCGGTTGCCCGGTCGATGGATTGATCGGCGGCTGCAGCGGCGAGGGCTGATAGCAGGCATTTCCGATCACCCGAATACGGTTGGCCAGGTACAGGCGCCGGGCCTGGGCCGGAATGTCCGAGGCGGGGAATCTCAGCCCCAGGTAGGTGGGTACCCCTGGCGCGCACTCCTCGGCCAGGACCTGACCATGACCGTCGTCGTCGAAGCGATAGATCATGGTGTGATCGAAACCGGAGATACGCTTGGCTTCGCGCACGGCGAGCGTGGCGATGGCGTCGACGGTTTCCGCCTGATGCAGTTGCTCGATGAATACCCGCACCATGGGATAGAGGGTATTGAGGCCGAGTCGACTGTCCACCGGCGCCTCGAACTCGACGATCAGCACCCCGCCGAAACGATGCATGAACAGGGCGAAGGTCTGCTGTCGCGGTCCCAGGGTCACGTCACCCTGATAGATGGGATTCTGCTCTTCCTGGGCCAGGGCGCCGAGCATCGCGGGCAGATCCCGATCCGGCAGCAATTCGCCCAGGGTGCGTCCCAGCACCTCCTCCACGGCGATCCCGAGGTACTCGAGCACATTGGCGCTGGCCTGCACGATGCGCAGATCCGGCTCTTCCACGGCGAACAGGAAGCCATGTTCCTGGATACTGCCGGGAATGTGGATCGGCTCATTGGCACAATCGGCCAGAGCATCGGGCTGCGTCTTGGAGGGTGACTCGAGCGCCAAACCGGGAACCTCGTGTGATCGGGGAGAAACGCAGGAAAGAGGTGCGCAAAAAGGGAATCAAGAATCGTCCAGACTACCAGACCCTGGGCGGGAGGCGAAGCGAAACGGCACCCACCCTGACCACCTGCTCAAAAGGCGATAGCCCGTCCGGGGCAAGCCGGAATCTTCACCCCTGGCGTCTGGTCGGACCTGGTTTAGCCCCAGGAATCCATCCATGTCCCTGCGCCTCGCCCTCCCCCTGGCCACTCTGTTGCTGAGCCCACTCACTCAGGCGCAGTCCGTCTATGGCGAACGTCTCGAAGGCTTCGACTACGACTTTCCGGTCAAGACCTTCAGCTTCGACTCTCAGCGCCAAGCGTTGGAGATGGCCTATCTCGATGTCGCGCCGAGCGGAAAACCGAACGGCCGGACCCTGGTCCTGCTGCACGGCAAGAACTTCTGTGCCGGTACCTGGGCACAGAGCCTCCAGGTGCTGAGCGCTGCCGGCTATCGGATCGTGGCCCCGGATCAGATCGGTTTCTGCAAATCCAGCAAGCCGGCGCACTATCAGTACAGCTTCCAGCAACTGGCCGCCAATACCCGCGCCCTGCTCGACCACCTGGGCATCGCCCGGGCGACGCTGATCGGTCACTCGACCGGCGGCATGCTGGCGACCCGCTATGCACTGCTCTATCCCGAGGCCACCGAACAGCTGGTACTGGTCAACCCCATCGGCCTGGAGGACTGGAAGGCCCTGGGCGTTCCCTATCGCAGCGTCGACCAGTGGTACGCCCGGGAACTCAAGACCTCCGCCGATGGCATCCGCGACTACGAGCGCAGCACCTATTACGCCGGCCAGTGGTCGCCGGACTACGACCGCTGGGTCGACATGCTCGCGGGTCTCAACAACGGGCCGGGCAAGGAGCGGGTGGCGTGGAACTCGGCACTGATCTACGACATGATCTACAGCCAGCCGGTGGTCTATGAATTCGCGCGATTGCGCATGCCCACCCTGCTGCTGATCGGCCAGCGCGACACCACGGCCATCGGCAAGGATGCCGCGCCAGCCGAGCTCAAGGCACAGTTGGGTCGCTATCCCGAATTGGGCAAGGCGGCGGCGCGGCGTATCCCCCAGGCGACCCTGGTGGAATTCGAGGATCTGGGCCATGCGCCCCAGATGCAGGCGCCGGAACGCTTTCACCAGGCACTGCTGCAAGGGCTGAGTACCCTCAAGGCTCCCTCGGCGCCGCCCAAACCCTGACCCGCTTCCGCCGGTAAAAAAGGCGGCGCACCCGCGGTACGCCGCCTTTTCATGGCGCTGTCGGATCAGGGCGCTCGCGAAATCCAGTCGCGGGTACCCGTCGCCTCAGACGCTGCTGCTGGCCAGATCCGCCAGTTCACGACTGGCGACGCTGTACATCGCATAGTCCTGGCCGCTGGCATTGCGCAGATCCACCAGCAGGCCCCGCCAGCGCTCCACCGCCGCCCGATGGCGTTCCAGCCACAGTGACAACCGGGCTTCCGGATCGCTCGGCGCCTCGCTCAGATTGAGCATGGCGACGGTGATGGTGCGCTGCTGCACATCCACCTCGTCGCGGAACGCCTCGCGGGCCAGGGCCTGCCAGGCATTGGCCACCGGCAGCTGGTTGAGTTGCTGCTGATACCAGGCCAGATCCAGCACATCGCCCGCCGCGAACCAGGTGGCCGCCACCGCCAGCGGATCCTGGGCAGTGACCTCCGCCGCCTGGATCACCGGCAGCAGCGTATAGATGTGGTTGGTCCCGGCGACCACGCGCGCCAGCAGCTCGGGTACGCCCGCTTCGGTATAGGCGCGGAAGCGCTCTTCCCAGTCCTGGCGCGGTTCGCCCTGCAGCAGTTCATCCAGGCGTACCCCCAGGGCGGCGATGCGTGGCCCGAAGAAGGCCGCCACGGCCCCGGCATCCAGGCCGTTGCGATGGCTGCGCAGGAACCAGCGGGTGGCCCGGCGCCCCAGGCGCATCAGTTCGCTCATCAGACGCAGCTGCAGGTCAGTCGGCACCTGATGATCCAGGGCTTCCACCTGACGCCACCAGTGCGGCAGGTGCAGCACGTCGCGCATCACCACATAGGCCCGGGCGACATCGGCCGCGCTCATGCCGGTGGATTCGCACAGGCGCTGCACGAAGGTGATGCCCATGTGGTTGATCAGGTCGTTGGCGATCTGGTTGGCGACGATCTCGCGCTTGAGGCGGTGGCGCGCCATGGCCTCGGGAAATTGCTCGGTCAGGCGTTGCGGGAAGGCGCCCTGCATGTCGCGGGCGAGGTACTCATCATCCGGCACCGAAGAGGCTAGCAACTGTTCCTTGAGGTCGATCTTGCTGTAGGAAATCAGCACCGACAGCTCGGCCCGGGTCAGCCCCTGTTCCTTGGCCGCGCGTTCGGCGAGCACCTCATCGCTGGGCAGGAATTCGAGGGTACGATCCAGCTTGCCGCGCCCTTCGAGATCCACGATCAGCCGTTGGTACTCGGCCAGGTGGGTCCGCGCGCGATGCTCCGCCAGGGACAGGGCCCCGGTCTGCATGTAGTTGTTGGCGACCACCAGCTCGCCGACCTCGTCGGTCATCTCGCCCATCAGCGTATTGCGCTGCTTGACGGTCATGTCGCCGGCGGAGACCACATCGCCCAGCAGGATCTTGATGTTGACCTCGTGGTCGGAGCAGTCCACGCCCCCGGCATTGTCGATGAAGTCGGTGTTGCAGGCGCCGCCGTGCAGGCCGAATTCCACCCGCGCCAGCTGGCTCATGCCCAGGTTGCCACCCTCGCCGATCACCTTGGCACGCAGGTCGCAACCGTCCACGCGCAGACCGTCGTTGGCCTTGTCGCCGATATCGGCGTGGGTTTCGAAGCTGGCCTTGACGTAGGTGCCGATGCCGCCATTCCAGATCAGGTCCACCGGCGCCTTGAGCAGGGCGTTGATCAGCTCGTTGGGCGTCAGGTGATCGGCGGTCAGGTCGAAGCGCGCCTTCATCTCGGGGCTGATGGCGATGCGCTTGGCACTGCGCGGGAAAATGCCACCGCCCTGGGAGATCAGGCTGGCGTCATAGTCGGTCCAGCTCGACCGCGGCAGGTTGAACAGCCGCTCGCGCTCGACATAGCTGCGCTCGGCGTCCGGGTTGGGATCGATGAAGATGTGCAGGTGGTTGAAGGCCGCCACCAGCTCCAGGCTGCGCGAACGCAGCAGGCCGTTGCCGAAGACGTCGCCGGCCATGTCGCCGATGCCCACCACGGTGACCGGATCGGTCTGGACATCGATGCCGCGCTCACGGAAGTGACGCTGCACGCTGACCCAGGCACCCCGCGAGGTGATGCCCATCTTCTTGTGGTCATAGCCCGCCGAACCACCGGAGGCGAAGGCGTCGTCGAGCCAGAAACCGTAGTCCTGGGCGATGCCGTTGGCGATGTCGGAGAAGGTCGCGGTGCCCTTGTCGGCCGCCACCACCAGATAGGGATCGTCGCCGTCGTAGCGCACCACCGCGGCCGGCGGCACCACCTCGCCATCCTTGAGATTGTCGGTGATGTCCAGTAGACCGCTGATGAAGATGCGGTAGCAGGCGATGGCCTCGGCCTGGATCTCGTCACGGGAGCCACCGGTGGGTAGCCGGCGCGGCACGAAGCCACCCTTGGCGCCCACGGGCACGATCACCGAATTCTTGACCTGCTGCGCCTTGACCAGGCCCAGCACCTCGGTGCGGTAGTCTTCCTCGCGATCCGACCAGCGCAGGCCGCCACGGGCGACATTGCCGAATCTGAGGTGCACCCCTTCCACACGCGGGCTGTAGACGAAGATCTCGTAGCGCGGCACCGGGCGCGGCAACTCGGGAATGGCCTTGGGATCGAGCTTGAAGCTGAAGTAGGCCTTGGGCTTGCCGGCGGCATCGGTCTGGAACACGTTGGTTCTCAGGGTCGCCTTGATCAGGTCCAGATAGCGCCGCAGGATGCGGTCTTCGTTGAGCACCGCGACGTCGTCGAGGGCGCTGAGGATGGCCTGCTCCAGCCGCTGCTGCTTGTCGTCCAGGTCTTCGCTGGTCATGCGCCGCGCCAGATAGAACTTCATGCGGAACAGCCGCACCAGTTCCCGGGCGATATCGACATGGGCGTTGAGGGTGGCGGCGATGTAGCCGATGTCGAAGCCGATGCGAATCTGCTTGAGATAGCGCGCATAGGCGCGCAGCACCGCGACGTCGCGCCAGGGCAGCCCGGCAGTCAACACCAGGCGATTGAAGCTGTCGTTTTCCGCCTGGCCTTCCACCACCTGGACGAAGGCATCCTGGAAGGTGTCGTTGAGTTGCTGCAGATCCAGCTCGAGGCCGGCCACGGTGGTGAAGGCGAAGTCATGAATCCAGTAGCGGCGGCCATTGCGATGACGCAGCTCGTAGGGGAATTCGCCGAGCACGCGCAGGCCGAGATTTTCCAGGATCGGCAAGACGTCCGACAGCGCCAGGGGCGTGTCGGCGTGGTAGAGCTTGCAGTGCAGAATGTTGTCGCCGGTCTGGGTCAGCGGCTGGTAGAAGCCCATGGCCAGACGGCGATCGTCCTTCAGGGCCAGCAGGTGCCGCATGTCCACCACGGCCAGGTGCGGCGCGAAGCGCTCGCGGTAGCCGGCCGGGAAACCCAGCGGGTAATCGGCCAGGATGGAGGTGCCCTGGGCTTCGCCGAAGCTATCCACCATCAGGCTGGCGAAATCGTCCTTCCAGCTGCGGCAGGCCTGCACCATCTCCTGCTCCAGGCGCGCCGGATCGACATCCTGGGGCTGCAGGGGATCGACGCGCAGGATGAACTGCACCCGCGCCAGCACGGATTCGGAGAAGAAGGTCCAGAATTCGCAGTCGGTGCCGTGCAGGCGATCCATGAGGATCTGCTGCATGCGCTGGCGGACTTCGGTGGAGTAGATGTCGCGCGGCACATAGGCCAGGCAATAGAAGAACTGGCCATAGGGATCGCGACGCAGGAAGACGCGCACCTTGCTGCGTTCCTGGATCTGCACGATGGCCATGGCGGTGCTGAAGAGATCGTCCACCGGGGTCTGGAACAGATCGTCCCGCGGCAGGCCTTCGAGCACCTGGGCCAGTTCCTTGCCCAAGTGGGCGCTGCTGTCGAAATCGGCGCGGCGGCGCACCTCGTCGACCTTGCGGCGGATGTAGGGAATCTCGCGCACGCTGTCGTTGTAGACGCTGGAGGTGTAGAGGCCCATGAAGCGATGCTCGCGCACCACCCGGCCATTGGCGTCCACCTCGCGCAGGGAGACGAAATCGGGGTAGGCCGGACGATGCACCCGGCTCGGGTCGGCCGCCTTGGCAAAGGACAGTAGCACCGGCTCGCGCAGGTAACGCAGCGGATCACCGGACAGGCTGATCTCGGCCGTCTCGGGACGGCCGCGCAGACGCCGCGACAGCCCCAGCAGGGAGTCGGGCACATAGCGTTGCACCGCGGTCTCGCCATCGCCTTCGACGGTGAATTCCTCGTAGCCGAGGAAGGTGAATCTGTCGTTGCGCAGCCAGTCGAGGAAGGCCTTGACCTCGGCCAGCTCCCCCTCCTCCACGCCCGCCGGACGCCGATCCAGCCAGGTCAGCAGGTCGCCGACCTTGGCCTTCATGGCGGCGAAGTCACCCACGGTCAGGCGGACCTCGCCGAGGATCTCCTGCAGCGCTGCCTCCAAGGCGCGCAACTCGCTGGTTGCCGCGCAGCGGTCGATCTCGAGGAACATCAGGGCTTCGCGGGTCACTCCTTCGCCCTGCTGGCCCTTGGGCAGCAGCTCGAGCAGACGACCCTGGGCATCTCGACGGACGCTGAGAACGCTGTTCTGCAGGGTATGGACGCTGTAGCCCTGTCGATTGAGTTCCATGCGCACCGAGTCCACCAGGAACGGCGAATCGGCGTGCAGTACCTCGACCACGGTGTGGCTCGATTGCCAGCCGTGTCGCTCGTAATCCGGATTGAAGACCTGCACCCGCGGCTCGGCCGGATCGAAGACGTCCAGCAGGCGCCAGGCCGACAGCACGCAGCCGACCAGATCGGACAACCGACGTTGGGTGAGTTCTTCCAGCGGGACGATGCCGAAGAACTGGGCGGTGAAGCGATCCAGCTGTTCGAGGGTATCCCCTTCGACATGGGCCGCGAGGGCATTCTTGAGTTGTTGTTGGAAATCCGCTTGGCTGGCAGCGGTGAAAAACGCCATAACCGTACTCCGTCCTGAAGGTGCTGTGGGCTTCGCTCCGCAGAGGACAGGCCTCTCCCGGAGCGAGTTCCACAAGGGACGAGGCCGGACTGCACCAAAAAAGTGCAAGGATGCAGTGCCGCTAGAGTAGCCGGCAAAGCCGCCTGCGCACGTACGTCAGGGCGACAACAAGATTCAGCTGCGGAACGGATCTCAATAGTGTGGCGGCGGGGCTTCGTCCGGCATGCCGCCACCCCCTGCGCTCTGCAACTCCGCCTGGCGTTCGGCCAGCAGGCGGATCTGCGCCGCGCAACGATCCAGGGTCCGCTGCTGCTCGACGATGATGTCGTTGAGAGTCTGGATGGTGTCGTCCTGGAATGCCTGGCGCATCTCCAGGTCGGCGATACGTTCTTCGAGGGTCATGCCTGTGCCTCCTGTTCGAGCAGCCCCTGCCAGCGCTGCGCGGCCGCGCGGCCGGCGGCTTCGCCATAGGGCTCACGTGGCGAGTGCCCCCATACCGGGCCGGGCCAGGCCGGATCACCCTCCTGCCGCAGCAGAACATGCAGGTGCAATTGCCTGACGATGTTGCCCAGGGCACCGATGTTCAATTTTAGATCTGGCTGAGCGCCACGCAACACCTGGGCAACAAGTGTCACCTCTCGCCACAGTTGCACCTGATCCTGGGGTGACAGATCGAGGACCTCGGTAACACCTTCGCGCCGGGGTACCAGCACCAGCCAGTCATAGCGGCGATCGTTCAGCAGCAACACCTGGCACAGCGTCAAGGACGCCACTTCCAGGGAATCGCTCGCCAGTCGTGGATCGATTTGGAACATCTCATCTCCTGCCAACACAGGTCAGCACTAAAAGTGTGCATGACTTTGGGTGAATGAAACCTTTGGTGTCACAAAGGTGCAATCAGTCCTTCCGAAACTGCCCATTGCCTGGAGAACAACCGAGCGATAGACAGGCGGGCACAGGAATTGCCGTTTTGTGCACGCTTTTTGCTATCACGATCCGGGTACGACGATCGGAAGGGAACTCTTAAAGAATTTTCTTAAGAGTCTTGGTTAATCCGCTCATCACACGCAAAATTTTGATGAAGCCTATCGCCCCTCCAAGAGAGGTGCTATATGTGCCGCCATTAGAACAAACAGCCACGGCTGACACGATGGCTGACTTTCAACCCAAAGGAGCATTTCTGATGCAAGCGATGAAGTGGAGCATTCTCGCCCTGGCCGTAGCCGCAGGGACCACTCAACTGGCTTTCGCCGACCAGCAGTCCGAATCCAAGGGCTTCGTCGAAGACAGCAAGCTGAACCTGTTGAACCGCAACTACTACTTCAACCGGGATCGTGATGGTGGAGCGAATGACCGGCGCGACTGGAGCCATGGCTTCCTGCTCAATTATGCATCGGGCTTCACTCAAGGTGTCGTTGGGTTTGGTGTCGACGCGAGCGGTTATTTGGGTCTGAAGCTGGACGGTGGTGCGGGTTACGCAGGAACCGGCAACTTGCCGGTCGGCAGTGATGGTAGCTCCAGAGACGAGTATTCCTTTGCCAACGCCGCCGTCAAAATGCGCATTTCCAATACAGTCCTGAAGTATGGCTATCTGCAGCCGACTTCGCCGGTCTTCGCTTTGGGTGGTAGCCGCCTGTTCCCCGCAACTGGTACCGGCTTCATGCTGACCAGCGAAGAGATCAGCGATCTGTTCCTGGAGGCTGGCTATTTCACCGATGCACGCGATGGCGTAAACACGTTCCACAACGGTGACATCGGTACGAGCTACTCGGGCGCGCTGGCCGACTCGGCCACCTATGCAGGCGGCAAGTACAAGATCAACGATCAGCTGAGCGCCTCGCTCTATTACGGCAATCTGGAAGATATCTGGAATCAGTACTACGCGAACGTGAACTATGTGGTTCCGTTTGGCGCCAGCCAAGCGCTCACCTTCGATGCGAACTACTACTACACCAAGGATACCGGTAACGCCAAAGCCGGCGATATCAGCAACAACACCTACTCCTTGGCCGCTGCTTACTCCTTCGATGCCCACACCATTACTCTTGGCTTCCAGAAAGTGAATGGCAATACGCCCTTCGACTATGCGGCAGCTGGCTCTACCAATGGCGGCGGCGACGGTATCTTCCTGGCCAACTCCATACAGTTCTCTGACTTCAACGCCCCCGGTGAAAAGTCATGGCAACTGCGCTACGACCTGAACATGGCTACCCTAGGCGTGCCGGGTCTGAGCTTCATGACAAGATATGTTCGGGGCACCGACATCAAAGACAGCACCAACGGCGTCTACAGTGCTTATGGCGATGGCGACAAAGAATTCGAAACCAACGTCGAAGCCAAGTACGTGCTGCAGAGCGGCCCGGCCAAGGACCTGTCCTTCCGCATCCGTCAATCCTGGCACCGTGGCGATGCCAGCACCGGCAGCGGCGGCAGCGGCAACATCAACGAGTTCCGCCTGATCACCGAGTACCCGCTGAGCATCCTGCAAGGGACAGCGTCACTCGCACGATCCAGCAGCCCGGCATTCGCCGGGCTGTTCTTTTCCGGCCTCCGGTCGGCGCCGCCTGCGTCCCTGTACGCCCTGCCCCACCCCGCCGTACAATGCCGGTCCCGTCTCGATGCCGACAGACCGCCTAGCCATGCGTACCAGTCAGTTCCTGCTGTCCACCCTCAAAGAAACCCCTTCCGATGCCGTGGTGATCAGCCACCAGCTGCTGCTGCGTGCCGGCATGATCCGCAAGCTGGCCTCCGGTCTCTATACCTGGCTGCCGCTGGGCCTGCGCGTGCTGCGCAAGGTGGAGGCCGTGGTGCGCGAGGAAATGAACGCCACCGGCGCCCTGGAGGTGCTGATGCCGGCGATCCAGCCCGCCGAGCTGTGGCAGGAATCCGGTCGCTGGGAGCAGTACGGCCCCGAGCTGCTGCGTCTGAAGGACCGTCATCAGCGCGATTTCTGCGTGGGCCCGACCCATGAGGAAGTCATCACCGATCTGATGCGCAACGAGCTGAACAGCTACAAGCAGCTGCCGATCAACCTGTACCAGATCCAGACCAAGTTCCGCGACGAGATCCGCCCGCGTTTCGGCCTGATGCGCGGCCGCGAGTTCGTAATGAAGGACGCCTACTCCTTCCACCTGAACCAGGCGTCGCTGCAGCAAACCTACGACGCCATGTACCAGGCGTACTGCAATGTCTTCACTCGTCTGGGTCTGAATTTCCGTCCGGTGCAGGCCGACAACGGCTCCATCGGCGGCAGCGGCTCCCATGAATTCCACGTGCTGGCCGGCTCCGGTGAAGACGACATCGCCTTCAGCGACAGCTCCGACTACGCCGCCAACATCGAGAAGGCCGAGGCCCTGCCGCGGGAAACCGCGCGTGGCGCCGCCACCGAAGAATTGCGCCTGGTCGATACCCCCGACACCAAGACCATCGCCGATCTGGTGGAGAAATTCGGTCTGGCCATCGAGAAGACCGTGAAGACCCTGGTGGTTCGCGGCGCCGAGGAAGGCAAGCTGGTCGCCCTGGTGGTGCGTGGCGATCACGAACTCAATGAGATCAAGGCAGCCAACCTGCCGGAGGTCGCCAGCCCCCTGGTGTTCGCCACCGAGCCCGAGATCCGTGCCGCCATTGGCGCCAGCCCCGGCTCCCTGGGCCCGATGAATCTGTCGATTCCCTGCGTCGTCGATCGCTCGGTCGCCCTGATGAGCGACTTCGGCATCGGCGCCAATCAGGAAGACAAGCACTACTTCGGCGTCAACTGGGAGCGCGATCTGCCGCTGCCCCAGGTCGCCGACCTGCGCAACGTGGTGGCCGGCGATCCGAGTCCGGATGGCCAAGGTACCCTGGTGATCAAGCGCGGCATCGAAGTGGGTCATATCTTCCAGCTGGGCACCAAGTACAGTGAGGCCATGAAGCTGTCGGTCCTGGGCGAGGAAGGCAAGCCTACCCTGCTGACCATGGGCTGCTATGGCATTGGGGTATCCCGCGTGGTCGCCGCCGCCATCGAGCAGAACCACGACGAGCGCGGCATCCGCTGGCCGGCCGCCCTGGCGCCCTTCCAGATCGCCCTGGTGCCGATGAAGTACGAGAACGCGGCAGTGAAGGAAGCCACCGATCGCCTCTATGCCGACCTCAAGGCGGCCGGCTTCGACGTGCTGCTGGACGACCGCGACAAGAAGACCAGCCCTGGCGTGAAGTTCGCCGACATGGAGCTGATCGGCATCCCCCATCGTCTGGTGGTAGGTGAGCGCGGTCTCAATGAAGGTCTGGTCGAATACAAGGGCCGTACCGACAGCGAAAGCCAGAATGTCGTCCTGGCCGAGATCGTCGGCTTCCTCAAAGCCCGCTGAGGGCTACCGCTCCAGGTCAGGCGTCCGTGCGCCTGACCTGGAAGTCGGTGAAGCCTGCGCAGGCCACCTCCTCCAGCTCTACCCCGGTCACCCGCGCCGCTGCCGGTCCCTGCCAGAGCCACGCTTCCAGTCTGGCGAGCGCCTCGGCCGGGCCTTCCAGATGGCACTCCACCCGGCCATCGGCCAGATTCCGCACCCAGCCCGTGACGCCCAGCCGCTGCGCCTCCTGACGCGTGCTCTCGCGATAGTAGACGCCCTGAACGCGGCCACTGATCAGGCCGTGACGCGCCGCTCTGTCCATCATCGCGAGGCTCCCCGCTCTTCCAGCACTGGCGCGACCTTGAGCCAGTGAGCCACGCTCCCGGCCAGCAGTTCATGACGCTGCGCCTGCAGTCGGGTGAAGGCCTCCTGCAGCTGCGGATACCAGTCACCGGGAAAGCGTTCGGCGGGCGGCCAGCAATCCGGCGCGGGCGGCGCCCAGGGCGCGCGATCCAGCAGATCCAGGAGCGCATAGCCATGCAGATCGCGGCAAAGCACCCAGTGACCGCTGTCGTTCTGGCACACCAGGCGCTCCTGCTGCAGGAAGGCCAGCACCGCATGCCATTCGTGCTCCGGTAGCTTCCAGCCCGCCTGGTGCAACCGCCCCAGGTGCAGACTGGAACCGCTCTGCTGGCGCTCCAGAAAGGCGCGCAGCACGGCGAGCAGGATGAAAAAGGCCGGCAGCGGCGCGCGGCGCCAGTGATGGGTGGTGGACAGGCTGCAGACCACCTCCGCCCCCAGCAGCACGATCAGCCAGCAGACATAGATCCAGACCAGGAACAGCGGCACCGTGGCGAAGGCGCCATAGATCAACTGGTAACCGGGGAAATAGAAGACATAGAGACCGAACAGACTCTTGGCCGCCTCGAACAGCACCCCGGTCAGGGCGCCGCCGATCAACGCATGACGCAGCGGGACCCGGGTATTGGGCACAGCGACATACATCAGGGTGAAGGCGGCGATGCTGAACAGCAGCGGCGTGACCTTGAGCAGCGCCTGGGCGCCAGACATGCCGTAGGAGCCGAACACCAAGGCCACCGAGGCCAGGTAGGTGCTCATGGCGAAGCCGGCGCCCAGCAGCAGGGGCCCCAGGCTGAGCACCGCCCAGTAGAGCAGGAAGCTGGAGACCCCACGCCGTGGAATGCGCACCCGCCAGATGTCGTTGAAGGTCTTTTCCACCGTCACCAGCATGAAGAAGGACGTCACCGCCAGCAGGGCCACGCCCAGCCAGGTCAAGTGCCGCGCCTGCTCGATGAAGTTGCGCAGGTATTCTTCCAGGGTCGCCCCGGTGGAGGGCACGAAATTGCGGAAGATAAAGGCCTGGATCTGCACTTCCGTGCCCTGGAAGGCGGGTATCGCCGAGAGCATGGCGAAGGTCACGGTCATCACCGGGACCACCGCGAACAGGGTGGTATAGGTCAGGGCCGCGGCATTGTTAGGCGCGCGGTCTTCGATGAAGCGGTCGGCGAGGTAGCGAACGAAGGACAGCAGTTCACGCAAGCGGGCCGGCATTGGCGGTTCCTCGAAAGGCACGGTCAAGGGCTGGCGCGGCAGTCCTCGCCAACCCGCTACAATGGCCATCTTACCTTCTATGGATCAGCCCATGAGTGAAATCGTCCTCTATCACAATCCGCGCTGCTCGAAATCGCGGGCGGCGCTGGCGCTGCTGCAAAGCCGCGAGCTAGCCGTGTCGGTGGTGCCCTACCTGGACACGCCGCCGGATGCCGCGACCCTGCGCGCACTGCTCGGCAAGCTGGGCCTGGAGGCGCGCCAGTTGCTGCGTACCGGCGAGGAGATCTATCGCGAATTGAACCTCGCCGATCCGACGCTGGACGAAGACGCCCTGATCGCGGCCATGACTGCCCACCCCAAGCTGATCGAGAGACCCATCGCCGTGCGCGGCTCACGCGCCGTGGTCGGTCGTCCCCCCGAGCGTGTCCTGGAGATCCTGCAATGACCCCCGAAGCCTATGTCCTGGTGCTCTACTACAGCCGCCATGGCGCCACCGCCGAAATGGCTCGCCAGGTCGCCCGCGGGGTGGAGATGGGCGGCATGGCCGCGCGCCTGCGCACCGTGCCGGCGGTCTCCGCCGAGTGCGCCGCCGTCGCCCCGGCCGTGCCCGAGCAGGGCGCGGTCTACGCCACCCTCGACGACCTGCGCGACTGCGCCGCGCTCGCCTTGGGCAGCCCGACGCGCTACGGCAACATGGCCGCCGCCATGAAGTATTTCCTGGATGGCACCAACAGCCTCTGGCTGACCGGCGCCCTGGTGGACAAGCCCGCCGGCGTCTTCACCTCCACCGCCAGCCTGCACGGCGGCCAGGAGAGCACCCTGCTGTCCATGGCCCTGCCGCTGCTGCATCACGGCATGCTCATCACCGGCCTGCCCTACAGCGAAAGCGCCCTGCTGGAAACCAAGGGTGGCGGTACGCCCTATGGGCCGAGTCATTTCGCTGGCGCCGACGGCAAGCGCGCACTGGACGAGCAGGAAACGGCGCTGTGCCGGGCCCTGGGCAAGCGCTTGGCGACCCTGGCGGGGCGCCTGCAAAAGTAGCGGTAGCCGGCGCGGCTACCAGCCCATGATTTCCTTGACGAAGGGAATGGTGAGCTTGCGCCGTGCCTGCAGCGAGGCCTGATCCAGGCGTTCGAGCATGTCGAACAGGGCGTCCATGCTGCGGGTATTGCGCGAAAGGATGAAGCGGCCGACCTCGTCGGTCAGGTGCAGGCCGCGGCGAGAGGCGCGCAGCTGCAGGGCGCGGAGCTTGTCTTCGTCAGACAGGGGTCGCAGCTGGAAGACCAGCGCCAGGGTCAGGCGCGACTTGAGATCGGCCAGCTGCACCGGCAACTGCCGCGGCGAGGCGGTACTGGAGATCAGCAGCCGCTTGCCGGCATCGCGCAGGCGGTTGAACAGATGGAAGAGCGCCTCTTCCCAGCGCCGCTGGCCGGCGAGGGCGTCGAGATCGTCGAGGCAGACCAGCTCGCACTGCTCGAGATTGTCGAACAGCTCGACACCGTAGTCGGCCAGTTCGCCCATGGGCAGGTAGATGGCGCGCTCGCCCAGTTCCTCCAGACGGTGACAGGCCGCCTGCATCAGATGACTGCGACCGGCGCCAGCGCCGCCCCAGAGATAGATCAGACTTTCCGTCCAGCCGGCATCGGCGTCGCAGAGACGCTCGACATAGCCGAGCGCCGCGGCATTGGCGCCAGGGTAGTAGTTGACGAAGGTGGCGTCGTCACGCAGACGAATGCCCAGGGGCAGCTGTAAAGGCATCATGCCAGCTCGAACGGCTCTTGGCAGTTTCGCGAGGGCGCCAAGTCTAACCAAATCCCGGGTCCCTCGCAGCAGCCGCTTCAGTCTTGGGTGTCGGCCCTCATGGCCAGCGGAAATACAGGGTGGTACGCGCCGGCTGGGCGGACGGCGCCGGCTGGGCCACAGGCGCGCTCGGCGCGGCCGTGGCGTCGACGGCTGCACCCTGGGTCGCCGGTGCCGGAGTGGCAGGGGCGACCGACGCGGAAGCGGGCTGCAGGCCGGCGAGACCGAGCTGTGCCTGCAACTGGTCGGGATTGGCGGTGAGGTCGTAGGTCAGCTGGGTCCCCTCGACCTTGACCAGGCGGCTCGACAAGGGCTCCAGGACTTTCTGCAGCTGGGCATAGCGCTCGAAGTTGGAGTTGTCGGCCACCAGCGTCAGCGGCTGGGTGGTGCCCGGACGGGAAACGAATTTCTTCGACAGGCGCGCGGCCACGTCCTGCAGGACGGCGGCGGCCAGGGCGTCCTGGTCGGCTGCCTGACTGCTGCCCTGCTCGGCAGCGCCGTTGTTCCACAGGCGCCACTGGGCTTGCCAGCCGTTACCCTGGGGCTTGGCGTGCACCGCCAGCAGGGCATTGGCGCCATAGCGCTCGGAGGCTTGGCGCAGGGCGGTCGGATCGCTGGCGTCGATGTTGGCGGCGGTACCGGCCAGTTGCTCGTTGAGATCGGCCAGCGGCAGGCGGATCGGCAGGCCGGCGAGTTGGGCGCCACGCTGGACGCCGGTGCTGGCAGGCTGGCCATCACCTACCAGGGTCGCCCCGCTGTCGGCGTCGTTGAGCCACCAGATCATCACCACCGGACGATTGGCGCCCCATACCGAGAGCCCCGCCTGACCCAGGGCCCGCTCGGTGGCGGCCGGGTCGAAGTTGGCCACCAGCACCTCCGGCGGGCCGGCGTCATAGCTGTACTGGCTGATCAGGGATTCGGGTGCCGCCAGGGCACTGGCGAGACCCGGGGTCTGGCCGGCCTGGGGGTTGCCGGTCAGGCGTCCGGCTAGCACCTGCAGGGCGCGCTTGAGGGCGGCATTGCGCTCGTCCGGTTGTTGCGAGGTCACCGGCTCGCGGACCTGGTAGAGGTTGTCCACCACCTCGGCATGGGCGAGCGGACTCAGGACCAGCAGCGAAGCGAGCAACGGAAGGACGAGACGGCGCATGGCGATTCCATAGAAAGGGCAAGGGGCATACCTTAAAAGCCGCCCGACCCGCGAGCAAGGGCACTGGGTCGCGGGTGGCGCAGAAGGTAGTAGCGAACATTGCCCACCCGGCGAACGGATGGGCGATCAGGCTCAGACCCCAGGGCGCTGGCCGGGTGCCATCGCCACCCGGACCGGAGGCCGCGGCGGGCCGCGTGCTTTGGCACGGCTTCTGGTAAAATCGCCCGCCTCATTGCCGGCTGGCGCCAGCCGGCTCGTTTCGCCATTAGCCAAAGGCCAGGATTCATGAGCAAACAACCCCAGCTGAGCTACAAGGACGCCGGTGTAGACATCGACGCCGGTGAGGCTCTGGTAGAACGCATCAAGGGCGTCGCCAAGCGCACCGCCCGCCCGGAAGTCATGGGCGGCCTGGGGGGCTTCGGTGCCCTGTGCGAGATCCCGGCAGGCTATCGCCAGCCCGTGCTGGTCTCCGGTACCGACGGCGTCGGCACCAAGCTGCGCCTGGCTATGAACCTGGCCAAGCACGACAGCATCGGCATCGACCTGGTCGCCATGTGCGTTAACGACCTGGTGGTCTGCGGCGCCGAGCCGCTGTTCTTCCTCGACTACTACGCCACCGGCAAGCTCAACGTCGACGTCGCCGCCCAGGTGGTGACCGGCATCGGCACCGGTTGCGAACAGGCTGGCTGCTCCCTGGTGGGTGGCGAGACCGCCGAGATGCCCGGCATGTACGAAGGCGAAGACTACGACCTGGCCGGCTTCTGCGTCGGCGTGGTGGAAAAGTCCGAGATCATCGACGGTTCCAAGGTGACCACCGGCGACGCCCTGATCGCCCTGCCCTCCTCCGGCCCGCACTCCAACGGCTATTCGCTGATCCGCAAGATCATCGAGGTGGCCGGCGCCGACATCGAGAACATCCAGCTCGACGGCCAGCCGCTGACCGAACTGCTGATGGCGCCCACCCGCATCTACGTCAAGCCGCTGCTCAAGCTGATCAAGGACACCGGCGCGGTCAAGGCCATGGCCCACATCACCGGTGGCGGCCTGCTGGACAATATCCCGCGGGTACTGCCCGAGGGTGCCCAGGCGGTGCTCGACGTCGCCAGCTGGCAGCGTCCGGCGGTATTCGACTGGCTGCAACAGCAGGGCAACGTCGACGAGACCGAGATGCACCGTGTGCTGAACTGTGGCGTGGGCATGGTCATCTGCGTGGCCCAGGATCAGGTCGAAGGCGCCCTGCAGGTGCTGCGCGCCGAGGGCGAGCAACCCTGGGTCATCGGCCGTATCGAACAGGCCGCCGAGGGCGCCGACCAGGTCGTGCTGAACAATCTGAAACAGCACGGATGAGCCCTGCCGACTGCGCCGTGGTGGTGCTCATCTCCGGCCACGGCAGCAACCTGCAAGCTCTGATCGACGCCGCGACCCCGCCCGTGCGGATCGCGGCGGTGATCGCCAACCGCGCCGAGGCCTATGGCCTGGAGCGGGCCCGGCAGGCCGGGATCGCCACCCAGGTGATCGACCACCGCGAGCATGCCGATCGCGAAAGCTTCGATGCGGCCCTGGCGGCTGCCATCGACGCCCAGGGCGCCGATCTGGTGGTGCTGGCCGGCTTCATGCGCATTCTCACGCCGACCTTCGTGCGGCGCTACCAGGGTCGTCTGCTCAATATCCATCCCTCGCTGCTGCCACTCTACAAGGGCTTGCACACTCACCAGCGTGCCCTGGATGCCGGCGATGCCTGGCACGGCTGCAGCGTGCACTTCGTCACCGAAGAACTGGATGGCGGTCCGGTCGTCCTGCAGTCGCGGGTGCCGGTACAGGCCGAAGATACGGCGGAGAGCCTGGCGACACGGGTACACGCCGCCGAGCACCTCCTTTATCCTGTGGCCGTGCGGTTGTTCGCCGAAGGTCGTCTGCGGCTGGGTACCCTGGGTGCCGAGCTCGATGGCGAGGCACTGCCGCCTACCGGGGCCACGTTGCCGTCGCTGACGGCCGCGGCCTCCCTTTCCTGATCCAAGGAGAAACTGATGCGACGTCTGTTGTTCCTATTGGCCACCCTCTGCAGTGCCTCGGCCTTCGCCTTCGACCTGCAGCCGTTCACGGCCAGCTACACCGCCGACTGGAAGCAGATGCCGGTCAGCGGCTCGGCCGAACGCTCGCTGGAGAAAGAAGCCGATGGTCGCTGGGAGCTGAAGTTCGAAGCCTCCATGCTGGTCGCCGGCCTCAACGAGTCCAGCACCTTCCGCCACGAAGGCGAAGCCTTCCTACCGGACACCTACCAGTACAAGCGCAGCGGGCTGGGCAAGAGCCGCGAGAGCGAACTGACCTTCGACTGGGCCGCCAAGAAGGTCACCGGCAAGGACAAGGACGATCCGGTCAGCCTGCCCCTGGATCGCGGTCTGCTGGACAAGTCGACCTATCAGCTCAAGCTGCAGCAGGACGTGGCCGACGGCAAGAAGAGCATGAGCTACCAGATCGTCGACGGCGACAGCATCGACACCTACGACTTCCGGGTCATCGGTCCGGAGCGCATCCGCACCCCGTTGGGCCTGTTCGATGCCATCAAGGTGGAGCGCGTGCGTGATCCCACCAAGAGCAGCCGCAAGACCGAACTGTGGTTCGCCAAGGATTGGGACTACCTGCTGGTGCGCCTCTACCAGCAGGAGAGCGACGGCAAGGAATACCAGACCAGCCTCAAGGAAGGCTCGGTCAACGGGCGCACGGTGAAAGGCGCCAACTGATCCCGGTAGTTGCAAAGACGCCCTCTTCGGAGGGCGTTTTCTTTTCAGTTGGGACCCGTCCGCTCAGGGATTCCACCAGCCCGGTCGCTGGTCGGCGAAAGAATGAAAGAGCGGCACAACGTCATCGTCGAGTCGATCCAGGCTACCCACCGCCAGGGCGAGAGTCGGACCGTCATCCACGGCGCCCAGCGTGGAACCGCAGTGCGGGCAGAAGGCTCGGCACGTCGTAGCCGAGGAGCGCCAGAGGGCCGGCTCGCCACCCGGACCGGTCCAGCGCAGCTGGGCCTTGTCCAACTCGATCCAGACCTGCGTCGGCGCCCCGGAATGCCGGCGGCACTGCTCGCAGGAACAGCTGTGGGGATCCCGTGGCGAGCCTGTCATGAGATAACGAATCTGGCCGCAGAGGCAGCCACCGGTGCGCGTGCTGTCCATCAGGAGATGCCTCCTTGATCCTGTCCGGACGTGCGGGATTTCTCGTAGCGGACATCCGTCCCTTCGAGGGAAGCGACCCTATGCCAGCCGTGAGACCGGTAAAAGGCATTCGCCCGTATCACTGGGCGCCCATCGGTGACCAGCCAGATCAGGGCATGATGGCGGAACAGCGCGGTCTCGGCGGCGGCCAGCAGACGGGCGCCGAAACCCTGGCCTTGCCAGTCGGGTCTGACGAACAGAGCGAAGACCTCGCCATTCGCCAGATCGACCAGGCTGAAGCCCACCACCTCGCCTCCCACCTCCACCACCCAGGCACAGGGCTCGGCGGCGAGCAGCTCGGCGATCGATTCAGGGGTGATGCCCAATTCAGCGAGTTGCTCCCGGGTAAGGGCGTTGTCCGTGACCGCGGTACGGATGGCGAACAGCGCCTCTATGTCGGCCAGGGTGGCAAGCCTCAACTGAGCGGAGCCAGCGCAAGCGGTCACAGGGATCCTCTTGATGTCGGCCTAGAGCGATGCCGATGATGACCATGAGCAACGCGACAGATTGTCGCAGAAGTTGTAACGACTTGTTGCCGAGATACGCCTTGGTCCTGAAGCGAAACGCTCTAGTATGGGTTTTCAAGCCCTGCCGTAGCGCGGGCTCGACCAAGGAGATACAGCATGACCATTACCGTAACCGAACGTGACGAAGACCATATGTCCCGCGAAGCCCGTGGCCTGGGCATGCATCTGTGGGACGTGAAACAGGAAGGGGAATTGGTCGGTGTCTACCAGAGCGAAGCGGATGCCCTGGAGTACAAAGAGCAAATCGAACATGACGGCGCGTCGCACGCCGAGTGATCGAATAGCGGTTTACTGACTGCCTGAAAAAGGCCCGTCTCTTGGAGGCGGGCCTTTTTCGTTCCTGGGGGCTTGGTTGTTGGGCTTCGCTGCGCTCAGCGCCAACCTACGGCAGCCTCACCGTAGGTTGGGTTGAGATGGCTCCAGCGTCGAAGCCAAATAGAACGCTGCTGACCCTAGTGCAGCAGCTCGTCGGCGAAGACCTTGTCCAGGGTGATGGGCAGATCCCGCACCCGCTTGCCGGTGGCATGGAAGATGGCGTTGGCGATGGCCGGCGCTACCCCGACGATACCGATCTCGCCGATGCCCTTGGCGCCCAGCGGATTGACGATCTCGTCGTGTTCCTCGACGAAGATCACCTCCAGTTGATGAACATCGGCCTGCACCGGGAAGTGGTACTCGGCGAGGCTGTGGTTCATCCAGCGGCCTTCGGTGGTGTCCATCATCCCCTCTTCCTGCAGGCCCATGCCGATGCCCCAGACGATGCCACCGGCCACCTGGTTCTCGCCGGTCTTGAGGTTGAGGATACGACCCGCGGCCACAGCGGTGACTACGCGACTGACCTGGACGCTGCCGAAGTCTTCGTCGACCTTGACCTCGACGAACACCGCCGAGTGGGTACCGGTGGCGTAGTTGTCGCGCTCTTCCGCCGGCTCGGCGCTGGCCAGGGTTTCCATGGACGGCGAACCCGAAGCCTTGAGGATGGCGGTAAAGTCGACGCGCTGGGCCGGATCGGTCTTGAGGCTGATGCCGCCGTCGGCGAATACCACCTGCTCCAGTTCGGCCTTGGCCAGCGGGGAGTCGTCCATTTCCTTGGCCGCATCCAGCAGTTGCTGGCGCAGCTGATCGCAGGCCAGTTTCACGGCGGTGCCCACCGAAGACACGGTAAAGGAACCGCCTTCCAGCGGCGCCTTGGGCAGGGTGGAGTCGCCCAGCTTGAAGGTCACCTTGTCCAGCGGCAGACCAAGGTTCTCGGCGGCGATCTGGGTCATCACCGTATAGGTGCCGGTGCCGATATCGGCGGTCGCACTGGCTACCACCAGGCTGCCGTCGATGTTCATCACCGCCTTGGCGGTGGCGGGTTGCTGCATGGCCTCCCAGACCCCGGTCGCCATGCCCCAGCCGACCAGCTGGTTGCCGTCGCGCATGGAACGCGGCGCCATGCTGCGCTGCTCCCAGCCGAAACGCTCGGCGGCCTGGCGATAGCATTCCAGCAGCTCCTTGCTGGAATAGGGCTTGTTCTTGGCCGGATCGACATCGGTGAAGTTGCGAATACGCAGCTCCAGCGGATCGATGTCGGCAGCGTAGGCCAGTTCGTCCATGGCACTTTCCAGCGCATAGACGCCCAGCACGGCCCCCGGCGCGCGCATGTCCAGCGGGGTGTAGACGTCCAGCGCAGCCAGCTGGTAGGCCAGCTTGACGTTGGGGCAGGCATAGAGCGATGCCGACCAGACCAGCACCATCTCGGTGAAGTCTTCGAAGCGCGAGGTGATGCCCAGGGCGCTGTGATCGATGGCCTGCAGCTTGCCGTCGCTGTCGCAGGCCAGCTTGACCTGCTGATAGGTCTCGGGGCGATAGCCGAAGGTGAACATCTGCTGGCGCGTCAGGGTAACCCGTACCGAGCGCTTGAGCTGCAAGGCGGCCATGGTCGCCAGCACCAGTTGGTACTGCGGACGCAAGCCGGAACCGAAGGCGCCGCCGACGAAGGGCGAGATGACCTTCACGTCGCCTTCGCCCAGACCGAAGATGCTGCTGACGAACTGGGCGCTGTTCTGCACGCCCTGGGTCTTGTCGTGCACCGTCAGTTTGCCGTCCTTGTGGTAGATGACCGTCGAGGCGTGCATCTCCATGGGATTGTGGAATTCCGCCGCGGAGTGGTATTCGGCTTCGATGCGGGTAGGCGCCGCGGCCCAGGCTGCCGGGGCGTTACCCCGATTCTCCGGCAACTCCATGGGCGCTTCGTGGGCCTGGTCGCGAGCCTGGGCCAGGTCGGTGGCGTGCTCCTCTTCGCTGTATTGGGCGCGGATCAGCGCGGCGGCGTGACGTGCGGCCTCAAAGGTCTCGGCCACGACCAAGGCGATGGGCTGGCCACTGTAGAGGATGCGGTCGTTGTACAGCGGCCGAAAGGGCTTGCCATCGGCCGCATCCATGTCGGTATAGCTCTCGTCATAGCTGGCCATCTTGGGTCGATTGAGGTGGCTGAGCACCTCGATCACGCCCGGCTGGGCCAGGGCTTCGCTAACGTCCAGGCCGAGCAGGCGACCCTTGGTGATGGTGGCGTTGACCACGAAACCAAAGGCCAGATCCGGCACGCTGAATTCGCCGGCGTAGAGGGCCTGGCCAGTGACCTTGAGCGGACCGTCGACGCGGGGAACGGCTTTTTGCAGATGGACGACGGTCATTGCAGGGTACCTCCGGCGGCTTCGGTAAGGGCACGGACGATGGCGCGCCGGGCCAGTTCGATCTTGAAGCTGTTATGGGCGAAGCCCTGGGCGCCTTGCAGCAGGCGATCGGCCAATTGACCGAAGGCCGCCTTGTCCGCGACCTGGCCAACCAGCGCCTGCTCGGCCTCCGGCAGCCGCCAGGGCTTGTGGGCCACGCCACCCAGGGCGACGCGGACCTGCTTGATGCGCTCGCCATCCAGTTCCAGTGCTGCCGCCACCGAGACCAGGGCGAAGGCATAGGAGGCGCGGTCGCGGATCTTCAGGTAGGCGCTGTGGGCCGCCAGGCTTTCCGCCGGCAGGGTCACGGCGGTGATGAGTTCGTCGGTGGCGAGGTTGGTATCGCGCTCCGGGGTATCGCCGGGCAGCCGATGGAAGTCGGCGAAGTCGATGACCCGCTCGCCGTTGGGACCGCTCACCTCGACTCGGGCTTCCAGCGCAGCCAGGGCCACGCACATGTCCGAAGGGTGGGTGGCGATGCACTGCTCGCTGTGGCCCAGGATGGCGTGGATGCGATTCTGCCCTTCACGAGCGCCGCAGCCGGAGCCGGGTTCGCGCTTGTTGCAGGGGGTGCCCACGTCATAGAAGTAATAGCAGCGGGTGCGCTGCAGCAGGTTGCCGCCGGTGGAGGCCATGTTGCGCAATTGCGGGGAAGCTCCGGCGAGGATGGCCTTGGCCAGCAGCGGATAGCGGCGTTGCACCTCGGGGTGGTAGGCCACCTCGGCATTCTTGACCAGGGCGCCGATGCGCAGACCGCCTTCGGCGGTGGTCTCGACCTCGCGCAAGGGCAGACCGTTGACGTCGATCAGCTGCTCGGGGCGTTCGACGTTTTCCTTCATCAGGTCCAACAGGTTGGTACCGCCGGCGATGAAATGGGTCTGGGGGCCGTGCTGGCGGATGGCATCGGGCACGGCATTGGGCTTGGCGTAACCGAAGCGGTTCATTCGCGGTCCTCCCCTTGCTGGCAATCCGGACGCGCTCGTTCGATGGCAGCGCGGATGTTGCGGTAGGCACCGCATCGGCAGAGGTTGCCACTCATCTGCTCAGCCACCTCGGCCTCGCTGTGGGCGTGGCCCTCCTTGAGCATGCCGATCGCCGAACAGATCTGCCCAGGGGTGCAATAGCCGCACTGGAAGGCGTCTTCGGCGACGAAGGCGGCCTGCATGGGATGCAGCTGGTCGCCTTGGGCCAGGCCTTCGATGGTGGTGACCTCGGCACCATCCTGCATGACCGCCAGGGCCAGGCAGCTGTTGATGCGAGTGCCATTGACCAGCACCGTGCAGGCGCCGCATTGGCCGTGATCACAGCCCTTCTTGGTGCCGGTCAGGTCGAGGTGGTCGCGCAGGAGATCGAGCAGGGTGGTCCAGGGTTCGACGGCCAGCTGCAGCTGCTTGCCGTTGAGGGTCAGGGCGATGGTATGGGACTCGGGTTCGGCCAGGGGCTGAAGCTGGCGCGCGGGGGTGGCGTTCATGGCGGACCTCACGGTTAAAGCCGCGGGGTGCAGATGCCCCCGTGGTCGGAATAGGTGGTGGCAGCGAAAGGCCACCTCAGGTAAGGGACTGTTGCCGACCGGAAGCGGTTCAGCACCCCTGCCCAGCGGTATTCAACGTGACGTTGAAGCCTGCTCAGCGAAGCGTTGGGAGTACTGATCCAGAGCCCTTGGGCACGGGCAGGACACATCCGGTATGGCGGCTCCTGCCACCAGCGGCCCAGTGGCCTGAACCCCGTCCCCAAAGGGGCAGTCATCAGAACTCCCGTGATGCGCCTCCAACGATGAGAATCCAACCATGGCTTCCGACTCCGATGCACCCTGGCGCCTGTCCCGGCGCCAGTTCCTCGGCACTTCCGCGGTGCTGGTGGCGACCAGCGCCATTCCCGGCTACACCTTTGCCCAGGCCAGCGGTGGCGCGCCCCTGACGCCCCAGGCCATCGCCGCCCGTCTGCCGCAACTGCTGCCGCTGACCCTGCAGATCAATGGCGAGGCGCGCCGGCTCAAGGTCGACAGCCGCACCACCCTGCTCGATGCCCTGCGCGAAAACCTGCACCTCACCGGCACCAAGAAGGGCTGCGACCATGGCCAGTGTGGCGCCTGCACCGTGCTGGTGAATGGCCAGCGCATCAACAGCTGCCTGAGCCTGGCGGCCATGCACGAAGGCGACGCCATCACCACCATCGAGGGCCTGGGCAACGCCGAGCGCCTGCATCCCATGCAGGCCGCCTTCCTGGCCAAGGACGGTTTCCAGTGCGGCTATTGCACGCCCGGGCAGATCTGCTCGGCGGTGGCCCTGCTCGACGAGGTCAAGGCCGGCATGCCCAGCCACGTCTCGGCACGCCTCGATGGCCCCATGCGGCTGAGCGAGGAAGAGATCCGCGAGCGAATGAGCGGCAATCTCTGTCGCTGCAGTGCCTATCCCAATATCGTCGCGGCCATCCAGATGGCGGGGGGACAGGCATGAGAGTCTTCGACTATCGGCGTGTCCAGAACGAGGCCGACGCCAGCCGCCAGGGCGTCCAGGCGGGCAGTCGCTTCATCGCCGGGGGTACCAATCTGCTGGATCTGATGAAGCTGGAGATCGAGACCCCCAGTCAGGTGCTGGACATCAATCGCCTGCAGCTGGATCAGATCCGCGCCACCGAGGACGGCGGCTTGCGCATCGGTACCCTGGTGCGCAATTCCACCCTGGCTGCCGATGCGCGGGTACGGGAGCGCTATCCGGTGCTGTCGCGCGCCCTGCTGGCCGGCGCCTCGGCGCAGCTACGCAACAAGGCCACCACTGGCGGCAATCTGCTGCAGCGCACCCGTTGCTCCTATTTCTACAACACCGCGATGCCCTGCAATAAACGCCAGCCCGGCAGTGGCTGTGCGGCCCTGGGCGGCTTCAATCGGATGAACGCGGTGCTCGGCGCCAGCGACCAGTGCATCGCCGTGCACCCCTCCGACATGGCGGTGGCCATGCGCGTACTGGACGCCACGGTGGAGACCCGCGAAGCCAATGGCCGCACCCGGCGCATCCCCCTCGCCGACTTCCATCGCCTGCCCGGTGACACCCCGCAGATCGAGACGGTGCTGCAACCCGGCGAACTCATCACCGCCGTGACCCTGCCGCCGCCACCGCCTGGTATCCAGGTGTATCGCAAGGTGCGCGACCGTGCCTCCTATGCCTTCGCCCTCGTGTCCATGGCGGCCATCGTCGAGTTCGACGGCACGCGCATCCGCAGCGGTCGCGCCGCCTTCGGCGGTCTGGCGCACAAACCCTGGCGCGTGGCGGCGGCCGATCAGGCCTTTGCCGGCCAGGCGGCGGACGGTGATCTCGCCGCCGTGGGCGATGCCCTGCTCGCCGGCGCCCGTGGCTATGGCCACAACGATTTCAAACTCGAGCTGACCCGTCGCATCCTGCGCGCCGGGGTGGCCGACGCTCGCCAACAGGCCTGAGGACAGCAGCATGGAAATGAATGAACCCGCTGGCCGCAACCTGATCGATGAGAATCGCGGCGGCCTGATCGGCAAGCCCATCGATCGCGTCGACGGCCTGCTCAAGGTCACCGGCCAGGCGCCCTACAGCTTCGAGTTCCGCAATGATCGCGTGGCCTATGGCTTCATCGTCGGGGCCACCATCGCCAAGGGCCGCATCGCTCGACTGGACACCTCCGCCGCCGAAAGCGCGCCGGGCGTGCTCAGCGTCCTGACCTACCGCAACGCCCCACGGCAGGCGGCCCGCGAGCCGGACAACAGCGGCCGCTTCACCCGGCCCAAGCCCTACCTGGACAGCGACCAGGTGCGCTATTTCGGCGAACCCGTGGCCTTCGTGGTGGCCGAGACCTTCGAGGAGGCACGCCTGGCGGCGGCCCTGGTGGAGATCGACTACGCCGCCGAACCGGGCGCCTTCGATCTGGCCGCCAACCTCGGCCAGGCGGTGAAACCACCGGATGGCGACCAGCCCACCGACACCGCCTCGGGCGATGTCGACGCTGCCTTCGCCCGGGCACCGATCAAGCTCGACCAGCGCTATACCACGCCCTACCACATCCATGCGCAGATGGAGCCCCACGCCAGCCTCGCCCAGTGGGACGGCGACCGGGTGACGATCTATTGCTCCACCCAGTTCGTCGAGCAGGCGCAGAGTTGCGTGGCCAATACCTTGCAACTGCCCAAGGAGAACGTCCGCATCGTGGCGCGCTACATCGGCGGTGGTTTCGGCGGCAAGCTGCCGATCTATGCCGATGCCCTGATCGGCGCCATGGCCGCCCGGGCGATCGGTCGGCCGGTCAAGGTCACCCTCACCCGCCAGCAGATGTTCCAGATCACCGACCACCGCTCGGCCACGGTGCAGCGCATCCGCCTGGGTGCCGACCGTGATGGCCGTCTCCTCGCCATGGCCCACGAGGGCTGGTCCCATTCGGCGCGTGGCCTGACCTACTACGAACCCACCGGTCTGTCCTCGCGTACCCTCTATGCCGGCGATGACCGCCTGGTGGCGCACCGCATGGTCGAGCTGGACCTGCCCGAATCCGGCTCCTGCCGCGCGCCCGGCGAAGCCGTGGGCATGCTCGCCAGCGAAAACGCCATGGACGAGCTGGCGGTCATGCTCGCGCTCGATCCCATCGAGCTGCGCATCCGCAACGAGCCCAGCCAGGACCCGGAAAAGCACATCCCCTTCTCCTCCCGCAAGCTGGTGGAGTGCATGCAGGACGGCGCCCGCCGCTTCGGCTGGAACCAGCGCAATGCCACGCCCGGCCAGGTGCGCGACGGCGACTGGCTGATCGGCATGGGCATGGCCGCGGCCAGTCGCGCCAACATGCTCAGGCCATCCCAGGCCGGGGTCCGCCTGGAGGCCGATGGCACGGCCACGGTCAAGACCTCGATGACCGATATCGGCACCGGGACCTATACCATCCTGGCGCAGATCGCCGGTGAGTCCCTCGGCTTGCCGGTGGAACGGGTCAAGGTGCTGCTGGGCGACAGCGACGATCCGGCCGGTGCCGGCTCCGGCGGTTCCTTTGGCGCCGCCAGTTCCGGCTCCTCGGTCTATGTCGCCTGCGAGAACCTGCGCGTTAAGGCGGCGCAAGCGGCGGGCCTCGATCCGGCCAGCGCCCGTTTCGTCGGCGGCCGGCTGATCGCCGACAACGGCAGTCGCGACCTCGCCGAACTGGCGCGCGAGCATGATCTCCAGGCCATTGGCGAGATCAAGCCGGGGCAGACGCTCAAGGACTATTCCCAGCAGGGCTACGGCGCCTTCTTCGCCGAGGTGGGGGTGCACGCCCTCACCGGCGAGATCCGCCTGCGGCGCATGCTCGGGGTGTTCGCCGCGGGGCGCATCCTCAACGAGAAGACCGCCCATTCGCAGATGCTCGGCGGGATGATCTGGGGGGTGGGCAGCGCCTTGCACGAAGACGGGGTGATCGATACCCGTCACGGTCACTTCGTCAACCATGACCTGGCCGACTACCACTACCCCTGTCACTTGGACATCCCGGCCATCGAAGCCCATTTCCTGCCGGAAGTGGACGACAAGGCCAATCCGCTGAAGATCAAGGGTGTCGGTGAACTGGGGATCTGCGGTGCCGGGGCCGCCCTCACCAACGCCGTCTACAACGCCTGCGGGGTGCGCATCCGCGACTATCCGCTGACGGTGGACAAGGTGCTGGCAGGGCTGAAGACGGCCTGACGGCAGGCGGCGCAGCTCAGCGCGCCGCCTTGCTTCCCGCCCGGGTCGCCAGCAGCACCCCGCCGATGGCGATGACCATGGCCACCCAGGCCAGCGGTGGCAGCGTCTCGCCGAGCAGCAGCCAGGCGCTCAAGGCGGCGCCTGGCGGTACGCAGAAGAACAGCGCACTGACCCGTGCCGCTTCGCCAGCGCGGATCATCCACACCAGCAGGCTGATGGCCAGCAGCGAATTGGCCAGCACCAGATAGGCCAGGGCGCCAATGAAGGCCGGCGCCCAGTGCACCGGCGTGTGCTCGAACAGCAGCGCCAGGGGCGCGCAACACAGCAGACCGACGCTGTACTGCACCAGGTTGTTGGTGACCGGATGCTGGGCCACGCCCAGGCGCTTTTCATAGAGTACGGCGCTGGTCATGCCCAGCAGCGCGCCCACCGCCAGGAAGATGCCCGCCACGGACTCCACGGCGACGCTCGCCCGCGCCAGGATCACCCCGATGGCGCCGAGCAGTCCCAGGGCCAGCCCCAGCCACTGCAGCGGCGCCACCCGCTCGCCCACCAGCAGCGGTGCGCCCAGGGCCACCAGGATGGGCTGCAACGAGGCGACCATGGCCACCACGTTGGCCGAGGCGCCCATCACCAGGGCGCCATAGCTCATGCCGAAATAGACGCCCTGGATGAGGAAGCCCACCACGGCCAGATTCGCCCACTCCCGCCGCGTACGCGGCAGTGGCGGGCGCAGGATGAGGAAGGCGACCAGCAGCACGCTGAAGGCCAGGGCATAGCGCATCGCCAGCAGGGTGAAGGGTGGTGCATAGGCCAGGCCCACCTTGGACACGGCGAATCCGGCGGACCACAGGGCCAGGAACACCAGGGGGATGAGGCGCAGCAACCAGGGATGCAGCGAGGTGGACGGCATCGGATTCTCAAGGCCAGGCGAGTCAGCGGGACGCCGTTCGCGAGCGGGAAGGATAGCTGACGATCAGCAGACCGCTGAGCACCAGGGCGGCACCGGCGAGAAAACCAGGGCCTGGGGTCTCGTCCAGCAGCCAGACGCCCATCAGTACTCCGAACAGCGGCGTCAGCAGGGTCAGCACCCCTAGGGGCGCGGCGCGATAGCGACTGAGCAGCACGAACCACCCCAGCAGACTGATGCCGGCGACGATGAACACCTGGAACGCCAGACTCGACCAGGCCAGGGAGTCGAGTGCTGCCAGATCCAGGCGCTTGCCAAGCGGGAGGGCCAGCGCCAGGAGCACCACCCCAGTCACCCCGAGTTGATAGAACAGGGTGCGCAGCGGCGGCGCCTCGGCCAGGGCGCTGCGGCGGATCAACACCGTGGTGGCGCCCCAGGCGGCGCCACCGACCAGGCCGATCAGATCGCCCTGCCAGCTGGTGCCGCCGCTCGGCTTGCCAATCAGGAAGGCACAGACCACGCCACTGGCCGCCAGCACCATGCCCAACCACTGACGCCCCGACAGCCGCTCGCCGGGCACCAGCCAGTGCAGGCCACAGGCGGCGAACAGCGGCGCCGTGTAGATGAACACCACCATGTGCGCGGCGCTGGTGTATTTCAGGCCCACCGCCATGCAGAGGAACTCCAGGGCGAACAGCGAACCGGCGAGCAGTCCGGGAATCAGCGTCTGGTCGCGCCCGAGGCAGCGGATGCCGCGCCAGCGTGCCAGGCCGTAGAGCAACCCGGCTGCCAGCAGCGAACGCCAGCCGATCTGCAGCAGCGGGTCGACCTGTTCGGCGATGGCCTTGATCGCCGTCTGCTGCAGGCCCCAGACCAGGCAGAGCGCCAGCATGACCAGCACGGCCGTGGCATCCAGCTCCTTGCGCATGAGCGTCGCTCCACGAATAAGTGAGCCTGAATGGTGACGGGGGCTGAACAGGTCGGACAAACGATGTTTAATGGGTGTCAGGCTCAGGAAAACTAAGGCTCAGCGTGACCACTCCCCTTCCCCTCAACGCCCTGCGCGCCTTTGCCGCCGCCGCGCGGCACCAACAGTTCGCCAGGGCCGCGGACGAGCTGCACGTCACCGCCGGCGCCATCAGTCGACAAATCCGCCTGCTCGAAGCCGAGCTGGGGCAACCGCTGTTCGAGCGTCTGCCCCAGGGGGTGCGGCTTACTGCCCAGGGTCGCGCCCTCGCGGCCGAGATAGCGCCGCACCTCGACGGCCTGGCCCGCGCTGTGGCCCGGGCACGGGTCAAGAGCAGTGTCCTGACCGTCAGCGCGCCGCCCACCTTCGGTCAGGAGTGGCTATTGCCGCGCTTGGAAGACTTCCAGCGACAGCATCCGGACATCGAGGTCTTTCTCGACGCCTCGTCCGCCATCGTGCCCCTGGGCACCGAGGGCGGTGCCCAGGCGGCGATCCGCTATGGCCGGGGCGATTGGCAGGACGGCGAGACCCGCCTGCTGCTGCGCGAATGGATCTTTCCGGTGTGCAGCCCGGCGCTGATCCCGGCGCCGCTGGCAGAACCCGCCGCCTTGCTGGACTATCCGCTGCTGCATGCCGAATGGCCCGGCGGCTGGCGCTCGGGGCGTCCCAGCAGCCGCTTCAACGCCTGGCAGGATTGGTTCGCCAGCCAGCAGGTGCCTTTGGGCGATAGCCTGCGCGGCCCACGCTATTCCCTGAGCGGCATGGCCCTGCAACAGGCGGCGGCCGGCAAGGGCGTGGCCCTCGGCGGCTGCGTGCTGGCCCAACGGATGCTCGCCAGTGGTGCCCTGGTGCGGCCCCTGCCGGATCGGTTCAACCAGCTCTCGACCCAGGCCTACTTCCTGGTGTTGCCCAAAGGTCCGGTGGACGCCCCGGTGCAGCGCTGGATCGACTGGCTGCTGGTGCAGATCCGCCACTTCCGCGACACCCAGGGCGAGACCCAGGAGACCGGCGGCGCTTGGTGAGCGCCCTCCACTTGCGGCAGTCTGAAGGGATTGCCGTCCAGATAGCTGCCTCCATGTCCGCCTTCCGCCTGTCCTCGCTGCTGCTCGTCCTGACCGTTCCGCCCCTGGCGCTCGCCGCCGAACAGCCGCCTGCCGACTGCGATCGCCAGGGCAGCGAGGCCCAGTTGGCGGCCTGCGCCGCCGGGGATCTGGCCGCGGCCGAAGCCCGTCTGGCGGACGTCTACAGCCGACGGCTGGCTGCCACCGCCCCCACGCAACGCCCCGCCTTCGAGCGGCTGCAACAGCTCTGGCAAGACGACCGGGCGCCCCGCTGCGCCACCGCCACCCGCGGTTTCCAGGGCGCCATGCAGCAGCTGCAGTACCTGAGCTGTCTGAAGTCGGTGACCCTGCTGCGCCTGGACGATCTGCAACGGCAACTACCACAGCGCGACTGACGTTTCGTCGCCGCCGCTGCTGTCCGGCGCCAGGACTCACTATCATGGCGCCCCGCTGTTGGAGTTCGCGATGTACGAGCGTTACCTGCCCCTGCTGGTCCTGGCCGGACTGCTGTTCCTGGGGGCACTGTGGTGGTGGCAACGCCATCGCCAGGCCGCCTTTCCCTATCGCCAGGTCGAAGCCCTCTTCACCCCTGCCGAACAGGCCTTTCTCGCCGTGCTCGACGAGGCCGTGGGCGACGACTACCGGGTGTTCGGCAAGGTGCGCATCGCCGATGTGGTCCAGACTTTGCCGCTGCGCGATCGCCGCCGCTACCTGGTCGCGCAGAATCGCATCAACTGCAAGCACTTCGACTTCGCCATCTGCCGCCGCGACGACCTCGCCGTACACGCGGTGGTCGAACTCAACGACAGGTCGCACCTGCAGCGTCATCGGCAGCAACGCGACCGCTTCGTCCGCGCGGTGTGCGAGGCCGCCCAGTTGCGTCTGGTAGAGATCCCGGCGGCGGCGCGCTATTCCGCCAGTGCCATACACGACGCCGTGTTCGGCGGGCGCCGGCCGCGCAACCGTAAGGTAGCGCCCAACCAGGCGCTGGCGCCGGAGTGCCCCGAGTGCCAGGCGCCCATGGTCCGCCGCCGTGCGCGCAGCGGTCGCCACCAGGGGCGGGAATTCTGGGCCTGCTCGAACTACCCGGACTGCCGCGCCCTGCTCGACATCGAAGACTGACCAAGGGGCCCTGCCATGCGCTATCCCACCACTCCGGACGGTCGTTATTTCGTGGTCAGGGGCCGGCTCTGGCGCTGTACCGACCCCAGCCTGCCCGCCGACCGCCGCGACGCCCTGACCCATGAGCTGATGGACGCCCGCCGCCAGGTGGGTGTGGCCAAGCGCCAGGGTGATGACGCAGCCCTGCGCACCGCCCGCGCCGCGGTGGACGCCGCCAAGCATGCCCTGGGTGAACGCGGACCGGTCTGGTGGGCCGATGGCGCACCCGATTACAACCGTCGGATGGCCAAGAACACGCCCTATGCCGACTGGTACCAGCAGCTGGCGGCGGAGGCTTCCTGACCTGCGCCGTGCGGCGTAAGGTGGAGGGTCGACTCCTCTTGCGAGCACCGCTCTTGCGTATCCGTCCCGCCTTCGTCACCGACCTCGCCGCCATCTGCCGCCTGGCCGAACAACTCGCCGAGCAGCATCACCGACAGGCCCCGGCGACCTTTGCCGCGCCCTCCGGCGGCTGGCGCGACCAGGACTACTGGGCCGCCCAGCTGGAGCCGGACGATGGGGTGATGTTCGTCGGCGAGGCCAGGGGCGAACTGGTGGGCTTCGTCACCGCACGCCTGTCCGATACCCGCTCGATTTCCTTTCTGCAGCCCTTGGTCCTCTGCCGGATCGGCACCCTGGTGGTGGCCGCCAACCACCGACGGCTGGGCGTGGGCGCACGGTTGCTGGAAGCCGTGGAAGCCTGGGCCCGGGACAACGACGTCGACGAATTGCGCCTGGAGGTCATGGAATTCAACGAAGATGCCCAGGCGTTCTATGCACGCCAGGATTTCCAGGGCCAGTCACGGATCCTGGCCAAGGCATTGCGGTAGATGGGCGCTAGCGAATCGCGGCCATGGGCCGCTCCTACGGTCAGCACGAAGCGGTAGGAGCGTAAGTGGCTCGGCCTCGTAGGTTGGCGCTGAGTGCAGCGATGCCTAACATGGCCAGATCGAGACTCTGCCGTTGGGCTTCAACGATGGAGCCGTCTCAACCTAACCCACGCGGGCACCGTAGGTTGGCGCTGAGCGTAGCGAAGCCCAACGTTGCCGGATCGAAGCCCCGCTAGTAGCCTTCGACGCTGACCCTATACACTCTCCCGGCTCACCAACTCGAACCCCAGGTCCACGCAGGTCGGTTGGCTGCGACCGTCGAGCAGGCCCAGCAAGAGGGTCGCCGCCTGGCGCCCCACCGCGGCGCGCGGGGTCTGGATGGAGGTCAGCCGGGGCACCGTGTGCGCCGAGCCGGGCAGGTCGTTGAAGCCCAGCACCGAGACCCGCTCCGGGATGGCGATTCCCAGCCGCTGGGCCTCGAACAGCGCGCCCTGGGCAAGGTCGTCGTTGCAGAAGAACAGGCCGTCGACATCCGGCCGGCGGGCCAGCAGCTCGCGAAACTGGTGGGCGCCCAGGCCCACGGACGACGGCTGCGAATCCAGCACATCCAGACTCGGATCGTAGCAACCCGCCTCGCGCAGCACCTGGCGAAACCCTTCGCCCCGGGCCAGCGCCCGCGGGTCGAGCTGGGCGGCGACATAACCCAGTCGCTTGCGCCCCGCCGCCAGCAGATGCCGCGCCGCGGCAGCGCCGGCGGCATGCTGGGAAAAGCCCACGCTGGGCACCCCGCCAGCCGGATCCAGCTCCATCATGTGCACCCGCGGTACCCCGCTAGCAGCCAGCAGCTGGCGTGCGGCGTCGGTACGGTCGAAGCCGGTCAGCAGCAGGCCCCGGGGCTGATAGGCCAGGTAGTTGCGGATCAGCTTCTCCTCCTCCTCGGGATCGTAGTGGTAGTTGCCGATCAGCACCTCCAGGCCACGGGGGCGCAGGATCTCGTGGATGGCCTCCAACGGCTCGATGAACAGATGGTTGGACAGCGAGGGGACCAGCACCACCACCGAGTGCCCCTGAGCCGAGGCCAGGGCGCGGGCGGCCGGATTGGTGACATAGCCAAGACGCGCGGCGGCTTCCTGCACGCGGGTGACTAGCTCGGGCGCCACGCTAGCGACACCACGCAAGGCCCGCGAGGCCGTGATGGGGGAAACACCGGCCTGCAGCGCCACCTCGGTGAGGGTGGGCCGACCGGAACTACGAGAACCCGTTCGATTCATTGTTATGGTTTCAGGCTTGTCAAGGACGGAGAACGCGCCTAAGGTAGCGCTGTCTCACCAGACACTACAAGCCTGGCGTGTCCTTCAGGAACACGTCGGCATTCGGCCTAACAAGATCGACAAGAACTGGAAGCCGCTCCCTTTTTCATTTTTCGGGGTAGCGCTGTCTCCAGACCGGAGGTGACGATGAACACTCCCATTCCCGCGCTCGTGGTCATGGGCGTCGCAGGCTGTGGCAAGAGCAGCGTCGGCGCGGCCATCGCCGAGCAGGACAGTGGCCGCCTGATCGAAGGCGACGCCTTCCACCCCGCCGCCAACATCACCAAGATGAGCGCCGGCATTCCCCTTGACGATGAAGATCGTGCTGGCTGGCTGACCCGCCTCGGTGAGGAACTGGCTGCTGCCGTGGCCGCGGGCGAACGTCCCGTACTTACCTGTTCCGCGCTCAAGCGCCGCTATCGCGACCAGCTGCGCCAGGCCGTGCCCGGTCTCGGTTTCGTCTTTCTCGAATTGACCCGCGAGACCGCGGCTCAGCGCGTCGCCAATCGTCCAGGGCACTTCATGCCCGCCAGCCTGATCGACAGCCAGTTCGCCACCCTGGAAGCACCCCACGGTGAACCGGCTACGCTGGTAGTGGACGCCCGCGATCCGCTGGCCGCCATCGGCACCCAGGTGTCGGCCTGGTGGACCACCTCGGCGCGCCTGGCCCAGCCGGCCTGACGAGACAGCGCTACCCATTCCAACCCTTAGGGTCTGTTCAAAGTCTCGCGAGCTAGAGACAAACAAGACGAAAAGGGCTGAGGAAGCGGAGTTTACGAAGGGTAAATGAGCATTCCGAAGCCCTTTTCAACGCAGTTTGGCCGACGCGCAGCAGACTTTGAATAGGCTCTTACAACGCCCACAACAACAATAGGAGAGGCACCATGTTCGGCATGGACCACAACAGCTTCCTTCTGCTCGACGCCCTGGTCACCATCATCGGCCTGGTGCTGCTGATCACCAAGTTCAAGGTCCATCCCTTCATCGCCTTGACCATCGCCTCGGGCTTTCTCGGCCTGACCTCCGGCATGCCGGTGGAAAAGGTCATGAAATCCTTCCAGGACGGCTTCGGTGGCGTGCTCGGCTTCGTCGGCATCCTGCTCGGCCTGGGTACCATGCTCGGCAAGCTGATGGCCGATTCCGGCGGCGCCGACCAGATCGCCCAGACGCTGATCCGCGCCTTCGGCATCAAGCGCGTGCACTGGGCGATGATGTTCGCCGCCTTCCTGGTGGGCATTCCGCTGTTCTTCGAGATCGGCTTCGTGCTGCTGGCGCCCCTGGTGTTCATCGTCGCCCGCCGCACCGGCCTGTCGCTGGTCAAGCTGGGTATCCCGCTGCTGGCCGGCCTGTCCGCCGTGCACGGCCTGGTGCCGCCGCACCCGGGTCCGCTGCTAGCGGTCGGGGTGTTCGGTGCCGACATCGGCAAGACCATCTTCTATGGCCTGCTGGTCGGCCTGCCCACCGCCATGATCGCCGGTCCCATCTTCGGTGCCTGGATCTCCAAGCGCATCCCCGGTTCGGCCAACGCCGAGCTGGTCGCCCAGATCGCGCAGGAGACCGACAACCGCAATCTGCCGGGCTTCGGCATCACCGTGTTCACCGTGCTGCTGCCGGTGATCCTGATGCTGCTCAAGGCCTTCGCCGACATCTTCTTCGCCGCCGACAACCACTTCCGCATCTGGATGGACTTCATCGGCCACCCCATCACCGCCCTCCTCGCCGCGCTGCTGCTGAGCTTCTACAGCTTCGGCACCGCCTGCGGCTTCTCCCGCGAGAAGATCGTCAAGCTGCTCGACCAGAGCCTGGCCCCGGTGGCGGCCATCGTGCTGATCGTCGGCGCCGGCGGTGGCTTCAAGCAGATGCTGGTGGCCAGCGGCGTCGGTGAGGTGATCGGCAACCTGGCGGTGCAGACGCAGATCTCGCCGATCCTGCTGACCTGGCTGGTGGCGGCGGTGATCCGCGTGGCCACCGGTTCCGCCACCGTGGCGACCATCACCGGTGCCGGCATCGTCGCCCCCGTGGTGGCGCTGGTGCCCGGCGTGAACAAGGAACTGCTGGTGCTGGCCGCCGGCGCCGGTTCGGTGATCCTCTCCCACGTCAACGACGCTGGCTTCTGGTTGGTAAAGCAATACTTCAACATGACCGTGGCCGAGACCTTCAAGACCTGGTCGATGATGGAAACCATCCTCTCGGTGGTGGCCCTGGCCTTCATCATGCTGCTGTCGCTGTTCGTCTGAGCCGTTAGATAGGGACGGCCCCTGGCCGTCCTCCCTCCACCACGAAACTCGCCCGGTTGCTGCGCTCGGCATCCGGACGGGTTCGGTCACTGATGGTGCGCAGGTCCACCTGCAGTCGTTCCCGCGTCAGTTCCAGGGCCAGATAGCCGCGCTGCCGACTGTCGAAGAAGCGCACTTGGGGATTCTCCGGCAACAACGCCTGGAAACGTCGGTAGTCCGGGCCGTCCGAGGTGATGGACGTGCCGACGAATTCGCTCGCCACCACCGGACTCCGCTCGTCTTCCGGATCGCGGTGCAGATCCGTCACCCAGAACGAATGGATATCGCCGCCCAGGGTTACCGGATTGGCCAGGCGGCTGTCGGCCATGGCCGCGAGCAGCCGCTCGCGAGTCGCCGGATAGCCGTCCCAGCCATCGGTCCAGCGGGCCGGATCGCCATCCGGCAGGCGCTGCCGCAGGGGTGCCAGCAGGAGATCCTGGGCGATCAGATTCCAGCGGGTGGCATTATGGCGAAAGCCATCCAGCAGCCAGCGCTCCTGCGCCTGCCCGAGCATGCTGCGCGCGGCGTCGCGCAGACCCGGGCAATCCGGGGCGACCAGCTGGCCACCGCGGGTCCTGGCCGTGGCGCAGGCCGGCTCGCTGCGGTACTGGCGACCATCGAGCAGATGGATCTCGGCCAGGTCGCCAAAGCGCCACCGGTCATAGAGGCGCAACGCTGTGCCCTGGGTGCGCCAGCTGCGCAGGGGTACGTGCTCGCGAAAGGCCTGGTAGGCCGCCTGCCGTCGCGCGGCGAAGGCGGCCAGGCTGACCTGAGGATCCGCCGACCAGGGACCGGAATAGTCGTTCTGCACCTCGTGGTCGTCCCAGGTGATGACACTGGTGACCTTGGCGTGCAGGTACTGCAGATCGGGATCGGTGCGGTACAGGGCATGGCGCCGCCGGTAGCTGGCGAGGTCCCGGGCCTCCGGCAGGCCGTGGCGGCGGACCGCTGGCAGCAGCAGCGGCACATTGGACTCATAGATGTAGTCGCCGAGGAACAGCGCCAGATCCGGCTGCTCGTCGGCCATATGCCGGTAGGCACTGAAGAAGCCTTTCTCATAGTGGGAACAGGAGGCTGCCACCAGCTTGAGACGCTGTGGCGCACTGGCCGAAGGCGGCAAGGTAGTGGCCTGGCCGATCCGACTCCGATGTCCCAGGGCGGTGAAGCGATACCAGTAGGGGCGCCCCGGGAGCAGATCGACCAGGGTGATCGCCAGGCTGAAAGCCGCCTGAGGCCGCGCCTGGGCCATGCCGCGCTGCACCACCTGGCGCAGCCCCGGATCCAAGGCGACCTCCCACTGCACCTCGACCGGGCTGCGCAGACCGCCCAGGCCATCTGCGGCCAAGGGATCAGGTGCCAGCCGTGTCCAGATGACGAAGCCATCAACGGCAGGATCGCCACTGGCAACGCCCAGGGTGAAAGGATCGGCTTGCGGTTCGCGAGCGCTGCAACCGGCGAACCAGGGCGCGCTCAGACCCAGGCCGAGCAGGCCCAGCGCTTGACGTCTCGAGGTGCTCATCCAGGCCTCCGCGAAAAGAGGCCAGGGTGGCTCAGGCAGGTGACAACAGGATGTCGCCGACCTCAGGCCAGCGGCAATTCTTCCAGGATCATGATCTGCGGCGCCTCGCTGAGCAGGCCCTCGAGATCGCTCAGCAGTTGTTTGAAGTGCGCGGTTTCTTCGTGCTCGGCGAGGGCTTCGCGACTGGCCCAACGCTCGATGAAGACATAGCGCCCCTCATGGCTCGGATCGCGATGCGGGGTATAGAAGTGGCAGGCGGGTTCGGCGCGGGAAGGCGCGACGATGGCGCGCATCGCGTTTTCGACGGCTGCAGCCTGGCCAGGCTTGGCCTGCAGAATGGCGACGATGCGGATTTCACTGGTCATGCGGGAGACTCCGAAAAGGGTGTTTCAGCATGCCGCCTGGACACCCCAAACACTACGGGGCCGATCACCCGGCCCCGGCCACGATGGCTTACTGCTTGGCTTTGACGATCTTGTCGATCACCGCGTTGCTGCGCTTGATCAGCACGTAGTCGGAACCGATCTTCACCCATTGGCTGTCTTCGCCCGGCTGTTCCAGTCCGTGCTTCTTCCAGTCCTTGATCACGTACTCATCGCGGATGTACTTGCGTGGCGCCCGGCCACCCTCTTCGAGTTCAAAGGTAGGATGATCAGGGTCGTGGGTAACAGCCTCGTCGCTCTGATTGGCATCCTTCTTGTTGACCTTGTTCTGGTACTGCGCGTTGGTGGGCTCCGAAGCCGCCTTGTCGGCGGCCGGCTTGGTCGGCGTCATGGACTCGGGCGCGGCCTGGACCTGCAGGGCACCTGCCAGGACGACGGTACCCAGAGCCAGGGAGAGCAGCGATTGCTTGATCATGGGGGTGTTTCTCCTCTGCGTTCGAGGTTTTGACCCCGCGCTCAGCGGAAAAGCTCCACGACTACCTGCGGACGCACCGTTGGCCTTACCAGCGTTCGTCCCGATCGGTCCTGCAGGATCAGCCCCCACCCTTGGCTATCGTTCACATCCTTCATGCAACGAATCCCTGGTGGCGACGACAGCTGGCGAAACCGTCTCATCTCGACGCTGGCAGTCTGGCTGGCAGGTGCCAGCGATTCCTCGACCTTTATCGGTAAGCCAGGGCTGGCGAGCCTTGCAGCACCTCAGGCAGAGTAGCCCACCTCTTTTCCGGACGCGCGCACTCATGGAACGCTGGAAGATTCTCGCCGGCCTGGTGAGCTTCACCTTCTTCATGGAAAACCTGGACGCCACCGTGATCGCCACGGCCCTGCCGCAGATGGCCCTGTCCTTCGGCCGTGATCCGGTGGACCTCAACCTGGGCATCAGCTCCTATCTGCTGGCCATCGCCGTGGGTATCCCGGTGAGCGGCTGGATCGCCGAGCGCTTCGGTCCGCGACCGGTCTTTACCCTGGCCATCGGCGTCTTCACCCTGGCCTCGCTGCTGTGCGGGATAGCCCAGTCCCTGGAACACTTCATCGCCGCGCGCATCCTTCAGGGGCTCGGCGGCGCCCTCATGGTCCCCGTGGGCCGCCTGGTGGTGCTGCAGGTGACGGAGAAGCACGAACTGGTGCGGGCCATCGCCCTCATTACCTGGCCCGGCCTGGTGGCGCCCGTGCTCGGTCCGCCCCTGGGTGGCCTGATCACCACCTATGCCGACTGGCGCTGGATCTTCTACCTCAACCTGCCATTGGGCTTGATCGCCCTGGTGCTGGCCTGGCGCCTGGTGCCGGCCGACATCCCCACCCAGCGGCATCCGCTGGACTGGCGCGGTTTCCTGCTGCTGGGCGGGGCCTGTGTGGCCTTCATGTGGGGCGTAGAGCGCCTCGGTCAGAATCAGGGCAGCCTGGGTAGCAACCTGGCCTGGATGGGCATAGGGCTGATCCTCGGCACCAAGGCGGTGCGTCACATGGCCCGTATCGAACGACCGCTGATCGATTTTGGCACACTGCGCATCCCCACCTACCGCGCGGCCATCCTCGGCGGCGGGCTGTTCCGCATCACCATCGCCACCGCGCCCTTCCTGCTGCCGCTGATGTTCCAGCTGGCCTTCGGCCTGGACGCCTTCCAGGCCGGCCTGCTCCTGTTGGCCCTATTCGCCGGCAATCTCGCGGCCAAGCCCTTTACCACCGCCACCATGCGCCGCTTCGGTCTGCGCACCATCCTGATCGTCAATGGCCTGCTCAGCGCTCTCAGCCTGCTGGCCTGCGGCCTGCTCACCCCCGGCTGGCCGCTACCGCTGATCTTGCTCTTGCTGTTCTGCAGCGGGGTGTTCCGCTCACTGCAATTCACCGCCAGCAATGCCCTGGCCTTCGCCGACATCCCCAAGGACCGCCTGGGGCATGCCTCCACCCTCTTCAGCACCAATTTCCAGCTGGCCATGGGCCTGGGCGTGGCCATCGCCGCCCTGTTGCTACGCGCCTCGATGGAGTGGCACGGCCATTTCGACCCGCAACTGGCAGACTTTCGGCTAGCCTTTTGCATCGTGGCCGTGCTCGGCATCCTGAGCACCCTGGATGCCTTCCGCCTGGCCCGCAATGCCGGCGATTCGGTCAGCGGCCATACCTCTGGAAGTTGACCAACCGGACAGTGCTCGACGCGATGCCGTTTGGGGGGTAGGTCCTAGCGTCTTACCCGTGTTTACCGACCTGTTATGATGCGCGCCTTTTTCCGATCAGACCGGCGCGCACGAGGCATCCCATGCTGGAAAGACTCTTCCAACTCAAGGCACACACCTCTGTCCGCACCGAACTGCTGGCTGGGGTCACCACCTTTCTGGCCATGGCCTACATCCTGTTCGTCAACCCGAGCATCCTCGGCGCCACCGGCATGGACAAGGGCGCGATCTTCGTCGCCACCTGCCTGGCCGCCGCCATCGGCTCGGCACTCATGGGACTGATCGCCAACTACCCCATCGCCCTCGCCCCGGGCATGGGCCTAAACGCCTTCTTCACCTACACCGTGGTCCTGCATCTGGGCCATACCTGGCAGGTGGCGCTGGGCGCGGTGTTCCTCTCGGCGCTGATGTTCTTCCTGCTGTCGATCTTCCGCATCCGCGAATGGATCATCAACAGCATCCCGCTCCCGCTGCGCTCGGGCATCGCCGCCGGCATCGGCCTGTTCCTGGCGCTGATCGCCCTGCAGACCGCCGGCATCGTGGTGGGTAATCCGGCGACCCTGGTGGGCCTGGGCGACCTGTCCAAACCCGGTCCGCTGCTGGCCATCCTCGGCTTCTTCCTGATCGTCGCGCTCGAAGCGCGCAAGGTCACCGGCGCGGTGCTGATCGGTATCCTGGTGGTCACCGTGATCGCCATCGCCTTGGGCGTCAGTGCCTTCGGCGGTCTGGTGTCCATGCCGCCGTCGCTGGCACCGACCTTCCTCCAGCTGGACATCCGGGGCGCCCTGGACGTCGGCCTGATCAGCGTCATCTTCGCCTTCCTGTTCGTCGACCTGTTCGACAACTCCGGCACCCTGATCGGCGTCGCCAAGCGCGCCGGCCTGATGGGCAAGGATGGCCACCTGCCGAAGATGGGCCGCGCCCTGATCGCCGACAGCTCCGCCGCCATGTTCGGCTCGCTGCTGGGCACCTCCACCACCACCAGCTACATCGAATCCGCCGCGGGGGTTTCCGCGGGTGGTCGTACCGGCCTCACCGCCGTGGTGGTCGCGGTGCTGTTCCTGCTGGCGCTGTTCTTCGCCCCCCTGGCCGGCAGCGTGCCGGCCTTCGCCACCGCCCCGGCGCTGTTCTTCATCGCCGTGCTGATGACCTCGGGGCTGGCCGAGATCGAGTGGGACGACCTGACCACCGCCGCCCCGGTGCTGGTCACTGCCCTGGCCATGCCGCTGACCTATTCCATCGCCAACGGCATCGCCTTCGGCTTCATCGCCTGGACCGTCATCAAGCTGCTGTCCGGCCGCACCCGCGAGCTAAATTCGGCACTGATCGTGCTGTCGATCCTGTTCGTCATCAAGCTGGGCTGGTTCAACGCCTGACCCCTCTCCTCGGGGCTCCGGCCCCGAGGTCTCCCCGCCTCACCCTGCCCCGGATCTACCATGTCCCAACCTTCCTTCGCTCCCGCCGACTACCAGGCTCAACTCGACGCCAAGGCCAACCGCTTGCGCGAACTGCTGGCGCCCTTCCAGGCTCCCGAGCCGGAGGTCTTCGCCTCGCCGCTGCAGCACTACCGGCTGCGCGCCGAATTCCGCCTGTGGCGGGAGAACGAGGAACGCCACTACGCCATGTTCGCCCCGGGCGACAAGCACACGCCGATCCTCATCGAAGACTTCCCCATCGCCAGCCAGCGCATCAATGACCTGATGCCGCGCCTCAAGGCCGGCTGGCAGGCGGACGTGGCGCTGTCGTTCAAGCTGTTCCAGGTGGAATTCCTCACCACCCTGGCCGGCGATGCGCTGATCACCCTGGCCTACCACCGCCCGCTGGACGCCGCCTGGCAGGCCTCCGCCGAGCGCCTGGCCGCCGACCTCGGCGTCAGCCTGATCGGTCGTTCCCGCGGCCAGCGCCTGGTGATCGGTCGCGACCATGTGCTCGAAGAACTGGAGGTGGCCGGGAAAACCTACCGCTATCTGCAACCCGAGGGCGGCTTCACCCAGCCCAATGGCACGGTCAACCAGAAGATGCTGAGCTGGGCCCACACCGCCCTGGGCGAGCGTGAAGACGATCTGCTGGAGCTCTATTGCGGCAACGGCAATTTCACCCTGCCGCTGGCCAGTCGGGTGCGTAAGATGCTGGCCACCGAGGTGAGCAAAACCTCGGTCAACGCCGCCCTGCACAACCTAGCCAGCAATGGCGTGGACAACGTCACCCTGGTGCGCCTCTCCGCCGAGGAACTGACCCAGGCGCTCAATGAGGTCCGACCCTTCCGCCGCCTGGCTGGCGTGGAGCTCAAGAACTACGACTTCGGCACCGTCTTCGTCGACCCGCCCCGCGCCGGCATGGACCCGGACACCTGCGAACTGACCCGCCGCTTTGAACGCATCCTCTATATCTCCTGTAACCCGGAGACCCTGGCCGAGAACATCGCCCAGCTGCAGGACACCCATCGCATCACCCGCTGCGCCCTGTTCGACCAGTTCCCCTGGACGCACCATATGGAAAGTGGCGTCTTGCTGGAGCGGCGGTGAGGGCTTTGAGCGTCGAGGTAATCCGCGTGGAAAAGGTTGCGCCGTTTTCCACCCTACGCCGGGGCTGAGCGCCCCTCTCCCTCGGGGAGAGGACTGGGGCGAGGGAAGCTACTGAGCCGTAGGTTGGGCTGAGACGGCTCCACCGTCGAAGCCCAACAGCCAAGCCCTGTTAGGCTTCGCTTTGCGCAGCCCAACCTACACGAGCCCCGCCTTAACGCCCCTCTCTCTGGGAGAGGGCAGTTTCAAAGGCTCAACGTGGCGACAATCAGCGCTAAAAAACGCATGCTGATCCTTCCGATCAGTCAGGATCGATCATGGCGCCCAGCAAATCCTCTTTCGTGCGACCGCTGCCCTGCAAGCAACCAGGCATTGAGGCGATGGTGGCCGATACGTCCTGCACCTTCGCCCGTCATACCCATGACGACTTCGGTATCGGCCTGATCCACCGGGGCGCGCAGAAATCCCTGAGCGGTCGAGGGCTGGTCGAGGCCGGTCCAGGAGATGTCATCACGGTGAATCCCGGCGAGGTACACGACGGGACGCCCTTTGATGAAACCGGCCGCGCCTGGCGCATGCTCTATCTGCATCCCAGCCTGGTCGCCGACGTGGGACAGGATGTTCTCGGGCACGCCCGCCAGGTGGAATTCAGCCAACCGCGTATTGCCGATAGACGCCTGTCACAGGGCTTCGCCAACGCCTTCATCGCTACGGTGAGCCCGGACAGCGAGGCCAGCCCCTTGGCATGGGAACAAAGCCTCATCCTGTTGCTAAGTGGTTTGCTCCAGCCTCGACTACTGGAAAGCTGTGCCATTCCAGCCGGTATTGTCCGGGCACGAGAGCAGCTCGATGAAGCTCCGCTGAAAGCACCTACCCTCGCCCAGTTGGCTGAGACTGCCGAGCTGAGCCGCTATCAGTTGCTCCGCGCCTTCACCCGAGCAACAGGACTTACCCCCCACGCCTATCTCACTCAACGCCGGCTGCAGCAGGCACGCCGGCTGATCTTGGGGGGCATGTCGTTGGTCGAAAGCGCTGCGGCTTCGGGCTTCGCCGATCAGAGCCATCTCACTCGACTGTTCAAGCGTACCTACGGTTACCCGCCCGGTGCCTACGCCAAGGTATCAGTCAGCCTGCAATTTCGTTCAAGACGCTGAATGCCAACGCCGGCCAGGCTAAGACCCTGTTTCCCTGACAGGTATCAGCCGTGCACGCACTCAAAGATTACTTCCCGGCCTCGCGCCAGAAAGCTACAGACATCGACCTTGGTGCCTGGGTAGCCGTGATAGGCCAGGCGTTTTCTGGGGCGAGTCAACAGTCATGACACTCGACTTCTTGCTGACTACCTTCATCGTGGTCGCGTCGCCAGGGACAGGCGCCCTGCTGACGATAGCGGTCGGCACTACCTATGGACGCCGCGCCGCGCTGTTGGCCGCCGCAGGTTGTACCCTCGGAATCCTGCCTCACCTGCTGCTGACCCTTTGTGGCCTGACAGCGCTGCTACAAGCCCGGCCGCTAGCGCTGGAGGGCCTGCGCTATCTGGGAGTGGCCTATCTGCTCTACCTGGCCTATCGGCAGATCCGCAATGCCAGCGCCTGGAGCACGGGCGCCACCTATCCCAACGGGGATCGAAAGATCATCCGGCAAGCCGTCCTGCTGAACCTGTTCAATCCCAAGCTGACCCTGTTCTTTCTTGCCTATCTGCCGCAATTCCTGGACCGGCAATCTGCCGCGCCGCTCACCCAGGCGCTGCTTCTGTCCGGGGTGTTCATGGGCATGACGTGGGTGGTATTCACCCTGTACGGCCTGCTTGCAGCGCAGATGAGGACGCGCCTGGTTGCCAGCCCGCGCCTGGCGCAAGGCCTGAGTATCGGTTTCGCCTGCGCCTTTTTCAGCATGGCCATCCGTTTGTTGTGGACGAGCCTATGAGGGGATGCGAGGCGTAGCCCTGTTGGGCTTCGCTGCGCTCAGCCCAACCTACAAGAGCCCACCATGACGCCCCTTCTCCCTCGGGATAGGAGACCGAGCCGTAGGTTGGGCTGAGACGGCTCCATCGTCGAAGCCCAACAGCCAAGCCACCTGTTGGGCTTCGCTACGCTCCGCCCAACCTACAAGAGCCCACCATGACACCTCTCTCTACCGGGGAGAGGGCCGGGGTGAGGGAGGCCCTACTCGTGAAAATCCGCCACCGTCTCGCGCCGGCCATAGAGAAAGGCGTCGGCCACGTGGCGCAGCGGGGCCACGTCCACGTCGGAGCGGTTCTGGGCGACCAGCTCGGCGAAGCGGGCATAGAGGCCGGCGTATTCCCGGTCGGGGCCCTGGTGGGTCAGCTGGCCGTCCAGGTACAGCTCGCTGCCGCCCTTGCTCAGGGTCAGGCGACCGGCATCGGTGTCGACGTGGATGTCCCAGGTCTGGGGTCCGGTCTGCAGGAAGTCGAAGTCGGCGGCGATGGGCACGCCGGCGCTGTCGACGAAGGCCAGTTGCGCGGCCACCGGGGTCTGGCAGTTGCCGGGGACCTGCAGCGTCGCCTCCTTGAGAAAGAACGGCCGCGGCAGGATGGCGGTGACGATGGACAGGGCATTGATGCCCGGATCGAAGACGCCCATGCCGCCCGGTTCCCAGATCCAGGCCTGACCGGGATGCCAGACGCGCACGTCTTCCTTCCACTCGACGCGCACCGCCTGGATGCGCTTGCCTTCCAGCCATTCGCGGGCTGGCTGCACACCCTGGGCATAGCGCGAATGCCAGGTGGCGAACAGCGACAGCCCCGCCGCCTCGGCCTGGCGGGCCAGGGCGTCCACTTCGCTCAGGGTCGCGCCCGGCGGCTTCTCCAGCATCACGTGCTTGCCGGCGGCCAGGGCCTCGCGCGCCTGTTCGTAGCGCACCGCCGCTGGCGCGCAGAGCGATACGGCGTCGATGGCCGGGCCGTCTTCGAGCAAGGCGCTCAGGCTGGGATAGTGGGCGACGCCGTCGAGCTGGGCGTTGCGGCTGGCCACGGCGACCAGCTCGTAGTCGGGATTGGCGGCGAGCGCCGGCAGGTGCTGGTCACGGGCGATCTTGCCCAAACCGACGATGGCTATTCTTATCATGATCGTCCTCGGTAGACGGTAGGAGTCCGCGGTCTAGGATCGGGCAATCATCACACCAAAGCAACAGCTTCGCGGTCGGTCTGCAGGCTCTCGCGCAACTCCAGCCAGCTGCGCAGATTGGCGCCCTCGCGGCCCTTGCGCCACATCAGCCAGGTGGTGGCCTGGGCGAAACGCGCCTGGATCGGGTGACGCTGCACCCGCTCGCGGCCGGGCAGGCTGTCGAGCATGGACTCCGGCATCAGCGCCACCCCACCGGTGATCACGCAGGCCAGCATGCTGTGGTAGGACTCGATCTCCATAACCGGGCCGCTGGGCACCCCCGCCGCGGCGTACCAGGTGTCCAGGTAGCGTCTATAGGAGCAACCGGCGCGAAAGCCGAACACCGGACGCCCGGCCACGTCGGCCGGTGAGCGCACCGGGCCGAGTTCCAGCCCGGTGATCAGCACCAGGCGTTCCTCGAACCAGGGCTGGCCCTCCAGCGCCGCATCGGGCGCCGGGCCGTCCACCAGGGCGGCGTCCAGGCGACCGGCCAGCAGGCCTTCCACCAGTTCGCCGCTGGGGCCGCTGTGCACCTGCAGATTCACCTTGGGATAGCGCTGGTGATAGCGCGCCAGCAGCCCTGGCAGATGGATGGCCGCGGTGCTGAACATGGACCCCAGGACGAAGGTACCGGCCGGCTCGCCGCCCTGCACCGCGCTGCGTGCCTCGTCGGCCAGGGCGAACAGGCGATGGGCGTAGTCCAGCAGCCGGTGGCCGGCGGCGGTCAGGTGCAGCCGCTGGCGTTCGCGTAGGAACAGCTCCACCCCCAGCTTGTCTTCCAGCTGGCGCAGGCGCGTGGAGAGATTGGAGGGCACCCGGTTGAGCCGCTCGGCGGCCCGTACCAGCGAGCCCTCCTCAGCCACCGCCTGGAAGATGCGTAATTCGGCGAATTCCATACCTTTCTCTTTAGCTGAACATCTATTTCTCTATTATTCGTTTTTATTGATTAACTTCAAGGCCTAGGCTGTCAGTATCCACCTGTTACCGGAGCCTTTTCGATGACCGCCACTACCCGCCTGCTGGCCTGCCTGCTGGCCCTGGCCACCGCCATGGGCATCGGCCGCTTCGCCCTGACCCCCGCCCTGCCCCACCTGATCGCCGAGGGTCAGATCGACCTCACCGGCGCCAGTCTGCTGGCCGCGGCCAACTACCTGGGCTATCTGCTCGGGGCCCTGGACGCCCTCTTCGCCCGTCGCACCCATGCGCGCCTGGTCGGAGGCCTCTGGCTCTGCGCCGGCCTGACCCTGGCCTCCCTGCTGGCCGATGGCCTGGCCGCCCAGGCGCTGCTGCGCTTCGGCACCGGCCTGGCCAGTGCCTGGGTGCTGGTGATGGTGACCGGTCTGAGCCAGCCCCTGGCCGCCGAGGCCGGACGGCCACGCCTGGGCGCTCTGGTCTTTACCGGTCCCGGGGTCGGCATCCTCATCAGCGGCCTGATGGCCCTGGTCAGCAATCGCCTGGGTGGCGATTCCAACCAGCTGTGGCTGAGCTACGGCCTGCTCGCCAGCGTGGCCACCCTGGCACTGCTGCCGCTGCTGCCACGGCGCGGTCCCGCCACCCCGCTGCCTACCACCGCCGCGGCGCCGACCAAGCGCTCGCCGGCCTTCAACCGCCTGATCCTGGCCTATGGCCTGGTGGGCGTCGGCTACATCCTGCCGGCGACCTTCCTCTCGCAGATGGCCGCCAGCCGCTTCCACGGCCAGTGGCAGGCCGACCTCTTCTGGCCCGGCTATGGCCTGGCGGCAGCCCTGGGCGTGGTGCTGGTGAGCCTGCGTCGCCCGGGCACCGATACCCGCCGCTGGCTGATCGCCACCCTCTGGCTGCAGGCCGCGGGTGTGCTGCTCTGCCTCCTGCCGGGCAGCCTGGCGCTGTTCCTCGGGGTGCTGCTCTGTGGCGGCCCCTTCCTCGCCTGCATGCAGCTGGTGATGCAGTACGGCCGCGAGCTGGCACCGGCCACGCCGCAACGCAACGCCGGGGTACTGACCGCCAGCTTCGCCAGCGGCCAGTTGCTCGGTCCCTTGCTCGGCGCGGTGAGCAGTCACTTTGCCGGCGACCTGCAACCGGCCTTGGTGATCGCCGCTCTGGGCCTGCTGTTCGCCGGGCTGCACCTGCGCCGCGCCAGGGCGTCGCTACAACGCTGCCTCGCCTGAATCGTTTCCGCTGCGGCCATTCGTCACAGAAGTAAAACTGGGTGGTTCCTTGTTTTGAAATGTTTCGCCGTTCCTGAGTACAGTGACCGCCGCGCCTCATAGAGGAGGCGCTTCAGGCGCTCGCCATCCACCCTACAAGGAATACAACACTCATGATGAAGGCCTCCGATCTGGTCGTTCGCTGCTTGGAAAACGAGGGTGTGGAATACATCTTCGGCATTCCCGGCGAAGAGAACCTGGACCTGCTGGAATCCCTGCGTCGCTCCTCGCAGATCAAGCTGATCCTGACTCGCCACGAGCAGTCCGCCGGCTTCATGGCCGCCACCTACGGCCGCTTCACCGGCAAGACCGGTGTCTGCCTCTCCACCCTCGGTCCAGGCGCCACCAACCTGGTCACCGCCGGCGCCTATGCCTACCTGGGCGGCATGCCGATGCTGATGCTGACCGGCCAGAAGCCGATCAAGAAATCCAAGCAGGGTCGTTTCCAGATTCTCGACGTGTGCCGCATGATGGCGCCGCTCACCAAGTACACCCACCAGTTCGCCTCCGCCGACAACATCCCGTCGCGCATCCGCGAGGCCTTCCGTCTCGCCGAGGAAGAAAAGCCCGGCTCCGTGCACCTGGAACTGCCGGAAGACATCGCCGACGAGCACACCGAGAGCCTGCCGGTACCGCCGAGCCTGAGCCGCCGTCCGGTCGCCGAAGCCAAGGCCATCGCCGCCGCCGTCTCCAAACTGGAAAACGCCCGCAGCCCGGTGCTGGTATTGGGCGCAGGCGCCAACCGCAAGATGACCGCGCGGGTGCTGCGTCAGCTAATCGAGAAGACCGGCATCCCCTTCGTCACCACCCAGCTGGGCAAGGGCGTGGTCGACGAGCGCCATCCGCGCTTCCTGGGCAACGCCGCCCTCTCCGCCGGTGACTTCGTGCACCGCGCCCTGGAGTCCGCCGACCTCATCGTCAACATCGGCCACGATGTGATCGAGAAGCCGCCGTTCTTCATGACCCGCGGCGGCACCGAGGTCATCCACATCAACTTCCGCTCCGCCGAAGTCGATCCGGTGTACTTCCCCCAGGTCGAGGTGGTCGGCGACATCGCCAACGCCATCTGGGAGATCAAGGAGCGCATCGAGGTCCAGCCCACCTGGGACTTCGACCGCCTGCTGACCATCCGCGAAGCCAACGAGGCCCATGTCGCCGAAGGCGCGACCGATGACCGCTTCCCGGTCTACCCTCAGCGCCTGGTGGCCGATCTGCGCAACGTGCTGCCGTCCGACGGCATCGTCGCCCTGGACAACGGTATCTACAAGATCTGGTTCGCCCGCAACTACAAGGCCTACATGCCCAACACGGTGCTGCTGGACAACGCCCTGGCCACCATGGGCGCCGGCCTGCCGTCGGCCATGGCCGCGCGCCTGGTCCATCCCAACACCCCCATCGTGGCGGTGTGCGGCGACGGCGGCTTCATGATGAACAGCCAGGAGCTGGAAACCGCGGTGCGCCTGAAGATGAACCTGGTGGTCATCATCCTGCGCGACGACGGCTACGGCATGATCCGCTGGAAGCAGGCGCAGATGGGCTTCGAGGACTTCGGCCTGGACTACGGCAACCCGGACTTCGTCCGCTACGCCGAAAGCTACGGCGCTCAGGGCCATCGCGTGGAAAGCGCGGCGGCCTTCGCCCCGCTGGTGCAGCACTGCCTGGACACCCCCGGCGTCCACGTCATCGACTGCCCGGTGGACTACTCCGAGAACGACCGCATTCTGCACCAGGACATCAAGGAGCGCAGCGCGGCGGTCTGATCGAATAGGTCAGCCAGGTAAGGGAACGCCCCGGCCATGAGGTCGGGGCGTTTTTGCTTGGGCCCACGACGGCATCCCGAACGCCTTGCGGCAGCCAGTCCACGCAGGTCGTCGCCATGGGCAAGCGTCTTGGAATTGCCATGAAGGGAGGCGTCTTATCAGGCTTTCAGCACGCCTTACCTGTGAAAAAGGACGACTTTTCCTTGTATTTAGTCAAACTATTCAGCAAGTTTTATCAATAAAATCAAAAAGATACGATGTGAGATCTCCACTAGAACAGGCCGCATATCCCGGTAATTGTGCAGCCTATCGCTTGGCTTTAAACCTTCCAGCAATCGCGCCTCTATTAAGGAGACCTTAAGCACCGTCGTGGCTGTACCACCTCATCCGCTGCTTTCCTCGGCGCGAGACCGCAATCGTCTGATTGCCCGTCCGCGCCTGCAGGCGGCAGGGCGAGGTCAGGTCTTGCCCAAGGCGCCTAGGGGAATACCCGTGGTTACTCGCACAAGATGCCAAGCGCCCTTCGCGCCCACCGGCCCTGCCGGTAGCTGACGAAACAGAGGCTGCCGTAACCCTCAAGAAGACGCTGGCCCCGTGGCCGGCGTCATCCAGAGCTCCGCTATCCAGGTAGTCCAAATGCAGCAAAATGGCTGGAATGTATTAAGCAATCTCACCGTCAGGGCCAAGCTGGCCCTCGGCTTCGCTCTGCTCATCGGCATGATCCTGCTGGTGGCCTACACCGGCTGGTCGGCCACCGATACCTTGCGCGATCGCAGCGAACGCATGAACGACATCGCCGGTTACAGCACCGTGGCCCGTGACATGCGCATCGAGCGACTGGTGTACTTCACCAAGGCCGATGATGCCCAGGCGGCCAAGTGGCTCGCCGCCCTGGAAAAGACCGAAGCCCAGTTGCACGGCATCGCTCCGCATTTCAAATCTCCGATTAATCAGACCCTGCTCGACGAGGCGGACAACACCCTCAAGCGTTATCGCGACTTCTACGATCAGACGATCGCCGCCACCCGCGAGCGGGAAGCCATCCGCAAGGTCGCCAGCGCCGCGGCCGAGGCCGCCAACACCCATCTGCTCACCCTGGCTGAAGCGGCGAACAGCGAGACCGGTCGCCCCGCCGATCGCCAGCAGCTGGCGGCGCTCTTCATTGGCGTGCAGCGGATGCGAGTGGATTTCCGTGGCTATGCCACCGCACCGAACAAGGATAGCGAACAGAAGGTGCGCGACTCCGTCAACGCCGCGCTCTCCCAGGCCAAGGCGCTCGGCGCCACGGCTCTGCCGGCCGAGACCGTGCAGAAGTTGCTCGGTGAAATCTCCGGCTACGGGCAGCGCCTCGAACAACTGGTGGCAGCGCAGGCGCAGGTGGACCAGGCTCAGGGCGGCATCACCACCACCATCACCACCCTGCTCTCCATCGCCGACAAGCTCACCGCCATCCAGCAGGAATTCCGCGCGGCCGACGTGGCCAATGCCCGCCAGTTGCTGTTGATCTGGCTGGCAATCGCCATCGCCCTGGGCCTGGCCTGTGCCTGGCTGATCACCCGTTCCATCGTCAAACCCTTGCAGGACACCGTGGCGCTAGCCGAAATGGTCGCCAGCGGCGACTTCACCCATCAGCAGCAGGTCACCCGCAAGGATGAACTGGGCGCCCTGCAGACCAGCATGCAGCGCATGACCGGCAACCTGCGGCGTCTCATTGGCGAGGTGCGTGACGGTGTCGTCCAGGTAGCCAGCGCTGCCGAGCAGTTGTCGGCGGTCACCGAGCAGACCAGCGCTGGCGTGCAGTCGCAAAAGGTCGAGACCGACCAGATCGCCACCGCCATGCAGGAAATGACCGCCACCACCCACGAGGTGGCGCGTAACGCTGGCGAAGCGGCCAAGTCCGCGCTGGACGCCAGTCGCCAGGCCCAGCAAGGCGATCTATCGGTCAGCAAGGCAATCGACCAGATCGAGCTGCTGGCCCGGGAAATGGCGTCGACCAAGGCGGCCATGGCCACCCTCCGTGGCCACGCCGACAGCATTGGCGGCGTGCTCGACGTGATCAAGGCGGTGGCCGAGCAGACCAACCTGCTGGCGCTCAATGCCGCCATCGAAGCCGCCCGTGCTGGCGAGGCGGGACGCGGCTTCGCCGTGGTCGCCGACGAGGTCCGCGGCCTGGCCCAGCGTACCCGCTCCTCGACGGACGAGATCGCCCAGCTCATCACCGGTCTGCACCAGAGCACCGACCGCATGGCGACGGTGCTCGACCATAACGTGCAGTTGACCGACAGCAGCGTCGGCCTGTCCCGCGAGGCGGGCGAGATGCTCAAGCGCATCACCCAGTCGGTGAAAGACATCGAGTCGATGAACGAACAGATCGCCTGCGCGGCCGAGCAGCAGAGTTCGGCCGGCGAAGAGATCAGCCGCAACGTCACCAACGTCCGCGACATCTCCGACCAGACCGCCGCCGCCAGCGAGGAGACGGCCTCGTCGAGCATGGAGCTCGCCCGTATCGGTGTGCGCCTGCAGGAGATGACGACACGCTTCAAGGTGTGATCCTGGCGGGCGCTCCTTCCCCTCACCCGGTCCTCTCCCCAAGGGAGAGGGAGCGCCTGGGATGGACTTCCAGCAGGAAGGAAAACGCGGCACAAAAGGTAGGTTGGGCTGAGCACAGCGAAGCCCAACGTCAGTTAGGTGAAGGCTGGGCCGTTGGGCTTCGACGGTGAAGCCGTCTCAGCCCAACCTACGGCTGGCTCTACCCGAGGGAGTGGAAAGCACCTGTCATGCCTGGTGTTGCGTGGAAAACGGCGCAGCCTTTTCCACGCGCTGGCACGAGGTAGGTTGGGCTGAGCTCAGCGAAGCCCAACGTCAGTCAGGTGAAGGCTGCACCGTTGGGCTTCGACGGTGAAGCCGTCTCAACCCAACCTACGGCTCCACGACTTCCCTCACCCCATCCTCGCCTCTTCCAGCAGCCAGCGTTCGAAACTTGCGAGCGCGGAATCGATTTCCGTCGTGGGACGGGTGACCAGCACATAGCGTTCACGCAGCTCCGGCAGGACCGGCCAGGGCGCCTGGAGTCGGCCGGCGGCCAGATCCTCCTCGATGTAGTGCTCAGGTACCAGGGCCATGCCGAAGCCGGCCTTGGCGGCCTCGATCAGCAGCGAGTAGCGATCATAGGTAGGACCAACCGCCTGGGCGCCCAGGGGTAACCCGGTGAGCGTGGCATAACGGGCCCAGCTGTGCGGACTCTCCAGCTTGTGCAGGAGCGGCAGGCTGGCCGGAGGATTGCCCGCCAGGCGCGGATGACAGACCGCGACCAGCTGCGTCTCGAACAACGGCTGCACCCGCAGACCGTGCCAGACCGGATGGTCATAGTTGATCGCGGCGTGCAGTCCGCTGTCTTCCAGGGCGAAGGGCTGCGTCCGCTCACGCAGATTGACCTCGATGTCCGGACAGCGCTCCTGGAAGCGCGCCAGCATCGGGATCAGCCAGCGACCCGCCAGGGTCGGGATGACGCCGATCTCCAGCGCGGTGGTGCCGCGGGCCTGGGCGACCAGTTGCCGCGTGTGGCGTTCGATGTCGGCAAGGGCCGTGCGCATGTGCGCGGCATAGCGGGCTCCGGCAGCGGAAAGCTCGACGCGATTGCCGATCCGCAGAAACAGCCTGACGCCCAGTGCAGCCTCCAGCTTGGCGATCTGCCGGCTGATGGCGCCCTCGCTGAGCGACAGCTCCTGCGCCGCCTTGGCGAAGCTAAGATGGCGGGCGGCCGCTTCCAGGGCCACCAGCGCCGTAGTACTGGGCAGGCGTCTAGTCATCAGCGGTCATCCTTGGCAGCGGGGCGTTCCAGGATGACGCCTGGGCAAGCTGCCTTGCAAAAAAATCCGTAACGCTCGCCCGCCAGCACCTCCTAGCATGACCAGACGACACCAGGGAGGCAGCAGCAGTGATGATGACGAGGACGTTCGCCTGGAACCGGATGGATCGGCTGCTGCTGGGCACGGGTCTGTTGATTCCGTTCTGGTTGACTATCGGCGTAGGTCTGACCGCCCTGGCGTATCCCGGTTACAGCCATGTCGATCATGCCCTGAGTCGGCTGGGGGCTGTCGACGCGCCCACTCAGGGATTTTCCGCCTGGCTCAACAACGTTCCTCTGGGGGTGCTCTTCGTGCTGGTTGCCCTGGGGCTGGCCAGACGTTTTCGCACGTCGCGCCTGGCCGGGTTGAGCGCGGCCCTGATCCTGCTCCACGGCCTGGCGAGCTTCGCCACCGGGCTGTTCCCCTGCGACCAGGGATGCGCCCCGCTGCAGCCCTCCGTTTCCCAGCAGCTGCACAACCTGGCCGGCCTGGTGATGTTCCTGTCGCTGACCCTGGCGAGCGCGCTTTGGGCTTGGCTCGGCAAGCGGTTGCTGGCCTCGCCCGGCCTGGCTGTTTTCTCGGCGATCTGCACGATACTGGCCCTGGTCACCGCGGGCATGATGGCGAGCGCGGTCGCCGACGGCCAAGGCTTCGGGCTCTACCAGCGCCTCAACTACGCCGTGGGCGTCGGCTGGCTCGCCGTCCTGAGCGGAATGGCCAGGCGCAGCCCAGGTGGCCAGCCGTGACCGACCAGCTGCCTGAAACCGCTCAGGCATGGACGGTCAGGGCGACGAGTCGGGCGACCACAGGCCGTACCAGCAACACACAGACGAAGGCGGACGGCATGGCCACCTGATAGGCACTCATCACATTCCTGAAGTAGTCGGCGTCGAAGCCGAACTCCGCCAGGGTGATCACCAGGCACATCAGCAGGGCCATGATGGTCGACATATAGAGGGCGAAGACATAGGGCGTCGCCCGCTTGGGAAAGCGGCGCTTGGTGGAGGTAGCAGGACTGATCGGATTCATCGGGTTGCCTCGGGTCAAGGAATCGAGGCCAAGCTTACAAGGGCGAATATCTGCCGGTAGCCTTCTCCACCTTGGTTCACTATAAACAGAAATCAACGAATCCTTCGGCAGGGCCCCCATGGACATCCTGGGCTTGATCGGTACCTACATCAGGGTCGTGGAAGCGGGCAGCATCGCCGGCGCCGCTCGCGCTCAGGGCCTGAGCGCGGCCGCGGTGAGCCAGAGCATCGCTCGCCTGGAGACGCATCTGGGCGTACGGCTGCTGTCGCGGACCACGCGCCGTCTCGCCATGACCGAAAGTGGCGCCCGCTATTTCGAGAAAGTCCGGCACATCCCCCAAGATGTCGAGATCGCCGCCCACCTGGCGACCCTGGCCAGCGAGCCGCAGGGACCGCTGCGGATAGCCACCACCGCCGCCTTTGGCCGCCACCTGCTCGCGCCGCTGCTGCCGGCCTTCAAGCGTACCTATCCGGGCATCGACATCGAATTGATTGGCAGCGACTGGCGCCTGGATCATCGCCTGGAACAGATCGATGTCAGCCTGAGGATCAAGGCGCAGCTGAACGACAGCCTGGTCGCCCGCCGGATCGCTTCTCGTGCCTTTGTGTTCTGCGCCGCGCCCGCCTATCTCGAACAGGCCGGCACACCCCATACCCCGGAAGAGCTGCAGCAGCACGCCTGCCTGCTGTTTCGCTACCCCACCGATGGACGCTATCTGCCCTGGCGCTTCGTACGGGCGGGTCAGACCTTCGAGGCCTCCACCCGCCCTGGCTTCGTCTGCGACGACATCGATATGATTGCCCAGCTCGCCGTGAACGGGGGCGGCATCGCACGCCTGGCAGACTTTGTCGCCCTGCCGCTGATCGAGCGAGGCCAGCTGGTGTCGCTGTTCGACGCCCAGAGCCAAGACGCCACCGCCGCGCAGTCGGAGCCGATGGACATCTATGCCTGCGTTTCCGAGCGTTCCGCGCTGAGCGGCAAGGTTCGCGCCTTCATCGACTTTCTCGAACAGGCCCTGCAGCCTGATTCCTGACAGGCGAAGGCCCTGGCCGCCGTAGCGACCAGGGCCGCTCTCTCAGGGACGCAGTACCAGGGTGGTGATGTCGGTGTGGTGCAGCAGGTGGGACGTCTGACTGCCCAGCAGCAAGCGCCGGGCGGCGGAATGGCGGTAGGCGCCCATCACCAGCAGGTCGGCCCGAGAGGCCTGGACCCGCTCGGGAATCACCTCGGCCGGATGCCCTGCCACGAGCTGGATCGTCACTTCGCTGCCGCCAGTACGCAGTAGCTCCGCAGCGGCCTCCAATTCGGCCACGCGCGCCGGCGTGGACTCACCGACCTGCAGGACCTCGCCCTGCAGCCCTGCCAGCAACCCGCTCCTGGCTATCTTCAGCACTCCCTGATGGGTGGCCTCGCTGCCGTCATGGGCGAGCAGAAAGCGCTGGGGTTCGCGGAAGTCGGCGGCGCACACCAGGATGGGCTTGTGCAGTGTGCGCACCACGGTTTCCAGCTGGCTACCGATACCGCGGCGACCGGCATGCTCGCCGCGCTTGCCGATCACCAGCAGGCTCATATCCGCCTCCAGTTCGCGCAGGGTATCCACCAGGTAGTCGTGCCGCTGGAGCGTGGCAGGCGCCGTGACCAGCCCACTGCCCTGCAACCGTTCCACGGCCCCGGCCAACAGGGCCGCGCCATCGGCACGCGCCAGACGGGCGCGCTGCTCGTCCAGCCGCGCCAGTTCCTCGAGCAGGTGCTCGCGCGAACCGAGGCCGATGGTGCCGCTGGCATCGGGGGCTGTGGGATAGAGGCTGCGCTCCAGGACATGCAGCAGGGTGAGGGGCAGCTCCAGCCATTGTGCCAGCCAGGCACCGTGGTCGCAGACACTGCCCGCCAGGGGCGAGCCGTCGATACAGGCGATGATCTTGCTCATGGTGTCTCCCTCCTCAGTGGCCCAGCAGTTGGCTGTCGGCCCCGGGTTTGTCGTGGATGCCAAAGCGGTCGACCAGGGTCGCGCTGGCCTGATCGAGGTCGAGGACCTCCACGGTCACGCCTTCCCGGCGATACCTGAGCACGACCTTGTCCAGGGCGGCGACGGCGGTGATGTCCCAGAACTGGGCCGCCCTGAGATCGATGCGGACCTCGTCCAGCACCTCCTTGAAGTCGAAGGCCTCGATGAAGGCCGCGGTGGACGAGAAGAACACCTGGCCACGCACCTCGTAGACGCGAATACCGGGCGCTTCCAGACGGGACGTCAGCGTCAGTTGGTGCCCTACCTTGTTGGCGAAGAACAGCGCAGCCAGCAGCACCCCGACCAGCACGCCGAGCGCCAGATTGTGGGTGGCGACCACGACCACCACGGTGGCCACCATCACCAGGTTGGTGGAGAGCGGATGCCGCCGCAGATTGCGGATCGAATCCCAGCTGAAGGTGCCGATGGAGACCATGATCATCACCGCCACCAGGGCCGCCATGGGAATCCGGGCGAGCCAGTCATCGAGAAACACCACCATCAGCAGCAGGAAGACGCCGGCGCAGAGTGTTGACAGCCGGGTGCGTCCGCCGGATTTCATGTTGATCACCGACTGGCCGATCATGGCGCAGCCCGCCATGCCGCCCAGCAGGCCGGCGGCGATGTTGGCGATCCCCTGCCCCTTGCACTCACGATTCTTGTCGCTGGGCGTATCGGTGATGTCGTCGACGATGGTGGCCGTCATCAGGGACTCCAGCAGCCCCACCACGGCCAGTGCCAGGGAGTAAGGCAAGATGATCAGCAGGGTGTCGAGCGTCAGCGGCACCTGGGGCCAGAGCAGCACTGGCAGGGTATCGGGCAGCTGTCCCATGTCACCCACCGTGCGGATGTCCAGCCCCAGGACGAGGGAGACGGCCGTCAGCACCAGGATGCACACCAGCGGCGAAGGCAGCAGCCTGCCCACCACCGGCAGCAGCGGGAACAGATAGATGATGCCCAGCCCGGCGGCGGTCATGGCGTAGACCTCCCAGCCGACATGGGTCAGCTCGGGCAGCTGGGCCAGGAAGATCAGGATCGCCAGGGCATTGACGAAGCCCGTCACCACGGAACGGGACACGAAGCGCATCAGCGCGCCCAGGCGCAGATAGCCGGCGGCGATCTGCAGCACCCCGGTCAACAGGGTCGCGGCCAGCAGATACTGCAGGCCGTGCTCCTTGACCAGGGTCACCATCAGCAGCGCCATGGCGCCGGTAGCCGCCGAGATCATGCCGGGGCGACCGCCGACGAAGGCGATCACCACGGCGATGCAGAAGGAGGCATAGAGCCCCACCTTGGGATCGAGTCCCGCGATGATGGAAAAGGCGATGGCTTCGGGGATCAGCGCCAGGGCGACGACCAATCCGGACAGCACATCGTTCTTCACATTGGAAAACCAATGCGTCTTGAGGGTATTCAACATGGACAACTCGCACCTGTGCCTGACCCGTCAAGCGAGTGGCAGACGCCGGATCAGGCGTGAATTCCAGGGTTGGCAGCCGCCACGCCGCGGGCGCGACAGGACGACAGACGTCCTTGCGTCAGCGAGCAAGGACGGGAGAGGTGCGAGCTATGGGGGACTGGGTTGCCAGTCGCGGGAGGGGCAATGCATACCCCGAAGGTATCACGAAAGAACGAGCGCTTGTAGACCGCACTGCGGGTCTGGCCGGGCGTCAACCTGCCCTCACCGGCTTCCGCCATCGCTGACGAAACAGGTAGCCCGGTCGGTCCCGCGCGGCAACCGGTCCGGCGCCCGGGTGATCAAACCGATGTCCTTGGCGGCGTCGTAGCCCAATCGTCGCCTGTTGCTTTCGGAGGACAGCAAGGTGGTGAGCTCCTCCGGGGTCAGCTTGAGGCAGCCCTTGTAGATCTCGCGGAACTTGAGGTTCTCGCGCTCGACGTCCTCGAACGCCTGCTTGGCCTGGTCCGGCTTCATGTAGCCGTTGACGGCGATGGCCGCCGCGGCCGGATGCAGGAGAAAGCTGGCGAGCGGCGCGGCATAACGATCTTCGGCCGCGCAGTAGATCATGGTGGCGGATGAATCCGTCGCAGCGGCGTCGATGGTATTGATGTGCAGTGGATAGTGGCGGATGAACTCGTAGGCGACATAGCCCGCCTCCATGCTGCCGCCCGGGCTGTTGAGATAGAGGTTAACGTTCTTGGTGGCGGGGTACTTGAGGGCGATGTCGCTCAGGGCGGCCAGCAGGGAGCTGACCGAGCGATCGTTGATACCGCTGTTGAAGTACACCGACGCGGTGTCGGCGCTGGCAGCCGTGCCCTCGCCGCGGATGACGGCCATCTCGGCGGAGGCCTCCGGCAGACAGCCTGCGGCCAGCACGACCAAGGCCCCGGCGGCCAACCGTTTAGCAACGCTCGAACGTCTCATCCCCTCTCGCTCCCAGGTCGGCAATCAGCAAAGACCTGAAACGCTAGAGGGCGAGACTTAAGATCGGCTTAAGGCAGGACGGACTGCCTGGATCGCTGTGCGCTCAGTCCTTTTTCAGCAGTCCCGCCAGCCCCGCGAAGGGGTTGTGGGTCGCCTGGGCCACCTTGGGCGTGCTCAGGGAGCTGTCGCTGAAATACTGCTGATCGGTGTAGCGACTGTGCTCGTTGTCGTGGCAGTACAGGCAGAGCAATTCCCAGTTGGAGCCGTCCTGGGGATTGTTGTCGTGGTTGTGGTCCCGATGATGCACGGTCAGCTCGCTCAGGCGCTTGCCAGCGAATTCCCGGGCGCAGCGACCACAGACGTGGGGATACATCTTCAGCGCTTTTTCGCGATAGCCGCGTTCGCGCTCGCGCTGGGTCTCGGCGAGGATTCGATCCAGCTTCGAGGTATCGGTAGCCATGCTGCACCTGGGTGGTCGGGAGAGAGGCCCAGTATAGCCTGGGCCTGGCGCTCCCGGTGAGCGCTCGCCATAGGATCCGGCGGCCGATCGCCCGACCTCTTAATCTCAGGCTTAACCTTCCCCGCCAGTGCCGCCATCGGTTTGCCGAGGCGCTGGCGAATGCCCTGCGCACGGATCGAACTGCCGCCCAGGCCGACGGCTTGGCAGCCCAGGCGCTGTCGCGCTGCATCTGCAAGCGCCCCACGTCCAGGGCCTGCTGGTGGGTTCATCGACACCGCCAGCCCAGCGGAGGCCGATGAATTGGCCAGGCACTTGGCGCAGCTGGAGCGCTGACAGCTTTTTATTCGCCCCGACCTTCACGGGCAGCAACCTTCCTGCGAATCGCGCCTGACCGCAAAAATGTTTATTGCGTCACATAAAACTTTTTCATGGACTACCGCTCCAACGCCAGGCTCAGACGCTCTGGCCTGCGGTTCTTGAACGAAAAAGCCATTTCCGGCGCTCGCTCCGCCACAGGGATGATCGAGCCGCGTCACCTGCGATACCTGTACCACCAGGAGTCACGCTTCCCCGCCGTCAACGCAAGACACGGATCAATCGCGTTCCCCTCCGCTAGCTCGCCATAACCCCTAACCTTGCCCCCCTGGGCGTGAGTCGACTACCTAGCGCTTGAGGTTTTCCCATGCTGCAACAGCTGACCATCTCGAACAAACTCAGACTCGGCTTCGGCGCGATCCTGGTTATCATCCTGGCGCTGATCCTGGCGGCCAGTCATGGCTTCACCCAAGTCAACCTGGCCGTCCGGCAGAACATCCACTCCTACCATGTGCTGCAGGATTCCGATGCCGCCCTGCTGGCGTTGGTCAACATGGAAACCGGCATGCGTGGCTTCGCCCTGACCGGCAAGGACGAGTTTCTCGAACCCCTGAACAAAGGCGAACAACAGTTCGCCGATCAGTTGCAGGACCTGACCCAGCTCACCCGCGACAATCCCGAGCAGCAGGCCGGTCTGGCCCAGCTGGGTCAGGCCAAGCAGCAATGGAACAACGAGTCCGTGCAGCAGATTCTGGCGCTACGCCGGCAGGTCAACGCCGGTACCCAGCCGCTGGACACCCTCACCGCCCGCATCGCCACCGCCCAGGACAAGGGCAAGATGGACGCGATGCGCGAATTGCTGGGGCAGATCAAGAGCCGGGAGAATCGGCTGCTGGACAGCCGTACCCAGTCGATGGACGACGCCAAGCAGCAGGCCATGCTGATCCTGATCAGCGGTGGCATCCTCGCCGCGCTGCTGGCGCTGGGCATCGCCTGGTCGCTGTCGCGCACCATCGTGGGTCGACTGGCCCAGACCGTCGCCATCGCCCGGGCCATCGCCGCCGGCCGACTCGATTCGCCGATCCCTGCCGGCGGACGTGACGAGCTGGGTCAGCTGCTGACCGCCTTCGGCCAGATGCAGGACAGGCTGCGCGACATGATCCAGGGGATCAAGCAGGGCACCGACCAACTGGTCGCCGCCTCCCACAGCATCTCCGCCAACTCCCAGCAGCTGTCCACCGCCGCCCAGGAGCAATCCAGTGCCGCCTCCAGCATGGCGGCCACCGTGGAGCAGCTGACCGTGAGCATCAACCACGTGTCCGACAACGCCGGGGAAGCCCACGACCTCTCCAGCCAGTCGGGTCGCCTGGCCCAGGATGGCGGCCAGACCATCCAGGCTTCGGTGGACAGCATGAAATCCATCGCCGGCACGGTGCAGTCCTCGGCCACCCGCATCGGTGAACTGGGCGAGCACTCGGAACGGGTGTCGTCCATCGTCAGCGTGATCAAGGGCATCGCCGACCAGACCAACCTGCTGGCGCTCAACGCCGCCATCGAGGCGGCGCGGGCTGGCGAACAGGGGCGCGGCTTCGCCGTGGTGGCCGACGAGGTGCGCCAGCTGGCGCAACGCACCACCAACTCCACCCAGGAGATCGCTGCCATGATCGAGAAGATCCAGGCAGCGACCCAGGCGGCCATGAGCGACATGGAGGTGGGCGTGCGCCAGGTCAACGGCGGGGTCGATCTGGCCAATCAGGCCGGCGAGGCGGTAGTCAGCATCAACAATTCCTCGGACAAGGTGGTACGGGTGGTCAACCAGATCTCCCTGTCCCTTCGCGAACAGACCGCCGCCAGCCATGACGTCGCCCGTACCGTGGAGCGCCTGGCGCAGATGGCCCAGCAAAACAGCGAGGCCATCGACGAGACGGTCAAGACCGCCGTCTCCCTGGATGCCCTGGCCAATGACCTGAATCGGCAGATCGGCCAGTTTCGTTGCTAGCGCTGACCTGCGGTCTTCGCCACGCGATCCCGACCTCCCACCGCCTGGCCCTGGCCAGCGGTGGACTGCTGACACAAACTGAAACATTCCCCTAGCGCAACGGTCACACAGGCGTCTCCCCCAAGGCCTGCGCCCTGCATGAAAACCCCGCGTCCCGTCGATCGTCTGCCTCGCCTCAACCAGCTGCGCAATCTGAAAATGGCCCGTTCTGCCCACGCCTATGTGCGGGGCAGTACGGTGCACTTCTACGAGTGGCTGCACAGCCAGCCCGGTCGCAGCCTGCCCAATGGGCCGGCGGTGTGGATCTGCGGCGACTGCCATGCCGGTAACCTCGGCCCCACGGGCGATCTGCACGGCACCACCGACGTCAATATCCGCGACCTAGACCAGACCGTGGTCGGCAATCCGGCCCACGACCTGGTGCGCCTGGCACTGTCGCTGGCCACGGCGGCACGCGGCTCCGACCTGCCAGGGGTGACCACGGCACGGATGCTCGAAGAGATGATGCGCGGCTACGAGATAGCCTTCGAGGACGACCTCGAGCGCGAGGTGCCGCGACCGGCCCAGGTCAAGGCCGGGATGCGCAGCGCGGTGCAACGCACCTGGAAGCACCTGGCCCGCGAACGCATGGAAAACACCCGACCCAAGCTGCCGCTGGGCAAGCACTTCTGGCAGCTGAGCAAGGCCGAGCGCCAGGCCATCGCCGAGTTGTGCGAAACACCGGGTATCCATGCCCTGGTGACCTCGCTCAAGGGCCGCAGCCACGACAGCCGCGTCGAATTGCTCGACAGTGCCTACTGGGTCAAGGGTTGCAGCTCCCTGGGGCTGCGCCGCTATGCCGTGTTGCTGGGGGTGGACGACGGCGACGACCAGGACTACTGCCTGATCGACGTCAAGCAGGCGGTGGCCGCCGCCGCTCCGCGGGTGGCCCATGCCACCATGCCCCGCGACAACGGCAAGCGCGTGGTGGAAGGGGCACGCCAGCTCTCCCCGGCCCTGGGCAATCGCATGCTGGCGGTACGCCTGCTCGATCACTCCTTTTTCATCCGCGAACTGCTGCCCCAGGATCTCAAGCTGGAACTGGATGAACTCAGCGCCCGCGAGGCCATGAGCGCCGCGGCCTACCTGGCCCGGGTGGTCGGGCGTGCCCATGCCCGGCAGATGGACTTGGCCACCCGGGTGGAGTGGATGAGCGATCTGCAGCGCAATCGTACCCGCACCCTGGATGCGCCCTCCTGGCTGTGGAGCAGCGTGGTGCAACTGGTAGGCGCCCACGAAATGGGCTACCTGGCCCACTGCCGCGCCTATGCCCTGGAGCATGCGCAGGACTGAGGCCACTGTGAAACTGGCCCGGGGCTAACCGCCTCGGGCCGCGCTTCTCGCTCCCGCATCTTCCCCGCCGGCCTGCCCGGCCCAACTCGGAAGCGGCAGGCGATGCCCACCTGCCCCCGACCACCTGCCCGCTTCGTCGATCCGCTCGATCGCAGATTGTGCGACCCCTCGCCTTTAACTAAAATGAGACGCTTTATCATTTAAAGACCGGCGCTCGCGCCAAGGATCTTCCATGCGCCCTGCCCTGTCTTCCGGCTCGCCCACCGTCGCGTTGGATCAGCTCTATCGCGATCATCATGGCTGGCTCAGCGGCTGGCTGCGCGGGCGGCTGGGCAACGCGCCGGATGCGGCGGACATCGCTCAGGACACCTACCTGCGCATCCTCGGTTCCGGGCGCCTGCCGGTGCGTGAAGACTCTCGGCGCTATCTGGTGCAGGTGGCCAAGGGGTTGGTGATCGACCTCTGGCGACGCCAGGAGGTAGAACGCGCCTATCGCGACGCCATCGCCCACCTGCCGGAGGCCCAGGTGCCGTCGCCGGAGACGCACTGGCTGATCGTCGACGCCCTCCTGCGCATCGATGCCATGCTCGATGGCCTGCCCGCCCCGGTCCGGGAGGCCTTTCTGCTGGCGCAATTCCAGCGACTGACCCTGGCCGAGATCGCCGTACGGCTGGATCTGGCGGTCATCACCGTGCGCCGGCATATCCAGCGCGCCCTGGTGGCCTGCCTGGTGGCGTGCGAGGCATGAGCCTTCCCGCGCCGCAACTGCTCGAAGAGGCGGCCGAGTGGCTGCTCACCCTCAACTTCGACGACGCCAACGAGGCGCAGCGCCAGGCCTTCGAACGCTGGCGCGCGCAGAGCGAGGCCCATGGCGCGGCCTGGGCAAGGGCCGAGCGGGTCATGGGGACCTTCGCCAGCGTTCCCGTGGACATCGGCCAGCAGACGGTACGCCGCGTCGGTGACCGGACGCTCAGTCGGCGGCGCACCCTGCGCCTGCTCACCGCCCTGCTGGTGGGGCTTCCCGGCGGCTGGCTGGCCCTGCGCACCCTGCCACTGGACGCGTTGGGCGCCGAGCTGACGACTGCCATCGGCGAGCGGCGATCCCTGCTGCTCGCCGATGGCAGTCAGTTGGTGCTGAACAGCGACTCCGCCCTGGACGTGCGCTTCGACGCAGGCATCCGCCGCCTCCATCTGCGACGGGGCGAGGTGCTGGTGACCACCCATGCCGATCCCGTCGTGCCACGCCGGCCCTTCGTGATCGACCTGGCACAAGGCGGGATCGAGGCCCTGGGCACCCGTTTCAGCGTGCGGTTGGAAGAGGCGCTGTGCCGGGTCGCGGTCTTCGCCCATGGCGTGGAGCTGCGTCCGCAACGGGGCGCTGCCGTACGGCTGGCTGCCGGGCAACAGGCCTGGTTCGATGCCTACGGCGTGCAGCGCCTTTCCTCGGTGGACGAGGATGCCAGCCTCTGGACGCGCGGCATGCTGGTCGCCCACGACCGCCCTCTGGCCGAGGTGCTGGCAGAACTGGGTCGCTATCGCCCAGGCCTGCTGCGCTGCGACCCGGCTGTCGCCGGGCTGCGGGTGTCCGGCGCCCTGTCACTGGACGATACCGACCAGGCCCTGCTGGCGCTGCAACGCACCCTGCCGATCCGCATCACGCGCCGCACCCGCTACTGGGTGGCGGTGGGGGCGCCCTGAACGCCGGCGATCCACCCGAAAAAAAGTTCGCGCTGCCCTGAGCACTTTGCCGCGCTCGTCCGGGATAGCTGCAGACACCCTCATGGGGAGCGGTGGCAGCCCGCGCCTGGTGCGCTCAAGAGGACGGCAACACGACATGGCAAAGATCCACCGGCAGCAACCCGGCACCCGACGCTTCACTCCATTGATCCTGGCCGTCGCCCTGCAGGGCGTGCCCCTGGCCGGTGCCGGACTGGCCCTGCTGCCGCTGCCGGCCCTGGCCGCCGCGGAGGTGCGTGACTACCGGATTCCCGCCGGTCCGCTGAATGCGGTGCTGGCCCGTTTCGCCGCCACCGCCGGGGTCCAGCTGGTGTTCGATCCGGCGCCGCTGGCCGGGCGCAGCAGTCCGGGTCTGCAAGGCCGCTATACCCTCGACCAGGGCTTCGAGCGCCTGCTGCGTGGCAGCGGCTATCGCTGGAGCGAACGCGGTGCCGGCATCTATGCCCTGGAAGGCGGCAGCGCCGAGGCCGCCCTGGCCATGCCCGAAACCACCATCCAGGCCAGCGCCACGGGCGGTGGCGCGGATATCGGCTACCAGCGCCCGGTCAGCACCAGCACCACGCGCCTGGGCCTGACCGAGCGGCAGACACCCCAGGCGATCACCACCCTGACCCGCGACCAGGTCGAGGATTTCCGCCTGCAGAGCATCAAGGAAGCCCTGCGCGCCGCCCCGTCGGTGACCGTCGAGCAGACCGAGACCGACCGTACCCAATTCACCTCCCGCGGCTTCGACATCAACAGCTTCCAGTACGACGGCATGGGCATGCCCTTCGTCAGCACCACCCTGGTGGGCGACCAGGACCTGGCCGAATACGAGCAGGTGGACGTCCTGCACGGCGCCAATGGCCTGATGAGCGGCACCGGCAATCCCTCCGCCGCCGTCAACTTCGTGCGCAAGCGGCCCACCGCCGAGTTCCAGGCCAAGCTCGGCGCTAGCGTCGGCTCCTGGGACAACCGCCGGGTGGATGCCGATGTCTCCGGGCCCTTGACCGAAACCGGCAAGGTGCGCGGGCGCTTCATCTATGCCCACGACAAGGGCAATTCCTGGCTGGATCGCTACGGCCATGAAAAGAACATCGCGGCCGGCCTGGTGGCCTTCGATCTCAGCGAGGCCGATACCCTGACCCTGGGTTTCTCCCAGCACAACAGCGACGCCAACGGCAGCTCCTGGGGCAACCTGCCGCTGGCCGACGTGGACGGCAACCCGTTGCACTACGGCCGGCGCAGTTCCAGCATCGGCCAGGACTGGACCTACTGGAATCTGGACACCCAGCGCGTCTTCGGCGAATTCACCCACGACTTCGGCAACGGCTGGCGGGGTACCCTCACGGCGACCGGCGTCACCGAGCGGCAGAACGCCGACATGTACTACATCTTCGGCGTCAACGGCGACGACGCCACCGCCTTTGGCGACCATTCCGCCAGCAAGGCGCACCAGCTGATCGGCGAGGCCAGGCTGTCCGGCCCCTTCCAGCTGTTCGGCCGCGACCACGAACTCACCCTGGGCGCCAGCTACGGCCGGACCCACCAGAAGCTGCGGGAAAAGATCCTCGCCGAGGACGGCTACTACCCCACCACCCTCTCCGGCTCCCTGGCCGGCGTCCCCGAGCCGTCGCTGCACTACACCGACGATATCGGCCATACCCAGGACTTCACCGATCGCCAGAAGAGCCTGTTCGCCGGCGCCCGCTTCGAGCTGGTCGACGACCTGCACTGGGTCGTCGGTGCGCGGATGCTCAGCGCCGATGCCAGCGGCCTGAGCTATGGCGCCGACTACTACACCCGTGCCCATGGCGAGGTCACCCCCTACACCGGCCTGGTCTACGACCTGAATCCACAGTGGAGTCTCTATGCCAGCTGGACCAAGATCTTCAGCCCACAATACAGCTTCGGCCTGGATGGCCGGCTGCTCGATCCGCTGGAAGGCAAGAGTCTGGAAGCCGGGATCAAGGGTGGCCTGTTCGACGACCGCTTGAGCCTGACCGCCGCGGTGTTCAAGACCGAGCAGCGCAACGTGGCCTCGACCTCGGTGTTCGCCGGTTCGCGCTATCTCTACGACACCACTGACTACCAGAGCCATGGCCTGGAGCTGCAGGTCTCCGGCGAGGCGCTGCCCGGCCTGGACCTGCTAGCCGGCTACACCTATGTGCGCATCGACGACGCGGACGGCGAGCGGGCGCGCAAATTCGTGCCCAGCCACAGCTTGCGTGGCCTGGCGACCTATCGCCTGCCGGGCCTGCCCCAGGCCAAGGTCGGCGCGCGGCTGAGATGGCAGAGCGGTATCGAGAACGACAACAACAGCCGCATCCACCAGAACGCCTATGCCCTGGTGGATGTGCTGGGCAGCTACGATTTCGACGAACACTGGAGCACCCAGCTCAATCTCAACAACCTCACCGACCGCAAATACCTGCTGTCGCTCTACAACAACGCCACCAGCGGCAACTACGGCGCGCCGCGCAACGCGACGCTGTCGGTCAGCTACACCTTCTGAGCCCAGGCAGGCGGACGACGAGACCGCTGTCCCGTCGTCCGCCACCGCCCAGCGATCCTTTGCTCCCTGACGTGGTCCGAGTCTGCACGCTCCCAGTCAAGGTTTCCGCCCGTCATGCCCTCCTCCCCCCGTCCCGGTTTCGTCTCCGTCCGCGGTGCTCGCGAGCACAACCTGAAGAACGTCGACGTGGATATCCCCCGCGATGCCCTGGTGGTTTTTACCGGGGTGTCCGGCTCGGGCAAGTCATCGCTGGCCTTCGGCACCCTCTATGCCGAGGCCCAGCGCCGCTACTTCGAATCGGTGGCGCCCTATGCGCGGCGGCTGATCGACCAGGTGGGGGTGCCCCAGGTGGAGGCCATCGAAGGCCTGCCGCCGGCGGTGGCCCTGCAGCAGCAGCGCGGCCAGCCCAACAGTCGCTCGTCCATGGGCAGCGTGACCGGGCTCTCCAGCCTGGTGCGGATGCTCTACTCCCGCGCCGGCCGCTACCCCGCCGATCAGCCGATGCTCTATGCCGAGGACTTCTCGCCCAACACGCCCCAGGGCGCCTGTCCCGAGTGCCACGGCCTGGGTCGGGTCTACGAGGTCACGGAAGCCTCCATGGTGCCGGATCCGTCGCTGACCATCCGCCAGCGCGCCATCGCCGCCTGGCCTACCGCCTGGGGCGGGCAGAATCTGCGCGATATCCTGGTCACCCTCGGCTATGACGTCGACATCCCCTGGCGCGACCTGCCACAGAAGCAGCGTGACTGGATCCTCTTCACCGAGGAGCAGCCCACCGTCCCAGTCTATGCAGGCCTCACCCCCGAACAGACCCGCGCCGCCCTCAAACGCAAGGCCGAACCCAGCTACCAGGGCACCTACACCGGGGCGCGGCGCCATGTGCTGCACACCTTCGCCAACTCCCAGAGCGCCAAGATGAAGCAGCGCGCGGCGCGCTTCATGATCGGCCAGACCTGCCCGCTGTGCCACGGCAAGCGGCTGACCCGGGCGGCGCTCTCGGTGACCTTCGCCGGCCTGGACATCGGCGAGCTGTCACGCCTGCCGCTGGATGACCTGAGCGTGCTGCTGCGCCGGGTGGCCGCGGGGGATTTCGACGACACCCAGGACAGGGGCGTGCTGGACGCCAAGGCCGGTAAGCAGGATCGCGCCCGGCGCAAGGCCGCCGGCGGCAGCGATCACGCCAGTGCCCCGGACGTGCGCCGTACCCCCGATCTCTCGCCGGAGAAACGCCTGGCCGCCCAGCGCATGGCCAGCGAATTGCTGGAACGACTGCAGACCCTCACCCGCCTGGGCCTTGGCTATCTGGCCTTGGAGCGCAGCACCACCACCCTCTCCTCCGGTGAATTGCAGCGCCTGCGCCTGGCCACCCAGCTGGTGTCCCAGCTGTTCGGCGTGGTCTATGTGCTGGACGAGCCTTCCGCTGGCCTGCATCCGGCCGATGGCGAGTCGCTGCTGGAAGCCCTCGACGGCCTCAAGGCCCAGGGCAATTCGCTGTTCGTGGTGGAGCACGACCTGGCCACCATGAAGCGCGCCGACTGGCTGGTGGATGTCGGTCCCGCGGCCGGCGAAGGCGGTGGCCAGGTACTCTACAGCGGCCCGCCCGCCGGTCTGGCCGAGGTCGAGGAGTCGGTGACGGCGCGCTATCTGTTCGCCGCGCCGCAACGCGAGACCCGGCCGCCCCTTGAACCCCAGGGCTGGCTGCGGCTGGCCGGGGTCACCCGCAACAATCTCAAGGGGCTGGACGCCGCCTTTCCGCTGGGCTGCCTGACGGCGGTGACCGGGGTCTCCGGTTCGGGCAAGTCCAGCCTGGTCAGCCAGGCGCTGCTGGAACTGGTGGGCGCCGAACTGGGCCAGCGCGCCGCCGAAGATGGCGACGAAGCCCCGGAACTGGACGGCGATGCCCTGCCCGCCACCACCGGCCAGGTAGTCGGTGGCCTCGGCGGCATCCGCCGGCTGGTACCGGTGGACCAGAAGCCCATCGGCCGCACCCCACGCTCCAACCTGGCCACCTACACCGGCCTGTTCGACGGGGTGCGCAAGCTGTTCGCCGCCACCCCCGAGGCGCAGGAACGAGGCTTCGACGCCGGACGCTTCTCCTTCAACGTCGCCAAGGGCCGCTGCCCGACCTGCGAGGGCGAGGGCTTCGTCAGCGTCGAACTGCTGTTCATGCCCAGCGTCTATGCCGCCTGCCCCACCTGCCAGGGCGCGCGCTACAACCCCGAGACCCTGGAGGTGCGCTGGCAGGGCAAGACCATCGCCGAGGTGCTGCATCTGACGGTGGACGAGGCCCTGGCCTTCTTCGCCGAGGAAGCCCCGGTGGCGCGCGCGCTGCGGGTGCTGGCCGACATCGGCCTGGGCTATCTGCGCCTGGGCCAGCCGGCCACCGAACTCTCCGGCGGCGAGGCTCAGCGCATCAAGCTGGCCACCGAACTGCAGCGCACCAGCCGAGGCACCACCCTCTATGTGCTGGACGAACCCACTACCGGTCTGCACCCGGCCGACGTGGAGCGCCTGATGCGCCAGCTGCACGGCCTGGTCGACGAAGGCAACACGGTGGTGCTGGTGGAGCACAACCTGCAGGTGGTGGCCGGCAGCGACTGGCTGATCGACATCGGCCCCGGCGCCGGCACGGCGGGTGGCCGCATCGTCGCCAGTGGCACGCCGCGGGCAGTGGCGGAGGATCCCGCCAGCCCCACGGCGCCCTATCTGCGGCCCCTGTTCGACTAGCCTGCCGGCGGTGCCACGCTGCGGCGGCAGGCCGCCAGCACCAGCAGCGTCAGCGTCGCCGCCAGGGCACCGAACTGGAAGGTGGCGGCGGAGCCGAGGAAGTGCCAGAGCGCGCCGGCGATGGTGCTGGCCAGCAAAAGGGCGATGCCACTGACCAGGTTGAACAGGCCGAAGGCGGTGCCGCGCAACTCGGCCGGGGCGGTGCGGGCGACCATGGCGGCGAGCAGGCCCTGGGTCATGCCCATGTGCAGGCCCCAGAGCAGGATGCCCAGGGCCAGCCCGATCCAGCCGCTGCTGAAGGCCAGCGCCAGGTCGGCCAGGATCAGCAGCACCAGCCCCCAAGCCAGCAGCGCGCAATGGCTGACCCGGTCGGACAGCGCCCCCAGTGGATAGGCCGACAGTGAGAACACCAGGTGCATGCCCACCATCACCAGCGGCACCAGCGCCAGGGGTACGCCCACCTGCTCGGCCTTGAGCACCAGGAAGGCCTCGCTGAAGCGCGCCAGGGTGAAGACACCACCAAGCAGCGTCACTTGCCAGAAGGCCGCCGGCAATTTGCGCAGCTGGCTGCGGGTGAGCGGATTGGTGCGCGCCTGGACGATGGCCGCCTTGGGTTCCTCCAGGCCGAAATACAGCAAGGCGACGGCGATGAAGGCGGGGATCACCGCCACCCAGAACACCGCGCGGAAATCGTTGGCCCAGAGCAGCATCAGCCCCACCGCCAGCAGCGGGCCGAGAAAGGCACCGAGGGTATCCAGCGACTGGCGCAGGCCATAGGCGGCACCGCGGATCTCCGGCGGCGTGACGTCGGCCACCAGGGCGTCGCGCGGTGCGCCGCGAATGCCCTTGCCGATGCGATCCAGGAAGCGCGCGCCGAACACCAGGCCGGCACCACTGGCCAGGGCGAACAGCGGCTTGCTCAGGGCGCCCAGGCCATAGCCCAGCACCGCCAGGCCCTTGCGCTTGCCCAGGTAGTCGCTAAGTACGCCGGAAAAGATCTTGGTGATGAGCGCGGTCGCCTCGGCCACCCCTTCGAGGATGCCGATATAGAGCACGCTCAGGCCCAGACCGGTAGCCAGGAACAGCGGCAGCAGGCTGTGGATCATCTCCGAGGAGATATCCATGAACAGGCTCACGCCACCCAGAATCCAGACGCCACGGGGTATGCGTCGCCAGGTCGCCGTCATCGTCATCCCTATCCCCTCCGTCCCTGCCTGTGAGCGGGCAAACCGGTCGAAACTAGCATGACGCTCACGGACGGCTCTACCGAAGAGACATCCCTGGTTACACTGGGCGCTGCTCCTTCCATCGAGGCCACCCCATGAAAACCCTGCTGGTCATCGGCATCGGCGCCGGCGATCCCGATTACCTCACCCTCCAGGCCATCGCCGCCCTCAATCGCGCCAGTACCTTCTTCCTGTTCGACAAGGGCACGGAAAAGGACAGCCTGATCCACCTGCGCGAGACCATCTGCGCACGCCACATCCGCCAAGCGGACTATCGTTTCGTCACCGCGCCCATCCCCGAGCGCCGCCGCGAAGGCGACTATCGCCAGGCGGTGGACGACCTCAATGCCGCCAAGCAGGCGTTGATGGAACAGATGATCGAGCACGAGCTGGCGGACGACGAATGCGGCGCCTTCCTGGTCTGGGGCGATCCGGCGCTGTACGACAGCACCCTGCGCATCCTAGCGGCGATCCGGCGCGACGGCCGGCTGGACTTCGACTACGAGGTGATCCCCGGCATCTCAAGCGTCCAGGCCCTGGCCGCGCGCCACCGGGTGCCGCTCAATCGCATCGGCCAGGCCCTGGAGATCACCCCCGGCCGGCGCCTGGAGCGCTTTCCCGCGCACCTGGACAGCCTGGTGGTGATGCTCGATTCCCACGAGGCCTATCGCCGCCTGGATGAGCCCGGCCTGCACATCTACTGGGGCGCCTATGTCGGCACGGCGGACGAGATCCTCATCGCCGGACCACTGCAGGAGGTGGCTGAAGAGATCCACCAGGTGCGCAGTGCCGCGCGCGAAGAACACGGCTGGATCATGGATACCTATCTGCTCTGTCGCGGGCCGGCGGACGCCTGAGGGCTGTCCAGCCGTCGATCCAGATGGATGGTCTGCCAGGGCAGGGTCGTCTCCCGTTCGACGACCCGGAAGCCCTGGCCGAGCCAGAAAGCCTCGGCCCCGGGCAGGAAGGGGTGGGTGTGCAGATAGAGGCGGTCGACCGCCTCCTGCCGCGCCTGGGCCAGCAGCGCCCTGAACAGCCGTCGCGCCAGGCCCTGGCGACGCTGCTGCAGCGCCACATACAGCCGCACCACCTCCACCACCCGCTCGCCAGGATAGGCCAGCTGCGGAAAGCGCCGGTCGTAGGGCCGGTAGGCGATGCTGCCGAGGGGCTCCCCGGCGGCACCTCGGGCGATCAGCAGGCAGCCGCGACCTGCCCCATAGTGGTCGGCGAAGCCCTGTAGATCCGGGGGTAGGGTCGTCGCCTCGATACGGCTACCGAACAGCTCGCGATAGCTCGCCAGCAGGAAGCCCAGCGTCTCGTCATCCGCGGCGGTGATCCGTTCCAGGCTGATGGAAGGCGCTTGGCTCATGGCGGTGTTTGGTCTCTTCGGCAGCGGGCGGGGCGCGACATTTCGGCGCAGGGCCGCGCCGGCCGGGCTGTGCGCCGCTCGCGACGATGATACAGTCCCAGCCATGAAAACCGTCCGTTTCCCGCGCGCTTCGCTCGCCTGGATGCTGCTCGCCTGCATCCTGTTGAACGGACTCGTCTGCGCCCTGGGCCATGGTCAGATGCTGGCACGTCTCACCCTGCCGGTCCTGCCATCCCTTGGCCAGGTGCACGAGCACCATCACGGCCTGCATGCTCAGGTCGTCCAGGGTGATGACATGGCCGGCATGCACGCGGGCCTCCCGGGCGGCAGCGTGACGACCCTCTCGCCCACGGGTGATTGCGTCTTCGCCGCCACCCTGTTCCTCGCCACCCTGCTGGCCGTCGCCCTGCAATGGCTGCTGCGCCCTGGCGATCCCCATCGCCGTCGCTACCAGAGCGCACTGCCGCCCCCACCCCGCGCGCGACGCTCCACGCTCCATCCCCAGGCGCCCTGACACCTCGGCGACGAAAGACGGCTGTCCTCTCTTTTCGTAATCCCGCGCGTGGCCCCTCGCTGGCCACGCGTCGCTCCGTGGTGAACGCTATGACTTCGCACCCCTCCGCTCCGGCCGCCAAGGCGCCGGGGCCGCTGCTGCAACTGCTGGCGCGGCTGCATTTCCTCATCGGCCTGTTCGTCGGTCCCTTTCTGCTGGTGGCCGCCGCCAGCGGCCTGCTCTATGCCCTCACGCCGCAACTGGAAGCGCGCCTCTATGCCGAGGCCCTGCACACCCCCAGCCGTGGCGAAGCCCTGCCACTGGCCGAGCAGGTCCGCGCCGCCCAGGCCGTCGCCGGTCCGGCCCTGACCCTGGGCGCGGTACGTCCCGCCCCTGCGGCGGGCGACACCACCCGGGTGATGTTCAACGATCCGTCCCTGGGCGAATCGGCCCATCGCGCCCTCTTCGTCGATCCGGTCACCGGCGCCATCCGTGGCGACCTGACCGTCTATGGCACCAGCGGCATCCTGCCGCTGCGCACCGCCATCGATCAGTTCCACCGTAGCCTGCTGCTGGGCGAACCCGGCCGCCTCTACAGCGAGCTGGCCGCCTCCTGGCTGTGGGTCGCGGCCCTCGGCGGTCTCACGCTGTGGCTGGTGCGGCGCCGCCAGCGCCGCCCGGCCCGAGGGCTGCGCGGTCTGCATGCCAGCACCGGCGTCTGGCTGCTGGGCGGACTGCTGTTCCTCTCCGCCACCGGCCTGACCTGGTCGCGCTTCGCCGGCGACAACATCGGCGTGCTGCGCGCCCACTATGGCTGGTCCACGCCCAGCGTGAAGACCGCCCTGGGCAGCGCACCGGCACCGGCCATGGCCCACGACGAGCACGCTGAGCACCACGGCCATGGCGCCATGCACATGACCATGGCGCCGCCGCAGGATCCAGCCACCTTCGACCGGGTACTGGCCAGCGCCCGCGCCGCCGGCATCGACGCAGGCAAGCTGGAGATCCGTCCGGCCCGTAGCGCCGACAAGGCCTGGACGGTCAGCGAGATCGACCGCCGCTGGCCGACCCAGGTGGACGCCGTCGCCGTCGATCCGACCAGCCTCCAGGTGGTAGACCAGGTGCGCTTCGCCCAGTACTCGCTGCCGGCCAAGCTGACCCGCTGGGGGATCGATGCCCATATGGGCGTGCTGTTCGGTCTGGCCAACCAGCTGGTGCTGGTGGCCATCGCCCTCGGCCTGCTGGTCATGACCGTCTGGGGCTATCTGCTCTGGTGGCGCCGCCGCCCCAGCCGCGATCCGGCACAACCCGGCCTGATCGCCCTCTGGCGCCAGCTGCCGCCGCTGCCGCGTCTGCTGGTGCCGGTGACGGCCGTGCTGCTCGGCCTGAGCCTGCCGGTGCTGGGCGGCAGCCTGCTGCTGTTCCTGGTGGTGGACACCCTGCTCGGCCTGCGTGGTCCGGCCCTGCGCACCGAGGCCGGTTCGGCCTGAGGCGGGGATGGATGGTTGTTGGGCTTCGCTGCGCTCAACCCAACCTACGTAGCCTCGCCCAGCCGTAGCGTTTTCCACCTGTGCCCATGCCAAACGCGTGGACAAGGCTGCGCCGTTGTCCACCCGACACGCACGCAGCATCTCGCCCACACCAAACCGCCCCCTCTTCCTCCAGGAGAGGGCTGGGGTGAGGGCCCGCGCCAAATCGCAGCCGTAGCGTGGAAAACCGCGCAGCGTTTTCCACCTGTGCCCATGCCGAACGCGTGGACAAGGCTGCGCCGTTGTCCACCCTACGAGGAGCGCAGCCTCCCGCCCACACCAAACCACCCCCTCTCCCTCTGGGAGAGGGTTGGGGTGAGGGCCCGCCCAACACCCATCGTCACGCCAGGAACCGCCTCCCAGACCATCCATCGGCACACCCTATCCGACGTTGGCGCACCCCAGCGAGACGCTTATAGTTATCGCAATCCCCATCCTCCAAGGATCTGCCATGCCCCGTCTGTTGCACGTGATAGGTTCGCCCCGCCAGGATCGCTCCGCCTCGCTGGAAGTCGCCACGGCCTTCATCGAGGCTTGGCAGGGCAAACACCCCGACGCCGAGGTCGATACCCTCGACGCCTGGCATTGCGACCTGCCGGAATTCGACGGTCCCATCCTCGACGCCAAGTACGCCGGCATCCAGGGCGAGTCCCTCAGCGGCGAGCAGGAGCACGCCTGGAAGGTGGCCAAGGAACTGGCTCAGCGCTTCAAGGCCGCCGATGTGCTGGTGTTCGGCGTGCCCTGCTGGAATTTCGGCATCCCCTACAAGCTCAAGCAGCTGTTCGACGTGGTCAGCCAGAAGGACCTGCTGTTCACCTTCGACGACCGCGGCCTCAACGGCCTGCTCGGCGGCCGCCAGGCGCTGGTGATCGCCGCCCGCGGCGCGGCCCTGGATCGCCAGGAGCACCAGGAGTCCTATCTGCGCACCTGGTGCGAGATGGTCGGCATCGACCGGATGCACACCGTGGTGGTGGAAAAGACCCTGTTCGGTGCCGATGTCGACCAGGCTTCGCGCGACCAGACCAAACAGGACGCCGTGGCCCTGGTAGGCAAGCTCTGAGCGTTGGCTGCAGGGGCTACCCTCACCCCAGCCCTCTCCCAAGGGGAGAGGGGGCGGTAAGGCGCAGGCGATGTCCTCGTAGGTTGGGTTGAGCACAGCGAAGCCCAACAGCGATACCGAGCCCCCTCTCCCCAGGTAAGAGGGGGCGGTACGACGCAGGCGATGTCCTCGTAGGTTGGGCTGAGCGCAGCGCAGCCAACACCCCTCCTCACGCCACGCCCCTCAGCGATGCCGGGTCGTCGAGCTCAGCTTGTACCTGTCGCCCGGATGCAACAGCCGCACGTAACTGACCAGATGCTCGTCCGACCAGGTCCGGCGGATCATCGACAGGCAGGCCGCCCCCTCGGCGATCTCCAGCCAGCGGGCGGTCTGGGCGCTGGCCAGCACCGCCTCGACGATGTGCTCTACATCGCTGATCGGACAGCTGGTCACCAGCACCTCGTTGGGCGTCTGGCGGCTGAAGTCGCTTTCCAGGTAGTGCGGAACCCAGCGCGGATTGACATAGCGGTCTTCCAACTGGATGGGGAGGCCATTCTCGCGATGTACCAGAATGCTGTGAAACACCTGGCTTCCGATCCGCAGCCCCAGGCGCAAGGCCACCTCGTCGTCGGCGGCGATGGCCTCGCTGCGCAGCACCTCATTGGAATACGCATGCCCTCGGGCGCGCACCTCGGCGGCGATGTTCATCACCTCATGCAGCGAGGACTCGGCCTTGCGCTCGATGACGAAGGTGCCGAGGCCGGCCTGGCGCGTCAGGTAGCCCTGCTGCACCAGGCGGGTGATGGCCTTGTTGGCGGTCATGCGGCTGACGGCGAAATCCCGCGCCAGCTGCTCCTCGGTGGGGATCTGGTGATGCACCGGGTAGGCACCACCCTGGATGCGTTCGAGCAGGAAGTCCTCGATCACCTTGTAGCGTGGGGGTGTCGTGCTGCTCACGCGAGCTCCGGGCCGGAAAATGGGAAGCCGATGATAACGCGCGGTCCGGCGCTCTGGCTGCCGGACCGCGTCATCCTCAGAGACTCGGCAGCAGCCGCGGCGTGACCAGCGCGTTCAGGCAACCGCTGGCCAGCAGCGCGCTGGCCGCCTCGATGTCGGGGGCGAAGAAGCGGTCTTCCTGGTAGTAGGGCACCTGCTCGCGCAAGAGGCTGCGCGCCCTTTCCAGGCGTTCCGAACTCTTCAGGCCATGCCGGAAGTCCAGGCCCTGGCAAGCACCCAGCCACTCGATGGCGAGGATGCCGCGCACGTTCTCGGCCATGGCCCACAGCCGCTTGCCGGCGTTGGGCGCCATGGACACGTGGTCTTCCTGGTTGGCCGAGGTGGGCAGGCTGTCGACGCTGGCCGGATGGGCCAGCGCCTTGTTGTCACTGGCCAGGGCCGCGGCGGTGACCTGGGCGATCATGAAGCCGGAATTGACCCCGCCGTTCTCCACCAGGAAGGGCGGCAGCTGGGACATGTGCCGGTCCATCATCAGCGAGGTGCGCCGCTCCGACAGGGCGCCGATCTCGGCCAGCGCCAGGGCCAGGTTGTCGGCGGCCATGGCCACCGGCTCGGCGTGGAAATTGCCGCCGGAGATGACGTCGCCCTCCTCGGCGAACACCAGGGGATTGTCGGACACGGCATTGGCCTCCACCTCCAGCACCTCGGCGGCCTGGCGCAGCTGGGTCAGGCAGGCGCCCATCACCTGGGGCTGGCAGCGCAGCGAATAGGGATCCTGGACCTTGTCGCAATTGGCATGGGAGCGGGACACCTCGCTGCTGTCGGTGAGCAGTTCGCGATAGGCCGCGGCCACGTCGATCTGGCCACGCTGGCCCCGCGCGGCATGGATGCGCGCATCGAAGGGCGCCCGGGAACCGAGCATGGCCTCGACGCTCAAGCCGCCGCAGACCGTGGCCGCGGCGAACAGGTCTTCACCCTCGAACAGGCCGCGCAAGGCATAGGCGGTGGACACCTGGGTGCCATTGAGCAGCGCCAGGCCCTCCTTGGCCGCTAGGGTCAGGGGCGCCAGGCCCGCCACTGCCAGCGCCTCGCGGGCCGGCAGCCACTGGCCCCGGTAGCGGGCCTTGCTCTCGCCGATCAGCACCAGCGACATGTGCGCCAGCGGCGCCAGGTCACCCGAGGCCCCCACCGAGCCCTTGAGCGGGATGTGCGGATAGACCTCGGCATTGATCAGGGCGATCAGCGCCTCGATGACCTGGCGGCGAATGGCGGAGAAACCGCGGGCCAGGCTGTTGACCTTGAGCAGCATGATCAGCCGCACCAGGTCATCGTCCAGGGCCTCGCCCACGCCGGCGGCATGGGACAGCACCAGGGAGCGCTGCAGCTTTTCCAGATCCGCCGGCGCGATCCGCGTCGAGGCCAGCAGGCCGAAGCCGGTGTTGATGCCATAGGCGGTCCGGCCTTCGGCCAGGATGCTTCCCACGCAGGCCACGCTGGCGTCGATGGCGGCATGAGCGGCCGGATCCAGCTCGACGCGCAGCGGCTGCCGATAGGCCTGGCGCAGCTGGGCCAGGTCGAGGGTGCCAGGTTTCAGGGTCAGGGTGTTCATCTAGGACTCCAGAGCCGGGCCATCGGGACGCCGGCATTGATCAAGGGCATTCAGGCTGCGACCGGTCGTGCGCTCTGCAGCGCGTGGCGACGGGCAAGCAGGTAATAGAGGATCGCCGGCACCAAGAGGCCGATGATCCAGGAGATGTCCACACCACCCAGGTGTGCCACCAGCGGGCCGGTGTAGAGCTTGGTCGAGAGAAACGGCAGCTGGATCAGCACCCCGACGCCATAGGCGAGCAGGCCGGCAGGGTTCCAGCGGCCGTAACGTCCGTTCGGATCGGCGAGGGCTGCCAGGTCGTAGCGACCGTGATTGATGGCGTAGTAGTCCACCAGGTTGACCGCGCTCCAGGGCGTGAAGAAGGTCAGCAGGAAGAGGATGAAGGACTTGAAGGCACCGAGGAATTCTTGCTGGCCCAACAGCGCCACCAGGGTGGCGGCCCCGACGATGACGAGCACGAAGCCCAGGCGCTGCAGCCGCGAAACCTCCAGATGACCACGAAAGCCGCTGATCACCGTGGCAATGCACATGAAGCTGCCATAGGAGTTGAGCGTGGAAATGGTGATCTTGCCGAAAGCGATGCTGAAGTACAGCAACGCCGCGGTCACACCGCTGCCGCCAAGGCCGACGATGTAGGCCACCTCGCGCCCGGCGAACTGCCCGTTCGCCAGGGCTGCAGCCAGCACACCGAGGATCATGGCCGCCTGGGCGCCGAGTACCGAACCGGCCCCTACCGCAGCAAAGGTCTTCCAGCTGGAGGTCGCGCTCGGCAGGTAGCGCGAATAGTCCGCCACATAGGGGCCATAGGCGATTTGCCAGGAGGCGGCCAAGGACACGGCCAGCAGAAAGGATGCCCAGCTGAAATGGCGGATCTGCAACAAGGCGCCCAGGTCACCGAGGCTGATCAGCCGGGCGAACAGATAGCAGAAGGCCAGGATGCCCAGCACGCTGGCCAGCCGACCGACCCAGTGGATCACGCGGTAGCCCAGCACCGTGGCCACCACGATGCAGGCGGCAAAGACCAGGATGCCGGCGCTGTCGCTGATGCCGACCAGTTGCGCGATCGCCTGGCCGGACAGCACGGTACCGGTGGCGGTGAAACCCAGGTACATCAGGCACACCAGCACGATGGGGATCGCCGCGCCATAGACGCCGAACTGTACCCGACTGGAAATCATCTGCGGCAGGCCGAGCCGCGGACCTTGGGCGGCGTGCAAGGCCATCACCCCGCCCCCTAGCAACTGGCCGATGAACAGCCCGATCAGCGACCAGAATACGTCGCCCCCCAGGACCACGGCGAGGGCACCCGTGACGATGGCGGTGATCTGCAGATTGGCGCCCAGCCAGAGGGTGAACTGGCTGTAGAGCCGGCCGTGACGCTCGGCCTCGGGGATGAAATCGATCGAGCGGCGCTCGATCACGGGGGTACCGGTCTTTGCCATGGGTCGCGCTCCACCGCGCCGCAGGACGGCGCTCTTGTTGTTGTCGGGAACGGCGCGCCGGTGCTACCCACCGGCGCCAGGTTGCTCAGCCCTTGAGCATGGGCAGATTCAGGCCCTGCTCGCGGGCACAGTCGATGGCGATGTCATAGCCGGCGTCGGCGTGGCGCATCACCCCGGTGGCCGGGTCGTTGTGCAGCACCCGGGCGATGCGGGCGGCGGCGGCGTCGGTGCCGTCGCAGACGATGACCATCCCGGAATGCTGGGAGAAGCCCATCCCTACCCCGCCGCCGTGGTGCAGCGAGACCCAGGTGGCGCCACTGGCGGTGTTGAGCAGGGCGTTCAGCAGTGGCCAGTCCGAAACGGCATCGGAGCCGTCCCGCATGGCCTCGGTCTCGCGATTGGGGCTGGATACCGAGCCGGAGTCCAGGTGGTCACGGCCGATGACGATGGGTGCCTTGAGTTCGCCGCTGCGCACCATCTCGTTGAAGGCCAGGCCCAGCTTGGCGCGCAGGCCCAGGCCGACCCAGCAGATGCGCGCCGGCAAGCCCTGGAAGGCGATGCGCTCGCGGGCCATGTCCAGCCAGCGGTGCAGATGGGCGTCATCGGGGATCAGTTCCTTGACCTTGGCGTCGGTGCGATAGATGTCCTCGGCATCGCCCGACAGCGCGGCCCAGCGGAAGGGACCGATGCCGCGGCAGAACAGCGGGCGGATATAGGCCGGCACGAAGCCCGGGAAGGCGAAGGCATCGGCGACGCCGGCTTCCTGGGCCATCTGGCGGATGTTGTTGCCGTAGTCGAAGGTGGGGACGCCCATCTTCTGGAAGTCGAGCATGGCCTGCACATGCGCGGCCATGGATTGCTTGGCGGCCTTGACCACGCCCGCCGGATCGGTGACCGCGCGATCCTTGTATTCGGCCCAGCTCCAGCCGATCGGCAGATAACCATTGAGCGGGTCATGGGCGCTGGTCTGGTCGGTGACCATATCCGGGCGCACGCCACGGCGGACCAGTTCCGGAAGGATTTCGGCGGCATTGCCCAGCAGGGCGATGGAAATGGCCTTGCCTTCGCGGGTCTTGGCTTCCTCGGTGTAGCGGGCAATACGCGCCAGGGCGTCATCGAGGTCGGTGGCCTGCTCGTCGACATAGCGGCTGCGCAGGCGGAAGTCGATGCTGGTCTGCTGGCACTCGATGTTCAGGGAGCAGGCACCGGCCAGGGTCGCGGCCAAGGGCTGGGCACCGCCCATGCCACCCAGGCCGGCGGTCAGCACCCAGCGTCCGCGCAGGTCGCCTTGATAGTGCTGGCGCCCGGCCTCGACAAAGGTCTCGTAGGTGCCCTGGACGATGCCCTGGCTGCCGATGTAGATCCAGCTGCCGGCGGTCATCTGGCCGTACATGGCCAGGCCCTTGGCATCCAGTTCGTTGAAGTGCTCCCAGCTGGCCCAGTGCGGCACCAGGTTGGAGTTGGCGATCAGCACGCGCGGGGCGTCGGCGTGGGTCTTGAACACCCCGACCGGCTTGCCCGACTGCACCAGCAGGGTTTCGTCGTCACCCAGCGCCTTGAGGCTCTCGACGATCCTGTCGTAGCACTCCCAGTTGCGCGCCGCGCGGCCGATGCCGCCGTAGACCACCAGCTCCTGGGGATTTTCCGCGACCGCGGGATCGAGATTGTTCATCAGCATGCGCAGCGGCGCCTCGGTCAGCCAGCTCTTGGCATTGAGCTGGGTGCCGCGGGGGGCGCGAATCTCACCTTCACGAAAACGGGTCATGGGATCTTCCTCTCTTGTTGTTCGCGGCAGGCCCTAGAGGTCCAGTGCCAGGGTATGGATCAGCCGCGCCGCGACCCGGGCCGTACGGCTATCCTGGTCGAGTGCGGGATTGAGTTCGGCCACGTCGGCCAGGCGCAACTTGCCACTGGCCTTGAGCCGGCGGATCAGGGGTTCCAGCAGTGCGATACCCACGCCATGAGCGGCGGGGGCGCTGACCCCGGGCGCCTCGCCCGCCGGCAGCACATCCAGGTCGAAGGTCAGATAGAGGGCATCGCAGCCGGCGACGAAGGCGTCCAGCTCGGCGCCGATCCGTTCCAGGCTGGCCTCGCGAATCTCATGGTCTTCGCGGATCAGCACATCCAGCTCCGCGGCACGCCTGAGCAGCGTGCGAGTGTTGGCCGCCAGGCTCAGGCCCAGGCAGGCATAGCGAAAGGGCCAATCGCGATGGGCGCAGTGCGCGGCGATCTGGGCGAAGGGCGTACCGGAGGTGGGCCCCCGCGCCGGATCGCGTAGGTCCAGGTGGGCATCGAAATTGACGATGCCGATGCGCGGCCTGGGTAGCGTCTTGGCCAGGTGCAGCGCCAGGCCCGACCAACTGGCCCAGGCCACCTCGTGGCCGCCGCCCAGCACCAGCGGCAGATGACCGCCGTCCAGCAGATCGCACACGGCCCCGGTCAGGCGCGTCTGGGCGCCTTCCAGATCGCCGTCGGCGCAGCGGACATCACCGGCGTCATAGGCCGGGCCCTGCCGCTGCCAGGCGACATTGGCCAGGGCGCGCCGCAGAGCTAAGGGCCCCTCGGCAGCGCCGGTGCGACCCTGATTGCGCCGCACCCCCTCGTCGCAGGCGAAACCCAGCAGCGCCATACCCGGCGCGCTGTCCGCGGCCAGCGGCTGGATGCACTGGTGCCAGCGCAAGGCGTCGGCTTCCGGATCGGTACGGCCGGTCCAGCCTTCCAGGGTCTGGTGATCAGCGAACATGCTGCACCTCCCCGCCGAAGACGCGCTGACGCAGGCGCCCCGGACGCACCTCATAGGCCAGCTCCGCCGGCTGACCGATGTCCCACAGGCAGAGATCCGCCGGGGCGCCCACCTGAATACGGCCCAGCTCCGGGCGCCCCAGGGCCTGGGCGGCGTGGGCGGTCATGCCGGCCAAGGCCTCGCGGGGCGTGAGGCGAAACAGGGTGCAGCCCAGGTGCGCGATCAGGGTCGGCAGATAGAGCGGTGAGGTGCCGGGATTGGCGTCACTGGCCAGGGCCATGGGCACCCCGTACCGCCGCAGCAATTCCACCGGCGGGTGCTGGGTTTCGCCCAGCATCAGGAAGGCACCGGGCAGGAGCACGGCGACGGTGCCGGCGGCGGCCATGGCGCGCACCCCGGCTCCATCGAGGTATTCCACGTGATCCGTGGACAGGGCGCCCAAGCGGGCGGCCAGGACGCTGCCACCCAGATTGGACAGCTGCTCGGCATGGGCCTTGATCGGCAGGCCGTGCTCGCGCGCCGCCAGGAATACCCGCTCACACTGGGCCGGCGAAAAGGCGATGCCCTCGCAGAAGACGTCCACCGCGTCGGCCAGGCCCTCGGCCACCGCGGCCGGGATCATCTCCTGGCAGACCAGGTCGACGTAGCCGTCGGCATCGCCCTGGAATTCCGGTGGTACGGCATGGGCGCCCAGCAGCGTGGTGATCACCCGGACCGGCAGCGCCTCGCCCAGCTGGCGGGCGACCCGCAACAGCTTGAGCTCGTCGGCCACCGTCAGGCCATAGCCGGACTTGATCTCCACGGTGGTGACGCCCTCGTCGATCAGCGCCTGCAAGCGCGGTCGGGCGACGGCGAATAGTTCGGCCTCGCTGGCCGCCCGCGTCGCGCGCACCGTGCCGAGGATGCCACCACCGGCACGGGCGATCTCGGCGTAGCTCGTCCCTTCCAACCGCTGCTCGAATTCCCCGGCACGCTGGCCGGCATGGACCAGATGGGTATGGCAATCCACCAGGCCCGGCGTCATCACTCCACCCACTTCCGTCCGCTCGACCCCTGGGGCCAGCTCGGTACGAAACTCGGACTCCGGCCAGACACCGGCAATCTGGTCGTTCTTGACCCAGACCGCCATGGGCTTGGGCAGGGTCTGCAGGCCATCGAACAGGGTGACGTGGCGCCACAGGCGGGAAGTGAAGGCGGAGGACATAGGGATCCCTCTTGTTAATGTATATACATTTAACCAGGAGGGAGACGACTGTCAAGCGCTTAAAATGGCCGTGATCCTATTCCAGACGCATTGTAAAGGCCTGAAACAGGTGTTATCGGTAATGATCCAAATCCAGTTATCCCTGCTGTATATACAATAAGTGTGCAGCGCTCTAAAAAAGTCTTTCCAGATCAAGACGCTAGGCAGCTGGGCCCATGAGACCCGACAGCATCAAGGTTTGTCTGGAGTAGGCGACGCCGCTTCACGCCTTCCGTCATGGCCGGGGATAGCCCGGCGACTTCGCGATCGGCCTTGCGTCTGCCACCCAGACCTACAGCGGCGTCACCGTCACCTCGACCACCGGATCGTGGTCGCCGCCGCCAAGGATCACTCCGCGCAGCGGCGAGACGTCGGTGAAGTCGCGGCCCCAGGCCAGGGTGATGTGTTCCAGGTCCGGCAGGACGTCGTTGGTGGGATCGAAGTCGACCCAGCCCTGCAGCGGGCAATGCACGCTGATCCAGGCATGGGAGGCGTCGGCGCCGATCAGCCGGGGCTTGCCAGGTGGCGGACGGGTCAGCAGATAGCCGCTGACATAGCGCGCCACCAGCCCCAGGGCGCGCAGGCAGGCCAGCATCAGGTGGGCGAAGTCCTGGCAGACGCCATGGCGGTGCTCCAGCACCTCGCGCAGCGGCGTCGCCACCTGGGTGGCGGTGGCGTCGAAGCGGAATTCGCGGTGGATCTTTTCCATCAGCGCCCGACAGCCCAGCAGCAGCGGCCGACCCGGTGGAAAGCAGTCCTCGGCGAAGCGGGCGAAGATGCCGCCCAGGGGCACCGCCGGCGATTCGAAGCGGAAGTGGTGGACGTCCAACGGGACCCGGGCGGCGGGATAGCGCAGACCGTCGCGCACCTCTTCCCAGGGGGGCGAATCCGCCAGCCTGAGTCCGGCGCGGGAGTCCACCTCCACCTCCAGTTCGGTGCCGACATAGAGTTCGTCGTGGGGGCGCTCGAAGGACAGCCGCGTCAGCGGATTGCCAAAGGCGTCCCAGGCGTCCTGGCGCTGGGTCGGTTGCGGCAGGATCGCCAGTTGCCGGGACAGGCAACGCTGCCAGGCGCAGTCGCGCGGCAGCAGGTGCAGCAACTGCTGGGAAAGCGACACCGGCGCCTCGTAGCGATAGTGGGTGTCATGCTGGATGCGATAGCGGACCTGGTTCATCACATGGACACCGTGCGCTGGCTGACGGCATCGACATGGGCGAAGCAGCGATAGATGACCCGCTCGGACAGCTGGCTGCTGGCCTCGGCGATCTGTCGCAACAGGCGCGCCAGGCCCTGCTGCACCTCGATCCGGCCGGCGTCGCCGAACAGGGTGTTCTCCAGGGTCGCGAGGTCGAAGCGGCGCAGCCGGTCGTAGGCATCGTGCAGCGCTGGATCGCGGGGCAGGCCGTAGTAACGTTCCAGGTGCTCCACGGCGTTGATCAGCGCATGCAGCTGGAAGCGGATCGAATAGGGGTTGTGCTCGTGCAGCATCAGCAGGTCCAGCACCGGGATCAGCTGGGGCGCCGCCTGGTAGCGGGAGCGATAGGTGATGATGCTGTTGCCCAGCTCCAGCAGCCATTCCAGGCCCGCCGCGTCCCAGGTGGCGCCCCCTTCGAGAAAGTGCGCCAGGCTGCCGGCGAGGAATTGCACCCGTTCGATGCGCCGGCCGATCATCAGAAAGCGCCAGCTCTCGTCGTGGGTCATGTCGTCGAAGGTGAAGCCGGCCACCGCCGCCAGCGCCATCACCAGGCGGTTGAGACTCTGCAACGCTTCGCCCGGCTCGCTACCCACCTGGCCCAGGCCATGGGCCTCGCGCTCCACCTCGCGGATGGCGCGCCAGTTCTCCGGCGACAGCCGTCCGCGCACCTGGGCCGCGGCCCAGTGCAGCCGTTGCAAATTGGCGCCCAGGCCGCTGGGAAAGTCCCCCGGCCCCAGGGCGGCGTGCAACTGCTCGGCCAGCCGGCCACCCGCCGGCAGCAACTCCAGGGCCGTGGCCAGATCGATGGCCGACTGCACCGCCGGCCCGCCGTCGTCGGCGTCCAGGTAGCGACTCAGGACGATCCGTAGAAGGCGCGCGGCATCCTCGCAACGTTCGCTGTAGCGACCGTACCAGAACAGGTTTTCGGCGGTGCGCGAGGGCAGGAAGGGGTCCTTGCGCACCAGGTCGCGCACCCCCAGCACCCGCGCCCCGGGCACTTCGGCGGCAGCGCGACTGCCACCCAGTACCCAGGTGTCCTTGCTCGACCCGCCGCGCTGCATGGACACCACCGCGGCGCCCTCATGGGCGACCCGGGTCAGGCCGCCGGGCATCACCCAGTAGCCGTCTTCGCTGGCCACCGCATAGACGCGCATGCCGATGGCCCGCGACTGCAGGCTACCGCCCTGCCAGACCGGCGCCTGGGACAGCTGGATACGCTCCTGGGCGACATAGGCATGGGGCGTGGCCAGGATGCGCGCGCGCAATTCGGCCAGTCCCTCGGTATCCAGCGCCTTGCCGAACACCGGCTCGAAGCCCTGGGCCGGATAGGCCGGCTTGATCACCAGCTCCGCCAGGCGTGCCAGGGCCGCTTCCCGTACCGGCGTCTCGCCGCACCACCAGGTGGCCACGGAGGGCAGCGCCAGGGTCTCGCCGAGCAGGGCCTGGCAGACGCCGGGCAGGAAGCCCAGCAAGCCGGGCGACTCCAGCAGCCCGCTGCCCAGGGCATTGGCCATGATGACGTTGCCCTGGCGTACCGCTTCCAACAGACCGGGCACGCCCAGCGCCGAATCGGTGCGCAGCTCCAGCGGATCGCAGAAGTCGTCGTCCAGCCGGCGGAAGACCGCATGGACCCGTCTCAGCCCGCTCAGGGTCTTGAGATAGAGGCAGGCATCGCGCACCGTGAGGTCCTGGCCTTCCACCAGCGGAAAGCCCAGTTGGCGGGCCTGGTAGAGGTGCTCGAAGTAGGTCTCGTTGTAACGCCCCGGCGTCAGCAGCACTGCCAGCGGCGCCTCCTCGCCGATGTCCAGCCCGGTGCTCAGGGTGCGCTGCAGGGCCTGGAAATAGCCGTTGAGCGGCTGGACCTGCAGGTCGCGGTGCAGGTCGGGAAAGGCCCGCGCCACGATGTGGCGGTTCTCCAGCGCATAGCCGGCGCCGGACGGCGCCTGGGTGCGATCGGCCAGCACCCACCAGCGGCCATCGGGCGCGCGGGCCAGATCCACCGCATAGACGTGCAGCCAGGTATCGCCCGGCGGACGCAACCCCTGGCAGGCCCAGAGGAAGTTGTTGTGGCCGAACACCAGCTCCGGCGGCAGCAGCCGCTCGTGCAACAGGCGCTGCTCGCCATAGAGATCGCCCAGCACCCGGTTCAGCAGGCGCGCCCGCTGCGCCACGCCGGCGGCCAGGGGCGCCCACTCCTCCGCCGAGATCAGCTGCGGCAGCAGGTCCAGCGCCCAGGGCCGGTCGCTGCCCTTGGGATCGGCGTAGACGTTGTAGGTCACGCCGTTTTCCTGGATCTGCCGCGCGATCAGGGCCTGGCGCTGGTCGAGCTGGGCGGGTCGCAGTCCGGCCAGGTGCCCGTAGAAGCGCCGCCAGGGCGGCCGCACGCCACCCCGCGGACTCCAGAGTTCGTGGTAGCTGCCGGTCATGTCGCTGGCATTGCGGGAAGCGTTCGGGGGCATGGTCGGAGGACGGCTGACAGGCTACGAAAGCGGGTTCGAAAAGGTCGAGTCGGCAGGCACGGCCAGGCAGGCGTGCCGGTCTCGCCGGTAACCTAGGGTAGTGGTGTCGCTCGGGATGCGCCACCGCAAACACGGGCCGCCGCGGCCAGCGGGGCGCATGCCGGTCCGGGGACCTATCCTAGAGCCCTCGCCGGCGGTGCCAGGCGACGAACAACCCGGAACTCCAGGGTCGGGCCGCTCTACTAATCCGCTAGCAAGACGCCAGCGCCCCGCCGGCGTCCGACGCGGCCGCTCTCGCCAGGTATCAGCCCCATGCGCAATTTTCTCGGAAGCTACAGTTCGAATCGTCAGCAACGTAATGCCCTGCGCGCCCTGCCCGTCCAGCGCAAGGTCGCCAACTGCACCTGCGGCCAGGCCATCTTCTTTCCCAACAGCGAATGCCTGGCCTGCGGCAATGCCCTCGGCTACGCCCCGGACCAGGGCACGCCAACGGCCATTCAGCCCGCCGAAGGCGGCCTCTGGCAGCTGCCAGAGGCCAGCAGCGGCCTCTATCGTCGCTGCGCCAACCTGGATACCCCGGCCGCCTGCAACTGGCTGGTGCCGGCCGAATCGGGCGAAAACTTCTGCGTGGCCTGCCAGCTCAATCACACCATTCCGGATCTGTCCTTCGAGGGCAACGGCGAGCGCTGGCGCAAGCTGGAGCTGGCCAAGCGGCAACTGGTCGCCCAGTTGCTGGGCCTGGGCCTGCAGGTAATCCCCCAGAGCCAGGATGCCGAGCATGGACTCGCCTTCGACTTTCTCGCCCCCGATGCCACCGGCACCCCCACCACCGGGCACGCCAATGGCCTCATCACCCTGAACATCCTCGAAGCGGACGATGCCCACCGGGAAAAGGTCCGCGCCGACATGCACGAACCCTATCGCACCCTGCTCGGCCATTTCCGCCATGAAGTGGGTCACTACTACTTCGATCGTCTGGTCGCCGGCACCGCCTGGGAGGAGCCCTTCCGCGCCCTGTTCGGCGACGAGCGCGCCGACTATGGCGAGGCCCTGCAGCGCCACTACAAGCAGGGGGCGCCGGCTGGCTGGGAAAGCCAGTACGTCAGCGCCTACGCCACCATGCACCCCTGGGAAGACTGGGCGGAGACCTGGGCGCACTACCTGCACATGATGGACACCCTGGCCACCGCTGCCAGCCTGGGCATGAACGCCGGCAGCCTGCAGCTGGATTTCCAGCCCTTCACCCGTGAGGCGCTGTACGAGGCCGAGGACCGCAGCGATGACGAATTCCTTGGCTTCGCCAATGCCTGGATCGAACTGGCAGCCATGCTCAACGAACTGTCCCGCAGCATGGGCCAGCCGGACTTCTATCCCTTCGCCCTGCCCGCGCCAGTGATCGCCAAGCTGCACTTCATCCACAAGGTCATCCACTCGGCCCAGCCCAGCGTGCTGGAACAGGGCCTGGCCGCGGACGACACCACGGCGGGTGCCACCCTGGGCGCTACCCTCTGATCGGGGTCCTGCTCAACCGAGCAGGACGATGCCCCAGACCGCGGCGATGATGAACATGGCCACGAACTGCGCAGCGCTGCCCAGATCCTTGGCGTTCTTCGACAGTTCGTGCCAGTCCAGGGAAATCCGATCCACCACTGCCTCGATGGCGGCGTTGAACAGCTCGACCACCAGCGACAGCAGGCAGACCGCCACCAGCAGCGCCCGCTCGCCGCGACTGACGTCCAACCAGAACGCCAGCGGTACCAGCACTACATTGAGCACCACCAGTGAGCGAAAGGCCGCTTCCTGGCGAAAGGCCGTGCGCAGCCCGGCCAGGGAATAGCCCGTGGCGTTGATGACCCGGCGCAGACCGGTCTTGCCTTTGTAGGGAGAGATCACCGAAAGCTCCATCCAGCAGGGGCGAACCGCCGATCCGGGTGGACGGCAGCTGCCAGAAAGTGAAAGTCGACGGTCGCGCCCGGTTCAGGCGCCGAGAGCGCCTGAGTCAGCTGGAGGTGCTCTCCAGCTGTTGCAGCAGCAGGGCCGCCTGGGTGCGGGTGCGGACACCGAGCTTGCGGAAGATGGCCGTGGCATGGGCCTTGACCGTGGCCTCGGAGACATTGAGCTCGAAGGCGATCTGCTTGTTGAGCAGCCCTTCGCAGAGCATGGTCAGCACCCGGAATTGCTGGGGGGTGAGACTGGCGAGTCCGGCACTGGCGGCCTTGGCCTCCTCGCTCAGGGCGGCGGCACCTTCCACCTGCGGCGGCCACCAGGTATCACCGTCCAGTACCTGACTGACCGCCTGCTGCAGGGTACTCAGATCGCTGGACTTGGGAATGAAGCCACTGGCGCCGAATTCCCGGGCGCGTTGCACCACCGCCGGTTCTTCCTGGGCCGAGATCATTACCACCGGCACCTGGGGATACTGGCCACGCAGGAGGACCAATCCGGAAAAGCCATAGGCCCCGGGCATGTTGAGGTCGAGCAGGACCAGATCCCAGTCGGTGCGTTCGGCCAGGCAGGCCTGGAGCTCGGCGATGTCGGCCACCTCGGTGAGCCGTGCCTGGGCGCCCAGGCCGAGGGTCAGGGCCTGCTGCAGGGCGCTGCGAAACAGCGGATGATCGTCGGCGATCAGTATCTGGTAGGCAGCCGCCATGGTGTAGCTTTCCTTGTTTTCGTGAGCGCCCGCATCGACCAGGTACCTGGCGCCCGGGCTGCGTGCAAGCATGCCCAACGGCGCGGACGGGAGCAAGGCCGGGCGGACCGCGGACGGTAGGCAAGACCCGGCGGTTTGCGGCACAGTTGCCGTTTTGCCCAAGAGACGCCCATGCCCAGCGCCGCCCTGCGTGCCGATCTGCTCATGCTGCTCACCGCCCTCATCTGGGGCAGCGCCTTCATCGCCCAGACCGGCGGCATGGAGCACATCGGCCCCTTTCTCTATACCGGCCTGAGATTCGCCCTGGGTGCCCTCACCCTTCTTCCGCTGCTGCTGTACCTGCGCCGCCATGGCCGCCAGCGGCGCCTGACCCGCGACACCTTCAAGGGCGGCCTGTTGATGGGCCTGGTGCTGACCCTGGGGATCAATCTGCAGCAGGTCGGCCTGCTGTTCACCAGCGTGACCAACTCCGGCTTCATCACCGGTCTCTATGTCATCGTGGTGCCGCTGCTGGGACTGCTGCTCGGCCAGCGCAGCCATCTGGGCACCTGGATCGGCGCCAGTCTGGCGGTGGTGGGCATGGGGTTGCTGAGCATCGGCGACAACTTCCAAGTGGCGTCCGGCGATCTGCTGCAACTGGCCGGCGCCCTGGCCTGGGGCGTCCATGTGCTGCTGGTGGGACACTATTCCAGTCGTCACGACGCCACGGTGCTATCGATCCTGCAGTTCGGGGTCTGCACGATCCTCAGCCTGGCGTTGGCGTTGGCCTTCGAGCCGATCCAGTCGACCGGGATCGTCCTCGCCCTACCCGAGTTGCTCTATGGCGGCGTGATCGCTGCCGGCATCGGCTACACCCTGCAGGTGTTCGCCCAGCGCGGCGCCATCGCCTCCCATGCGGCGGTGATCTTTTCCCTGGAGGCGGTATTCGCCGCCTTCTTCGGCGCCTGGCTGCTGGGCGAGGCCCTCAGCGGTCGTGGCTACCTCGGCTGCATGCTGATGTTCGCCGGCATGCTGGCCGCCCAGCTCTGGCCGCGCCAGGCGCCGGTGGAGATCAAGCCGGTCAACTAATCCCGCAGGGCCTTCAGTTGCCTACTGGCTGGGCTGTCCGCCGCCAGCGGCAGATGATGCTTGGCGTCCAGGTAGCGCTCGCTGAACACGTCCAGATAGGCCTCCAGCAGCCGCCCGGCCGGCGCCTCGCCAGCCAGTTCCAGGCACAGGGCGGCGACCTCGGCGGTGCAGAGGTGCTCGCCGCGGGTGGAGCGCCGCAGGCGATAGCGCGACAGAGCAGTGGGCTGGAAACTCAACACCGGCAGGCGGTCCAGGTAGGGACTCTTGCGAAACATCTTGCGCGCTTCGGTCCAGGTGGCATCCAGCAAGACGAACAGCGGTCGCTGGCCGGGTGCCAGCGGCAGGGTCTCGACCACCCGCTCGGGGGCCGTGTATTCGCCAGGAAACACCAGCAGCGGTTGCCATTCTGGCTGCGCCAGCAGCTCCGGCAGCCCCGGGTCCACCGTCGTGCGACTCCAGCCGAAGGCGTGGGTATCGGCCACCACGTCGGCGATCAGCCAACCGGTGTTGCTCGGTTTGAGCGGCTCGACATCGTGCATCAGCAGGCACATGCCGGCGTGGGTCTGGCGCAGGGGGCGCAGGTCGCAGAGGCAATGACTGGGGGCCAGGCGGCAATTCGGGCAGCGCGCCATGCGCGAGCCCCGGGCGATGAAGGGCTTGATGCTGCGCGCCAGGCGCTCCTGGCGCAGACGGGCCACGGCATGCAGAGGGGTATCGCTGATCGGGGTCATGCCGGGCTCGCGGGTAAAAGCGCAGTTTACCAGAGCGATCGGGATGCCCGCGGCGGCCAGGCAGGTTACCCTGCGTAGACGCCTTGCGAACCCCCGCCCGCGACCACGGTCGAAACGGGCTCCTCTACGCTGGAGAACACGATGCCTCGTTTTGCTTTGCTCGCCCTGACCCTCGCCCTGCCCTTCACCGTCCAGGCGGCCGAGTCGCTCAAGGACCACGAGCTCAACCAGATGCTGCGCAAGGTAGCCACCGAGAGCAGCCAGGGCACGCCACGCGCCATCAACGAGGACATCCTCGACCGCGGCTACACCGTGCAGGGCAAGCAGCTGGTCAACAACCTCAGCGTGCGCCCGGCGCATGCCGCGCGCATGCGCGAGAATCCGGCCACGGTGCGGGTGCAGCTCGCCGAGAGCGTCTGCCAGAACAACGGCTATCGCCAGTTGCTGGCCCGTGGCGCCACCCTGGTCTATGACTTCACCGAATACCAGACCAACAAGCCGGTCATGGTCGAGCGCTTCCAGGCTGCCGACTGCGGCCTGGGCAAGTAAGCGGAGGGTCGCGGCATGACCGAGGACAACGACGACAGCTACCTGGCCCGCCATGTGGAGCCCAGCGCCGCCGATCTCGGTCAGCGCATCGACGAATTGCTGGAGCACGCCCTGCCGGGCGGCAGCCCCAACCTGGGTCTCTATCGCGAAATGCTGGTGACGGTGGTGCGCATGGCGCAGACCAATCCGGCGCGCTGGGACGCCAAGATCATGCTGCAGACCCTTAAGGAGCTGGAGCAGGCCTTCCGTACCCTGGAGCGCTTTCGCCGGCGGCGCAAGGTCACGGTATTCGGCTCGGCGCGGACCCGCATCGACCACGGTCTCTACACCCTCGCCCGCGAACTGGGCAGCGCCCTGGCCCGCCGCGACATGATGGTCATCACCGGCGGCGGCGCCGGCATCATGGGCGCCGCCCACGAGGGCGCCGGGCCCGAGGCCAGCCTGGGCTTCAACATCACCCTGCCCTTCGAACAGCGCGCCAATCCCACCATCGAAGGCACGGATCACCTGCTGTCCTTCCACTTCTTCTACGTGCGCAAGCTGTTCTTCCTCAAGGAGGCGGACGCCCTGGTGCTCTGCCCCGGCGGCTTCGGCACCCTGGACGAGACCTTCGAGGTGCTCACCCTGATCCAGACCGGCAAGAGCCCGCTGGTACCGCTGGTGTTGCTGGATACCCCCGACGGCCACTTCTGGGACGATACCCTGGCCTATCTAGAGCGCAATCTGCTGGACGAAGGCTACATCCTGCCCGCCGATCTCAAGCTGGTCCGGCTGGTACGCTCACCGGAGGCCGCCGCGGCCGAGATCGAGCGCTTCTATGGCAACTACCACTCCACCCGCCGACGCGACGGCCTGCTCCATATCCGTCTCAAGCACGCCGTGACCCCGGCCTGCCTGGAGCAATTGGGCAGGGATTTCGGCGACCTTTGCCGCACCCCGGGCTTCACCCAGCTGGCCCCGGGCGAAGGCCAGGCCGACGAAGCGGAATTCGCCCACCTGACGCGCCTCACCTTCGACTTCCATGGCCGCCACTACGGCCGCCTGCGCGAACTGGTGGACGAACTCAATCGCCCGGAGCATTGGTTATCCACGTAGGTTGGCGCTGAGCACAGCGAAGCCCAACGCATCCAGACCCTGGAATCCCTGTTGGGCTTCGACGATGGAGCCGTCTCAACCCAACCTACCCAACTGCCCCGTAGGTTGGCGCTGAGCGCAGCGAAGCCCAACGCATCCAGACCTCGGAGTCTCTGTTGGGCTTCGACGATAGAGACGTCTCAACCCAACCTACGCAGCTGCCCCGTAGATTGGCGCTGAGCGCAGCGAAGCCCAACGCATCCAGACCCTGGAGTCCCTGTTGGGCTTCGACGATAGAGCCGTCTCAACCCAACCTACCCCAGTTGCCCGTAGGTTGGCGCTGAGCACAGCGAAGCCCAACAGACCCTGGAGCCCGTGTTGGGCTTCGACGATAAAACCGTCTCAACCCAACCTACCCAACTGCCCCGCAGGTTGGCGCTGAGCACAGCGAAGGCCAACAGAACAGGCTGCCTACCCCCGACTCAGCACCCGGTTGATCCCATCCATGGCATAGCCCCGATAGGCCAGGAAGCGACCCTGCTTGGCGCGTTCCTTGGCATCAGCTGGGGGCGTACCGAATTTCCTGCGCCAGACATCTTCGAGGTGCGCCTGCCAGTCCACGTCCGCTTCACGCAGTGCGGCTTCCACCTGATCCCGCTGCAAGCCGCGCTGACCCAGTTCTTCGCGAATGCGCATGGGCCCGTAACCGGAACGGGCACGGCTGGCGATGTAGCTTTCCAGATAGCGACTCTCGTCGAGCAGGCCATCCTCGACCAGGCGATCCAGCACCGGGCCGAGCAGGCTTTCCTCGGCCCCGCGCCGCCGCAGTTTGCGCGATAGCTCCTCGCGACCATGTTCGCGACGGGCCAGCAGATCCATGGCGGCGAAACGAATGGCAGCGGTGGTATCCAGTGGATTGCCCAAGGGTGATCCTCCTTATGCAAAAACCCCCGCACGAGGCGGGGGTTGTGTCAAACGTGGCACCCGATCACAGATCGATGTCAGCGTCTTCTTCGGCGGCCACTTCGGCCTTCTGATTGGTCGGCTGACTCAGCAGCTTCTCGCGAATCGCCTTGTCCACGGCACCCTTGATCTCGGGATTGTCTTCCAGGAACTTGGCGGCATTGCCCTTGCCCTGGCCGATCTTGCTGCCCTGGTAGCTGTACCAGGCACCCGACTTCTCGATCAGACCCAGCTGCACGCCCAGATCGATGATCTCGCCGTTCAGGTAGATGCCCTTGCCGTAAAGAATCTGGAACTCGGCCTGGCGGAACGGCGGGGCCACCTTGTTCTTGACCACCTTAACGCGGGTTTCGCTGCCGATCACCTCGTCGCCTTCCTTCACCGCGCCGATGCGACGGATGTCGAGACGGACCGAGGAGTAGAACTTCAGGGCGTTACCGCCGGTGGTGGTCTCGGGGTTGCCGAACATCACGCCGATCTTCATGCGGATCTGGTTGATGAAGATGACCAGGCAGTTGGCGTTCTTGATGTTGCCGGTGATCTTGCGCAGCGCCTGGGACATCAGACGCGCCTGCAGACCCACGTGCATGTCACCCATCTCGCCTTCGATCTCGGCCTTGGGCACCAGGGCCGCTACCGAGTCGACGATGATGACGTCGACCGCGTTGGAGCGCACCAGCATGTCGGTGATTTCCAGGGCCTGTTCGCCGGTATCCGGCTGGGACACCAGCAGGTCGTCGACGTTGACGCCCAGCTTGCCGGCGTAGTCCGGATCGAGCGCGTGCTCGGCGTCGACGAAGGCGCAGGTGGCGCCCTGCTTCTGCGCCTGAGCGATGACCGACAGGGTCAGGGTGGTCTTACCCGAGGATTCGGGACCGTAGATTTCGACGATCCGGCCCTTGGGCAGACCACCGATGCCGAGGGCGATGTCCAGACCTAGGGAGCCGGTGGAAATCGCTGGAATGGCCTGGCGCTCGTGATCGCCCATGCGCATCACGGTGCCCTTGCCGAATTGCTTTTCGATCTGTCCCAAGGCCGCGGCCAGGGCACGCTTTTTGTTGTCGTCCATTAGATTCCTCTCGGAGAAAGAAGGGCCAGACGGCCGTGGATACCTGTATAAGTGAACAGTATTAAACCATAGTCGCCCTCTGGTTGCTACACCCGAGGGCCTTTTTCCTCGGCCAGCAAGGCCAATAAAACCTGCAGGGCACGGACCTGGGTCTGCTGGCGGACCGCGGCGCGATCGCCGGCAAAGACCTGCCGTTCGGTGCGCAAATTTTCTCCATCGCGCCAGGCTAGCCAGACCGTGCCGACCGGCTTGCCCGGCACCGCGCCACCCGGCCCGGCGATACCGCTCACCGCGACCGCAAAGCGAGCACCGGCGCGCTGTTGCGCACCCAGCGCCATGGCCGTTACCACCTCTTCGCTGACCGCGCCGACCTGCTCGAACAGCGCCTCGGGTACGTCCAGCTGCAGGGTCTTCTGCCGGTTGGAATAGGTGACGAAGCCGGCCTCGAACCAGGCCGAGCTGCCGGCGACGCGGGTGATCGCCTCGGCGATGCCGCCGCCGGTGCAGGATTCGGCGGTGGTCACCTGGGCACCCGCCGCCTGCAGGGCGTCGCCCAACCGCTGGGCGAGACTATCGAGGGAATCCATCGAGACCTTCCTGTGCGAAAGAGAACATAAGAGGTGACCGCGGCAAGCGAGCGCCTGCAGCGACCACTGGTCGGCCTGCACCTTAGACCGGCTTGCCGGCCCGCGTAAGAAAAGATTTACTGAAACCGGTTTCAGGCACCTACAAAATCCTAACAGCGGTACGCCATGAACGATGTCTTCATCCCCGGTCCGCGCGCCACCCGTGCGACCATCGCCGAAGTGGCCGCCGTCGCCGGCGTGTCCAAGGCCAGCGTGTCCCGCTATATCAGCGGCGATCGTCGCCTGCTGTCAGACGCCCTCGCCACGCGCATCGAGCAGGCCGTGGTCGCCCTCGATTTCCAGCCCAACCAGATGGCCCGTGGCCTCAAGCGTGGACGCAGTCGCCTGATCGGCATGCTGGTGGCCGACCTGCTCAATCCCTACTCCACCGCCGTGATGCACGGCGTGGAAACCGCCTGCCGCCAGCAGGGCTATTCGCTGCTGATCTGCAACACCGATCAGGACGCCCGCCAGGAGCGCCAGCAACTGGCCGCGCTGCAGTCCTACAGCATCGAAGGCCTTATCGTGAACACCTTCGGCCAGCATGCCGCCGACCTGCAGCACCTGGGCAGCCGTCTGCCACTGGTGCTGCTGGACCGCGAGTTGCCGGGCGTCGAGGCCGATCTGGTCGGCCTCGACAACCACCAAGCTATCGAGCTGGGGGTAGCGCACCTGCGCGAGCAGGGCTATCGCGACCTGCTGCTGGTGAGCGAGCCCCTGGACGGGACCAGCTCGCGCCTCCAGCGCCTGGGCGCCTTCGACGCGGCCCTGGCCGAGCACGCTGACTGTCGTGGCGGACACTGTGGCGAGGCCGACAACGCCCTGGCGCTGCAAGCCGCCCTGGCCGCCTTCCTCGCCAGCCCCGGCCCCGGCTCCAAGGCCCTGCTCACCGCCAATGGCGTAGCGACCCTGGCGACGACCCTGGCCCTGCAGGCCCTGGGTGAACCCCTGTTCGAGCGCCTTGGCCTGCTGGCTCTGGATGATCTGGATTGGTTTCCCCTGGTTGGTGGTGGCATCAGCGCCCTGGCCCAGCCTACCCATGCCCTGGGCGTAGCCGCCTTCGAGCGCCTGCAGCGACGCATCGACGGTGACCGCAGCGCGCCATTCCAGCAGACCTTCGGCGCGGAGCTGCGCGTCCGCCAGTCGACTCGCGCCAGGGCCTGAGGGCACCTTTCGCATTTTTATCCGTCATTTGTTGAAACCGGTTTCAGGAGAACAACAATGCCACCGGAGATCGCCATCACCACCTCGGCCTTTGGCGCCGACGGGGTCCGTGCCCAGGGTCAGGCCGCCTGGCTCGATCTGATCGCCGCCGCGGGAGCCTCCCATGTGGAGATCCGCGCCGAACTCTTTACCGAGGCTCCCGACTTCGCGGCCCTGGGCGCCGCCATCCGGGCCGCCGGCCTGGGCTGCGTCTATTCCGTACCCCTGGAGCTCTGGCCCGAAACCGACGCCGCGCTCTCGCCGCGCCTGCCCGAAGCCCTCGCCGAGGCCCGACTGCTGGGCGCCGACACGCTCAAGGTGTCCCTCGGGCACTATCGCGCCGCAGCCGAGCTGGCGGCGCTCGCCCCCCTGCTGACCGACGCCGGCCCTCAGCTGCTGGTGGAAAACGACCAGACCGCCCAGGGTGGCCGGATCGAACCGCTGCGCGCCTTCATCCAGGCGGCGCGGGCAGCGCAGCTGCCGGTGGGACTGACCTTCGATGTCGGCAACTGGCGCTGGCAGGACGAAGACCCGCTGCAGGCCGCCCGCCTGCTCGGCCCGGACGTCCGTTACCTGCATTGCAAGGCGGTACGCCGGCGTGCCGGTGGCCTGCATGCCGTGCCGCCGGAAGCCGCGGACCTGCTGGCCTGGCAGGGGCTGATGACGCACTTCCCCAGCGGCCTGCGACGGGCCATCGAATTTCCCCTGATGGGTGCGGATCTGCTGGCCGAGACCCGTCGCCAGGTGGCGGCGTTGCACACCCTGGATACCCAGGTCCAGGAGGCGCGCCGGCATGGCTGACATCGACATCCTCGCCTTTGGCGAAACCATGACCATGTTCGTCGCCGAGACACCGGGCGAGCTGGCCACGGTCGGCCAGTTCGGCAAGCGCATCGCCGGTGCCGACAACAACGTGGCCATCGGCCTGAGTCGCCTGGGCTTCAAGGTCGCCTGGCTGTCGCGGGTCGGCGATGACTCCTTTGGCCGCTTCGTGCGCACCAGCCTCGAAGCCGAGGGGCTGGACTGCCGCCGCCTCACCGTCGATCCGCGGCACCCCACCGGCTTCCAGCTCAAGTCTCGCGCCACCGATGGCAGCGATCCGGTGGTCGAGTACTTCCGCCGCGGCTCGGCGGCCAGCCACCTCAACATCGAGGAAGACTTCGACCCCAGCCTGCTGCGGGCGCGTCACCTGCATGCCACAGGTATTCCGCCAGCGCTGTCGCCCAGCGCCCGCGACTTCAGCCGCCACCTGCTGCAGGCCATGCGCGACGCCGGCCGCAGCATCTCCTTCGACCCCAATCTGCGGCCTTCCCTCTGGGACAGCGAAGACCAGATGCGCCGTGAACTCAACGACCTCGCCGCCCTGGCCGACTGGGTGCTGCCCGGCCTGGCCGAGGGCCGTCTGCTGACCGGCTACGACACCCCGGCGGACATCGCCGCCTTCTACCTCGACCGCGGCGCCAAGGCCGTGGCCATCAAGCTCGGCCCCGAGGGCGGCTACTGGCGCACCCCCGAGGCCGAGGGTGAGGTGCCCGGCGTCGCCGTGGCCGAGGTGGTCGACACCGTCGGCGCCGGCGATGGCTTCGCTACCGGATTCGTCAGCGGCCTGCTCGATGGCCTCGATGTCGCCGCCGCCGTCGCCCGCGGCAACTGGATCGGCGCCCGCGCCGTGCAGGTGGTCGGCGACATGGAAGGACTGCCCTACCGACACGAACTGCCCTGATCTACACCTTTACAAGAACAATCAAGCAGGTGACCCCATGAACGCCTCTTCTCTCGCTCCACGCCGCTGGTGGTATCTGATGCCAGTGGTCTTCATCACCTACAGCCTGGCCTACCTCGACCGGGCCAACTATGGCTTCGCCGCCGCCTCGGGCATGGCCGACGACCTGGGCATCACCCCGGCGATGTCCTCGCTGCTCGGTGCGCTGTTCTTTCTCGGCTACTTCTTCTTCCAGGTACCCGGCGCCATCTATGCCGAGAAGCGCAGCGTCAAGCGGCTGATCTTCTGGAGCCTAATCGCCTGGGGCGGCCTGGCCACTCTGACCGGCATGGTGCCCAACGTCACCTTGCTCATCGCCATCCGCTTCCTGCTCGGCGTCGTCGAAGCGGCGGTGATGCCGGCGATGCTGGTCTATCTCTGCCACTGGTTCACCAAGCGCGAGCGCTCGCGGGCCAATACCTTCCTGATCCTCGGCAACCCGGTGACCATTCTCTGGATGTCGGTGGTCTCGGGCTATCTGATCCATGCCCTGGACTGGCGCTGGATGTTCATCATCGAAGGCCTGCCGGCGGTGATCTGGGCCTTCATCTGGTGGCGCCTGGCCGCCGAGCGGCCCAAGGATGCCACCTGGCTCGCCGCCGAGGAAAAGGCCCGTCTGGAAGAGGCGCTGAAGGCCGAACAGCAGGGCATGAAGCCGGTCAAGAACTATGCCGAAGCCTTCCGCTCGCCCAAGGTCATCCTGCTGTCGCTGCAGTACTTCTGCTGGAGCATCGGCGTCTATGGCTTCGTCCTCTGGCTGCCGTCGATCCTGCGCCAGGGTGCCCAACTGGACATCGTCCAGGCCGGCTGGCTGTCTTCCCTGCCCTATCTCGCCGCCGTGCTGGCCATGCTCGGCGTGTCCTGGGCCTCGGATCGCATGCAGAATCGCAAGCTGTTCGTCTGGCCGCCGCTGCTGATCGCCGCGCTGGCCTTCCTCGGCTCCTTCGCCCTCGGCCCTCACCACTTCTGGTGGTCCTATGCGCTGCTGGTGGTGGCGGGGGCCTGCATGTACGCCCCCTATGGCCCCTTCTTCGCCATCGTCCCGGAGATCCTGCCCGTCAACGTCGCCGGTGGCGCCATGGCGCTGATCAACAGTATGGGCGCCCTGGGCTCCTTTGCCGGCTCCTACCTGGTGGGCTATCTCAACGGCGTGACCGGCGGTCCCGGCGCGTCCTTCGGCTTCATGGGCGGCGCCCTGCTGGTGGCCGTGGTCCTCACCCTGCTCCTGCGCCAGGAACCGGTCGCTCGCGCCGCGGCGCTCAAGCCCGCCACCAGTCACTAGAGGAAGACTCATCCATGAAAAAGAAGGTGATCCACTACAAGGCCCTGTCGCCAGTGCTGACCGCGCGATTGAGCGAGGCCTTCGACCTGGAGTACATCGACGTCAAGGCCCCGGGCGGCGAAGCCCGGTTGCGCGAACGCCTGCCCGAGGCCCAGGGCCTGCTCGGCTCCAGCTTCAAGCTGACGCCCGAACTACTGGATTTGGCGCCCCGGCTGGAAGCCATCGCCAGCGTCTCGGTGGGTTTCGACAGCTACGACCTGCCCTATCTGCAACGGCGCGGCATCCTGCTCTGCAACACCCCGGATGTGCTCACCGAAAGCGTCGCCGATGCCGCCTTCGCCCTGCTGCTCGCCACCGCGCGGCGCATCGTCGAGCTGGCCGACTGGGTCCGCGCCGGCCAGTGGCAGGCCAGTCTGGGCGAGGACCATTTCGGCTGCGACGTCCATGGCAAGACCCTGGGCCTGGTGGGCATGGGCCGCATTGGCCAGGCCATCGCCCGCCGCGCCCACCTGGGCTTCGGCATGCAGGTCAACTACACCGCCCACGCCGCCAAGCCGGAGGTGGACGAACGCTTTGGCGCACGCTTCCTGGCGCTGCCGGAGTTGCTGGCGAGCTGCGACTTCCTCTGCGTCACCGTGCCCCTGAGCGACGAGACCCACCACCTGTTGGGCGCTGCCGAACTGGCGCGGTTGCCAGCCCATGCCATCCTGATCAATGTCTCGCGCGGCCCGGTGATCGATGAAGCCGCGCTGATCGCCGCCCTGCAGCAAGGCCGCCTGCGTGGCGCCGGGCTGGACGTCTTCGATCGCGAACCCGTGGCGCCGGACTCACCCTTGCTGCGCCTGCCCAACGTGGTACCGACGCCACACCTGGGCTCGGCGACCCAGGAGACGCGCGAGGCCATGGCCCGCTGCGCGGTGGACAACCTGCTGGCCGCCCTGGACGGTCGCCGGCCGGCGAATCTGGTCAACCCGGAGGTCTGGCAGCACCGCGAGTGAGCCTTGGCGCTCATTTGTGGTCAGACCATTATCAGCCCAACGGAGAACGCCCCATGACCGCCTTCGACGATCCCCAAGCCTTCGTCAACCGCGTGCGCGAGCAGGCCGCCGATGCCGAGCGCAGCGGCGACATCCCCCGCCTGCTGCAACTGGTCAACGAACTGGCCACCGCCTTCGAGCGCCAGGCCCGCAGCACGGCGGCGGACAACGCCGAGGTGGCGCGCGCCGTCGAGGAGTTCGAGCGGCACGAGGGCACCTGAACCGCCGGTCCGCCCGCCTTTCGGTCGTGCGCCCTTTCGGTACCGTGACGGACCAGCGTCCCGAGGTCTAGCTCTAGTGCCCATCGCCACCCACACCCTGCTCGGCCGGCTACTCAAGCTGGTCCCGCGGGACGCCCCCGCCCCCTGGCGCTATCTGGGCGCCGCCCTGCTGATCGCCATCGCGGCCGGGATCCGGTTGAGTCTGGGCATCGACAGCCTGCCCTATCTGCTGTTCATCCCCTTCATCATGGCCGCGGCCTTCTGGTTCGGCCTGGGTCCCGGTCTCTGTGCCATCCTGCTGTCGGTGCTGCTGGCCGAGACCCTGTTCGTCAAGGCGCCGGCCTATTTCGCACTGTTCTCCGAGCGCTGGGTGTCCCATGCGCTCTTCGTGCTGGTCAACGTGATCATGGCGATGGTCTGCGCGGCCCAGCGCCGCAGCCTGGAGTCCCTCTATCGCTTCGCCGGCAATCTCGGCGAAGAGGTGACGCTGCGTACCCGCCAGCGCGACCTGATCTGGCAGGCCAGCCCCGATCTGCTCTGCACGGCAAGCCTGGACGGCCAGTTGCTGGACCTCAATCCGGCCTGGACCAGCACCCTGGGCTGGAGCATCGAGCAGCTGCACCACGAGCCCTTCATGGCCTTTGTCCACGTCGAGGATCGCGCCCGCACCGAGGCGGCACTGGAACGTCTCACGCGCGGTGAGCCGGTGTTCGGCTTCGAGAATCGCTATCGGCATCGCACGGGCGGCTATCGCTGGCTGTCATGGAACGCGGTGCTGCAGGACGGCCTCATCTATGCCGCGGTGCGTGAAGTCACCGCCATCCGCGAGCAACAGGAAGCCCTGCGCCAGACCGAGGAACAGCTGCGCCAGAGCCAGAAGATGGAAGCCGTGGGCCAGTTGACCGGGGGCATCGCCCATGACTTCAACAATCTGCTGACCGGCGTGATCGGCAGCCTCGACATGCTCAGTCTGAGACTCGAACAGGGTCGCTTCACTGACCTCGAGCGCTATGCCACCGGCGCCAAGGGTGCCGCCGAACGCGCCGCGGCCCTAACCCACCGGTTGCTCGCCTTTTCCCGCCGCCAGGCGCTGGATCCCTCGGCCACCCAGACCAACGCCCTGGTGCAGGGCATGGAAGAGCTCATCCGCCGCTCGGTAGGCCCCCAGGTCGAGATCCATATCGAACTGGCCGAGGCGCTCGACCTCACCCTGTGCGATCCCCACCAGCTGGAAAACGCCCTGCTCAATCTGTGCATCAACGCCCGGGATGCCATGCCCGAGGGTGGCACGCTGCGCATCGTCACCGCCAATCGCCGCCTCAACGACGCCCAGGCCACCGCGCTGGAATTGCCGGCTGGCGACTACGTGACCCTGGCGGTGCTCGACACCGGTTCCGGAATGCCGCCCGAGGTCCTGGCGCGCGCCTTCGATCCCTTCTTCACCACCAAGCCGGTGGGCATGGGCACTGGCCTGGGCCTGTCGATGATCTATGGCTTCGCCAGGCAGTCCGGTGGCGTTGCCCATATCGCCTCGGCTCCGGGCCGAGGCACTACCGTGACGCTCTATCTGCCACGCCTGGTGGAAATCCCACCGCCGTCGGTCGAGACAATGCGTACCTCGCCGTTACGCTATCCCGCTGGCATGACGGTGCTGGTGGTGGACGACGAACCCCTGGTGCGGACGCTGGTGGACGAGGCCCTGCGCGAACACCGCATCCGCACCCTGGAGGCGACCGATGCCGCCACCGCGTTGCAGGTGCTGGAATCGGATACGCCGCTGGATCTGCTGATCGCCGACGTCGGCCTGCCGGGCGGGTTGAGCGGCTGCCAGCTCGCCGCCCTGGCCCGGGAACGTCGCCCGGGTCTGATGACCCTGCTGATCACCGGCTACGCCGAGGCGGAGCTACCCGGCGAACCCCTGCCCGCTCCTGGCGTCGAGGTGCTGGCCAAGCCCTTCACCCTGGAAAGGCTCATGACCCAGATCGATCTGCTGCTGGCCGCCCGCGAGCAAAAGCCGCAGGCCTGATGCCGCTCCCTTGAGCCGAGTGGGGCCGACAAACGCCACGAGTTGGTGGACAATACGCGGCTATCCCAAGGCAACCGGATCGAAACACCCGCATGAGCGATCTCTCCGCGCACACGCCCATGATGCAGCAGTACCTGAAGATCAAGCATCAGCACCCCGAACAGCTGCTGTTCTATCGCATGGGCGATTTCTACGAGCTGTTCTATGATGACGCCCGGCGTGCCGCCAAGTTGCTCGACATCACCCTGACCGCCCGCGGCGCCTCGGCCGGCAAGTCCATCCCCATGGCCGGCATCCCCTTCCATTCCGCCGAGGGCTACCTGGCCAAGCTGGTCAAGCTCGGCGAATCCGTGGTGATCTGCGAGCAGATCGGCGACCCGGCCACCAGCAAGGGCCCGGTGGAACGCCAGGTGGTACGCATCATCACCCCCGGCACCGTCAGCGACGAGGCGCTGCTCGACGAGCGCCGCGACAACCTGCTGACCGCCGTGCTGGGCGACGAGCGCCTGTTCGGCCTGGCCGTGCTGGACATCGCCAGCGGCCGCTTCACCGTGCAGGAACTAGCCGGCTGGGAAACCCTGCTGGCGGAGCTGGACCGCCTCAATCCCGCCGAGCTGCTGATCCCCGACGACTGGCCCGTCGGCCTGCCCGCCGAGAAGCGCCGCGGCGTGCGTCGTCGGGCGCCCTGGGATTTCGACTGCGATTCGGCGCTCAAGAGCCTCTGCCAGCAATTCGGCACCGGCGACCTCAAGGGCTTCGGTTGCGACAAGCTGGGCCTGGCCCTCGGCGCCGCCGGCTGCCTGCTGGCTTACGCCAAGGAAACCCAGCGCACCGCCCTGCCCCATCTGCGCAGCCTCAGGCACGAGCGTCTGGACGACACCGTCATCCTCGACGGCGCCAGTCGCCGCAACCTGGAATTGGACGTCAACCTGGCCGGTGGTCGCGACAACACCCTGCAATCGGTGGTGGACCGCTGCCAGACCGCCATGGGCAGTCGCCTGCTGACCCGCTGGCTGAATCGCCCGCTGCGCAATCGCGCGGTGATCGAGGCGCGTCAGGACGCCATCACCTGCCTGCTGGAAGGCTATCGCTTCGAGACGCTGCAGCCGCAGCTCAAGGACATCGGCGACCTGGAGCGTATCCTTGCTCGTATCGGCCTGCGCAACGCCCGCCCGCGTGACCTCGCCCGTCTGCGCGATGCCCTGGCCGCGCTGCCGGCGCTGCAGGACGGGCTGACGCAGATGATCGCCCCGCACCTGCTCGATCTGGCCAAGAGCATCCAGACCTATCCGGAACTGGCCGCGACCCTGGCCCGCGCCATCATCGACAACCCGCCGGCGGTGATCCGCGACGGCGGCGTCATCAAGCGCGGCTACGACAGTGAGCTGGACGAGCTGCAGACCCTGAGCGAGAACGCCGGCCAGTTCCTCATGGACCTGGAGGCCCGGGAAAAGGCCCGTACCGGCCTGCAGGGGCTCAAGGTCGGCTACAACCGCGTCCACGGCTATTTCATCGAGATCCCCAGCCGCCAGGCCGAATCGGCACCGGCCGACTACATCCGCCGCCAGACCCTCAAGGGCGCCGAGCGCTTCATCACCCCGGAACTCAAGGCCTTCGAGGACAAGGCCCTGTCGGCCCAAAGTCGCGCCCTGGCGCGGGAAAAGGCCCTCTACGAGGCGCTACTGGACGAACTCATCGGCCACCTGGCGCCGCTGCAGGACAGCGCCGCGGCCCTGGCCGAGCTGGACGTCCTGGCCAACTTCGCCGAACGCGCCCTCAACCTGGACCTCAACAAGCCGCGCTTCGTCGCGGAGCCCTGCCTGAAGATCGGCCAGGGGCGCCACCCGGTGGTGGAGCAGGTGCTGGAAACCCCCTTCGTCGCCAACGACGTCACCCTCGACAACGACACCCGCATGCTGGTGATCACCGGTCCGAACATGGGCGGCAAGTCCACATACATGCGCCAGACCGCGCTGATCGTGCTGCTGGCCCATGTCGGCAGCTTCGTCCCGGCGGCCAGTTGCGAACTGTCCCTGGTGGACCGCATCTTCACCCGCATCGGCTCTAGCGACGACCTGGCCGGTGGCCGCTCCACCTTCATGGTGGAGATGAGCGAGACCGCCAACATCCTGCACAACGCCAGCGAACACAGCCTGGTGCTGATGGACGAGGTCGGCCGCGGCACCAGTACCTTCGACGGCCTGTCCCTGGCCTGGGCCGCCGCCGAGCAACTGGCGCGCCTGCGCGCCTGGACGCTGTTCGCCACCCATTACTTCGAGCTGACCGTGCTGCCGGAAGGCCAGCCGAGCGTGGCCAACGTCCACCTCAACGCCACCGAGCACAACGACCGCATCGTCTTCCTGCACCATGTGCTGCCGGGTCCGGCCAGCCAGAGCTATGGCCTGGCCGTGGCCCAACTGGCCGGCGTGCCGGAGGACGTCATCCTGCGCGCGCGGGAGCATCTCGCCCGCTTGGAAGCGGCCAGTTTCAACGGTGAGGTGGGTACGCCACTGCCGATAAGTATCTCTTCCAAGGACCGCCCCTTGCAGGCCGATCTGTTCGCCAGCGCCGTCCATCCTCTCATCGAGGAACTGGAACGCCTGCAGCCGGACGACATCACACCCAGACGGGCCCTGGAGCTTATCTACGAATGGAAAAAGCGTATCTGAGTTAACGGATACGAGGGTTCCGGCAATGCTGCTAGAATCCGCCGCCTTAGCCTGAGGAGAACGAGCAGATGACCTTCGTCGTCACTGACAACTGCATCAAATGCAAATATACCGACTGCGTGGAAGTCTGCCCGGTGGACTGCTTCTACGAAGGCCCCAACTTCCTGGTGATCCACCCGGACGAGTGCATCGACTGCGCCCTTTGCGAACCCGAATGCCCGGCCCAGGCGATCTTCTCGGAAGACGAGGTACCGGCCGGCCAGGAAGCCTTCATCGAACTCAACAGTGAGCTGGCCAACATCTGGCCGAACATCACCGAGAAGAAGGAAGCCCTGCCTGACGCCGCCGAGTGGGATGGCAAGCCCAACAAGCTCCCCCAGCTCGAACGCTAGGCCTTGCCTGGAATCTCCAGGCAATAAAAAAGGGGGCGGATCGCTCCGCCCCCTTCGTCCCTGTCCCTGTAATCCTGCCACCGTCCTGGTGAACCTCGTCCTGAGGTGATCCCGATCCGCTTCCTGCCGATCCGTGTCGTCCCAGACACAGAGCCGATAGTACTCTCCTCCCGAGCAATGGCAATCTGCCACAAGCCGCCCTCTCAGGCCGCTTCGCTGCTCCGCCCGAAACAAAAAATCGTTATGCGGCAATCACTTGAAGATTAGCCATGCTGATCAAGCGATGCTTTCCGGCAGTCTCAAGCGATCCATGCTTACGCGGCCTGTAAGCCGAGGCTTACAAGAACACGCAGAAAAAAGCCCGGATGAATCCGGGCTTCGTTTGGTTGATATTCAGCTAGGGCTGGTCAGAACAGCGAATCACTGGACAGGCCGTTGCGCTCGAAGATCTCGCGCAATCGCTTGAGTGCCTCGACCTGGATCTGCCGCACCCGCTCGCGGGTCAGTCCGATCTCCTGCCCGACCTCTTCCAGGGTGCAGGCTTCATGACCCCGTAGGCCGAAGCGGCGTACCACCACTTCGCGCTGCTTTTCCGGCAGCTCTAGCAGCCACTGGTCGATGCTCTGGTTGAGATCCGAATCCTGCAGCAATTCGCAGGGGTCGGTGGGGCGATCGTCGGTCAGGGTATCGAGCAGGGTCTTGTCGGAATCGGGACCGAGCACCATGTCCACCGAGCTGATCCGCTCGTTAAGGCCCATCACCCGCTTGACGTCCGCCACCGGTTTTTCCAGCAGCGCGGCGATCTCCTCGGGCGAAGGCTCGTGGTCGAGCTTCTGGGTGAGTTCGCGTGCCGCGCGCAGATGCAGGTTGAGTTCCTTGACCACGTGGATCGGCAGGCGAATGGTGCGGGTCTGGTTCATGATCGCCCGTTCGATGGTCTGCCGGATCCACCAGGTGGCATAGGTGGAGAAGCGGAAGCCCCGTTCGGGGTCGAATTTCTCCACGGCGCGAATCAGGCCCAGATTGCCTTCCTCGATCAGATCGAGCAGCGACAGGCCGCGATTGATGTAGCGGCGGGCGATCTTGACCACCAGGCGCAGGTTGCTTTCGATCATGCGCTTGCGACCGGCGGGATCACCGCGCTGCGCGAGACGCGCGAAATGCACCTCTTCCGCCGGTGACAGCAGTGGCGAGAAGCCAATTTCGTTGAGATAGAGCTGAGTGGCGTCTAGTGCTCGGCCATAATCGGCCAGCTTGGCGCCGCGCAAGACCTGGTTACCGCGCCCGGAGAGCGCCTTGGTCATGGCGGATTCGGTGGATTCCTCACCGAAGGGATTGGAATCGAGAAGCAGGACATCGTCGCCGAGATCGTACTCGGTTTCTTGTTTGTTCTGGATCATCTTGAGTAACCCTTGCTCGTCTGTGCTTCGAGCCAGGGCGTATCGATACGTTGCCGATGCGCCATGACTCGCCCCCAAAGAGCTGCGGGATCGAGTCGGCGCCTAGCGAATCAGCGATTGGGCAAAAACTGCAAGGGATCCACCGGCTTGCCCTGACGGCGAATCTCGAAATGAAGCTTGACCCGGTCGGTCCCGGTCGAACCCATCTCGGCAATCGTCTGCCCTATCTTGACACGCTCACCTTCCCGAACCAGCAACCTACGATTGTGACCGTAGGCACTGACGTAGGTTTCGCTGTGTTTGACGATAACCAGTTCACCATAACCCCGCAGACCGTTTCCGGCATAGACCACGGTGCCATCGGCGGCGGCCATCACGGGCTGGCCTTCCTGGCCGGCGATGTCTATTCCCTTGTTTAGACTGCTGCTGGCGGAGAAGCGACTGATCAGGGTGCCTTTCGTCGGCCAGGCCCAACCGGAGGCCGATTGGGGGACGTCACGGGTCGGCGTCTGGGCTGGCGTCACCGGGGTCGGCGGTGGCGCCGTAGGCAGATTCGGGGTCACCACCGGGGTGGCGGCGGTGGGACTGGAGGTGACGGGCGGCGGGATGGGTACCGGGGTGGCCACCGGACTGCCCGGTGCCGGAGCGGAAGCTACCGTGGCCGGTCGACGGATGATGCGACTGGAACCACTGGCGATGGAACCGTTGCCGAAACGAATGACCTGGCCGACATGGATGACATAGGGCGCACTGAGACCATTCTGGGCCGCCAGGGCACGCCATTCCCAGCCGTTGCGGGAAGCGATCGAAAACAGGGTGTCACCGCGCTTGACGCGATATTGCCCGGAAGTGACCTGGGGCACGCTGCCGCGACCATCGCCGCGGTCGACCACCGGCGCTCGCGAACCATTGCTCGAACAACCCGTCAGCAGCAGGGCCACGAGCACTGTCGCCAGCCAGCCTGATCGCCCTCGTCCTGGAAATCCTTGCGCTCGGGCCTTCACCCGTTCCTCCCGCAGAGTCTGATCATCTACCGTCCGGCCATCCCGCCGGCCTCAAGCGGCCAAAGCCGCCAGGCAGCCTTGGAGCGTGGCACCGGGGTAACGTTCCCTATCGCTCACTGGGCCAGAGGTCCGTTGAGCAGGGGCACGAAACGGACGGCGTTGAGTTCGTGGCGGACGAAGCCGTCGTCTTCGCGCACGATCAGCAGGAGCTTCTGCTCCTCGTCGACGCCCACCGGGATCACCAGGCGACCGCCGGGTGCCAGCTGGTCGAGCAGCGCCTGGGGGACTTCCCGCGCGGCCGCGGTGACGATGATGCCATTGTAGGGCGCCAGCGCCGGCCAGCCCTCCCAGCCATCGCCCCAGCGGAACACCACGTTGCGCAGGTTGAGTTCGAGCAGCCGCTCCTTGGCCCGGTCCTGCAGCGACTGGATCCGCTCCACGGAAAACACCCGCTCCACTGTCTGCGCCAGGATGGCGGTCTGGTAGCCGGAGCCGGTACCGATCTCCATGACCTTGTCCAGCGGCCCGCCGGCGAGCAGGAGCTCGGTCATGCGCGCCACCATGAAGGGCTGGGAGATGGTCTGGTTGTGGCCGATGGGCAGCGCCGTGTCTTCGTAGGCGCGATGGGCCAGGGCCTCGTCGACGAACAGATGACGCGGCGTACGGCGGATCACCTCCAGCACCTGGGCGTTGGACAGCCCCTCTTCGTAGAGGCGCTGGATGAGCCGCTCCCGGGTGCGCTGGGAGGTCATGCCGATGCCGTGTCTTTGCATATGCTCTTGCCCCTGAGTCATGTCAGCAGCTCCGTCAGGGCCGACAGGCCGGCGAAACCCTCGCGGAAGGTGCGATCGAACTGCAGCGGCGTCACCGACACGTAGCCTTCCAGCACGGCATGGAAATCGGTGCCTGGTCCGCCATCCACGGCATCGCCGGAGACCGAAATCCAGTAGCCGGCCTTGCCCCGCGGATTGATCTCGCGCACCGGCGGCTTGGCCTGGGCACGGTGCCCTAGACGGGTCAGCTGCAGGCCCTTGATCTGCTCGAGCGGCAGATCCGGGATGTTGACGTTGAGCACGGTGCGCGGCGGCAGGTCGAAGCGCTCGTGCAGGGCGACGATGCGGGTCGCGATCTCGGCCGCCACCGCCATGTTGTCTGGGCTGCGCGAGACCAGCGAAAAGGCCAGGGCCGGACGATCGAGGAAACGCCCTTCCATGGCTGCGGCCACGGTGCCGGAATAGAGAACGTCGTCGCCCAGGTTGGCACCCAGGTTGATGCCGGCCACCACCATGTCCGGCGTCTCGTCCAGCAGGCCGTTGAGGCCGAGGTGAACGCAATCGGTAGGCGTGCCGTTGACGCCCAGGAAGCCATTGGGCAGGCGCTGCGGATGCAGGGGGCGGTCCAGTGTCAGGGCACTGCTCACGCCGCTCATGTCATAGAGCGGCGCGACTACCTGGCACTCGTAGTCCGCACGAGCGGAGAGCGCGGCATGCAGCGCGGCGATACCGGGGGCCAGCACCCCATCGTCGTTGGCGATCAGAAGTCGCATGGATGTTCCGTCTGCCCTGCCTCGCCAAGCGTTACCAGCTCGCGAACCACTGCGGTGGCGAAACAGCCGGCCGGCAGGACGAATTCGAGTTGCAGAATGTCAGGAGCGGGATAATGCCACGTCAGGCCGCCGATGGGGAGGCGCAGGATGCGCCGTTCATGCGAGAGGCCGGCACCGGCCAGCCAGGCGGGCAGCTCTCCGGCGGCCTTCGCCACCGCCTGTTCCAGGGCGGCGGCCGGCCCCTGCACCGGTGACTCGCCGGCGCCCCACAGGGGGCCGGTGGGGTGCAGATCGAGCGCCGCCAGGCGCGGATCCTCTAGATCGGCGGTGGTCGCTGGAAAGTGGCTGCGGCTGTCGGTGAAGGCCAGCAGGTCGCCCTCCTGCGCCCGCTGCCACGAGCCATCGGCGACACGACCGGCCAGCACCTGATTGAACAGCCAGCTGCGCGCGGCGGACAGGGTCCGCGAACGCCGGTTGCGCTGCTCGGGCAGGCGCTGGTCGCGGGCGCACGCTTGAGCATCGGCCAGATTGCCGCCCTCATGGCCGAAACGCTGCGGACCGAAATAGTTGGGTACGCCCTTGGCGGCGATGGCCTGCAACCGCGCCTCCAGCGCCACGGCATCAGCCTTGAGCCCGGTCAGGCGCAGGCGGAAGCCATTGGCGGCATGGGCGCCGCGTTGCAGCTTGCGCCGGTGCCGCCCCTGCTGGAGGATCACCAGCGTCTCGTCGCAGGCGGCCGCGAGGTCCGGATCGGCCTTGCCGGGCAGGTGCAGGCTGAACCACTGACGGGTCAAGGCCTGGCGATCCTTGAGGCCGGCGTAGCTGATCGCCCGCTGGGGCACGCCAGCGGCACGGGCGAGGCGGCGCACGGCCTCCTCGGTGTTGAGGCCGCGCTTCTCGACCCACAGCCAGAGGTGCTCGCCATCACCGCTCAGCGGGATGTCCAGTACCTCGTCCACCTGGAAGTCCTCGGCGCTGGCCTTGAGGATCGCCTGGCCACAGGGCTCGCCATGGGCGCGCGGCCCGAGCAGCTGGTCTTCGGTCATAGCGGCAGCAACAGGGCCACGGCGTGCACGGCGATGCCTTCTTCGCGCCCGACGAAACCCAGACGCTCGGTGGTGGTGGCCTTGACGTTGACCTGGCCCAGTTCGACCTGCAGGTCCTCGGCGATAGCCTGGCGCATGGCCTCGATGTGCGGCGCCATCTTCGGCGCCTGGGCCGCGATGGTGCCGTCGACGTTGCCGACCTGCCAGCCCTGCTCGCGCACCAGACCGACCACATGACGCAGAAGCACCCGGCTGTCGGCGCCCTTGAAGCGCGGATCGGTATCGGGGAAATGCTTGCCGATGTCGCCCAGGGCGGCCGCGCCCAGCAGGGCGTCGGCCAGGGCGTGCAACAGCACGTCGCCGTCGGAGTGGGCGACCAGGCCGTGGTGGTGGGGAATGCGAATGCCACCGAGGGTGATGAAATCGCCCTCGCCGAAGGCGTGAACGTCGAAACCGTGACCTATGCGCATGAAGAGAGACGCCCTGGAAAATGACAGGGCGTCGATTCTACCGGCTGGCAACAGCTTCCGTCGCCCTTAGGCTCTGTACCAAAAGTGCCTGCGCTCGGTAATGCTTCGTTGAAAAACGCTTCGGAATGCTCATTTACCGTTAATAAACTCCGCTTCCTCAGCGCTTTTCGCCTTGCCTGACCTTCGCTCGGCAACTTTTCGTACAGAACCTATGGGGTCGACAGGGCCGCCGCGTGATGCCGCAGATGGTCGTCGATGAAGCTGGCGACGAAGAAATAGCTGTGGTCATAGCCGGGTTGCAGCCGCAGTTCCAGCGGATGACCCGCGGCTTCCGCCGCCCGCTGCAGCGCCTGGGGCTTGAGCTGTTCGGCGAGGAAGCTGTCCTGCTCGCCCTGGTCGACCAGCAGCGGCAGCCGCTCCTCGGCCTTGGCCAGCAGCGCACAGGCATCCCATTCCGCCCAGGTACTGCGGTCTTCGCCCAGATAGTTCGAAAAAGCCTTGTGCCCCCAGGGGCAATCCAGCGGATTGACGATGGGCGAGAAGGCCGACACCGAACGATAGCGACCCGGATGGCGCAGGGCGCAGATCAGGGCCCCGTGGCCACCCATGGAATGACCGCTGACGCCGCGGCGATCGGAGACCGGAAAGTTGGCTTCGATCAGCGCCGGCAGTTCCTCGACCACATAGTCGTGCATGCGGTAGTGCCGGGCCCAGGGCTGCTGGGTGGCGTTGATGTAGAAGCCGGCACCCAGACCGAAGTCCCAGGCCTTGTCGGGGTCGTCCGGCACGTCCTCGCCCCGCGGACTGGTGTCCGGCGCCACCAGCACCAGGCCCAGCTCGGCGGCCAAGCGCTGGGCACCGGCCTTCTGCATGAAATTCTCGTCGGTACAGGTCAGGCCCGACAGCCAGTAGAGTACCGGCAGATCGCTGCGGGCTTCCGCCTGGGGCGGCAGATAGACGGCGAAGGTTATGTCGCAGTCGAGGCTGCGGGCGCGGTGGCGATAGCGCTTGTGCCAGCCGCCGAAACTCTTGTTGCTGGAGAGCAGTTCGAGACTCATGGTCATCTCCCTCGGAAAGAACGCGCCCGTGGGCGCCCTCTCGGCGATCAGTAGTGGACGACGGTGCGGATGCTCTTGCCTTCGTGCATCAGCTCGAAGGCCTCGTTGATCTGCTCCAGGCCCATGGTGTGGGTGATGAAGGTATCCAGCGGAATCTCGCCGCTCTGCGCCTTACGCACATAGCCGGGCAGCTCGCTACGGCCCTTGACGCCACCGAAGGCGCTGCCGCGCCAGACGCGACCGGTCACCAGCTGGAACGGCCGGGTGCTGATCTCCTGGCCAGCACCGGCCACGCCGATAATCACCGACTCGCCCCAGCCCTTGTGGCAGCACTCCAGGGCCGCCCGCATCAGGTTGACGTTGCCGACGCACTCGAAACTGTAGTCGACGCCGCCATCGGTCAGCTCGACGATGACCTCCTGGATCGGCTTCTGGTGATCCTTGGGATTGACGAAGTCGGTGGCGCCCAACTCGCGGGCGATGTCGAACTTGGACGGATTGATGTCGATGGCGATGATGCGGCTGGCCTTGGCCATCTTGGCGCCGATGATGGCCGCCAGACCGATGCCGCCCAGGCCGAAGACGGCCACGGTCGCGCCCTCTTCCACCTTGGCGGTGTTGAGCACGGCGCCGATGCCGGTGGTGACGCCACAGCCCAGCAGGCAGACCTTTTCCAGGGGCGCCTCGGCGGGGATCTTGGCCACCGAGACTTCCGGCAGCACCGTGTACTCGGAGAAGGTCGAGCAGCCCATGTAGTGATAGATCGGCTCGCCATTGTAGGAGAAGCGGGTGGTGCCATCGGGCATCAGGCCCTTGCCCTGGGTCGCGCGCACCGAGCTGCAGAGGTTGGTCTTGCCGGACTTGCAGAATTTGCACTGGCCGCATTCGGCGGTATACAGCGGGATGACGTGATCGCCGACGGCGACCGAGGTCACGCCCTCGCCCACCGCTTCGACGATGCCACCGCCCTCGTGACCGAGGATGCAGGGAAAGACGCCCTCGGAGTCCTGGCCGGACAGGGTGTAGGCATCGGTGTGGCAGACGCCGGTGGCGACGATGCGGATCAGCACCTCACCGGCCTTGGGCGGCTCGACGTCCACTTCGACGATCTTCAGAGGCTCATTGGGCGCGAAGGCTACGGCGGCGCGGGACTTGATCATGGTCGACTCCAGAGGGACGAAAAAACGAGGTGACCAGTTTAGACGCCAGAAATCCTGGAACAATCGGGCATACTGGAATTCATTTTTGCCATAGGGAAACAATCATGGGCTGGGAAGGCATCGACGAATTCGTCGCCGTGGCGAGCACCCTGCACTTCGGCCAGGCCGCCGATCGTCTCGGCACCTCGACTTCCCATGTCAGCCGTCAGGTCGCCCGCCTGGAAGAACGCCTGCAGGCGCGGCTGCTCTATCGCAGCACCCGCAGCGTGGCCCTCACCGAAGCCGGCCACACCTTCCTGCAGCACTGCCGCCGTCTGCAGGAGGCGCGCGACGAAGCCCTGCGCGAGGTCAGCGACCTCTCCAGCCAGCCCAAGGGACTGATCCGCATGACCTGCGCCGTGACCTATGGCGAGCGTTTCGTCGTGCCCCTGGTCAACGACTTCCTCGCCCGCCATCCCGAGGTGAGTCTGGAGCTGGACCTGACCAATCGCACCGTCGACCTGCTGCACGAAGGCTACGACCTGGCCATCCGCCTGGGCCGTCTGGCCGATTCCCGCCTGGTGGCGACCCGGCTGGCGCCGCGGGAGCTCTATCTGTGCGCCGCACCCAGCTATCTGGAGCGCTTCGGCGCGCCTCACACCCTGTCGGAACTCGCTCGCCATCGCTGCCTGGTCGGCACCAGCGACATCTGGAGCTTTCGCGAAAACGAGCGCGAGGTGCTGCACCGGGTCCAAGGCTCCTGGCGCTGCAACAGCGGCCAGGCGGTATTGGACGCCGCGCTGCGCGGCTTCGGCCTGTGCCAGCTGCCTGACTACTATGTGCTGCCGCATCTGGCCCGGGGCGAACTGCGTGCACTGCTGGACAACCGCCAGCCGCCCAATAGCGCGGTCTGGGCGCTCTATCCGCAGCGGCGTTTTCTCTCACCGAAGATTCGCCTGCTGGTGGAACACCTCAAGCAGGGCCTGGGCACCCCGCGCCCAGGCGTTCGTCCCCCAGCGGGTTGAACGCAGCGAGCGAGTCTTTTAAGCGATGGGCCACTGCGGGCCTGGATCCTAGGCCTCGGTGAAGACCCGTTGCAGCCGCTGCAGGTCTTCGGGGGTGGTGACCTTGATGTTGTCCGCGCGGCCTTCAACCAGGCGCGGCGCATGCCCGGCCCACTCCATGGCCGAAGCCTCGTCGGTGATGGCGGCGCCCGCTGCCAGGCCGGCGCTCAGGGCGTCACGCAGGGCACCGAGGCGAAACATCTGCGGCGTATAGGCCAGCCAGACCTGGCTGCGATCCACGGTCTCGCTCACCCGGCCATCGCGGCCGACGCGCTTGAGGGTATCCCGCGCTGGCACGCCCAGGAGGCCACCCACCGGGTCCTGGGCTAGCTCGGCCAGCAGCCGGTCGAGATCCTCGCGGTGGAGATTGGGCCGCGCGGCATCGTGCACCAGCACCCAGTCGCCAGCGGTGGCGCCCTGCTCGCCTAGCAGCAGCAGGCCGCCCAGCACCGAGTCGGCCCGTTCGCGACCACCGGGGGCGCGCAGGATGCGGGCATCGCGGGCGCAGGCCAGGGTCGGCCACCAGGGGTCTTCCGGCGCCAGGCTCACCGCCAGTCCACGCAGGCGCGGATGGTCGAGAAAACAGTCGAGAGTGCGCTCCAGCAGGCTGCGGCCGCACAGGTCGAGGTATTGCTTGGGTCGGTCGGCACGCATCCGCGCGCCTATGCCCGCGGCGGGAATGACCGCCCAGAAGGAAGGCAGAAGGGACATTATTTGGATTGCAGGAAAAGGGTTTCGCCTTGTTTGACCATGCCGAGTTCGTGGCGGGCACGCTCCTCGACGGTCTCCATGCCTTTCTTGAGCTCGACGACCTCGGCTTCGAGGATCTCGTTGCGCTCCAGCAGGCGCTTGTTCTCGCCATTCTGGTCGGCGATCTGCTGCTTGAGTTCGCGCACCTGGGCGAAGCTGCCATCACCGACCCACAGGCGATACTGGAGACCGCCGAGCAGCAGGAGCAGGAAGGGGAACAGCCAGTAGGGACTTCGCATGGGAGGTAACGGATTCGCGGACGGCGGATGCCGCAAGGACGGCGGCAGAGACGAAAACAGGATAGAAGCCCAGCTCTACGCTTGTAAACTGGGCATCTATCCTGTGGTCCGTCGGACGTGGTGGGAGGTGACGACCTAGGTCATCGCCTCCCGGTCACACAGATTTTAGCTGCGGAACTCGGCACGACCACGGTAAGGCGCCTTGGCACCCAGCTGCTCTTCGATGCGCAGCAGCTGGTTGTACTTGGAGACGCGATCGGAACGGCACAGCGAACCGGTCTTGATCTGACCGGCGGCGGTGCCTACGGCCAGGTCGGCGATGGTGGAGTCTTCGGTCTCGCCGCTGCGGTGGGAGATCACCGCGGTGTAGCCGGCGGCCTTGGCCATCTGGATGGCTTCCAGGGTCTCGGTCAGGGAGCCGATCTGGTTGAACTTGATCAGGATCGAGTTACCGATGCCCTTCTCAATGCCTTCCTTGAGGATCTTGGTGTTAGTGACGAACAGGTCGTCGCCCACCAGCTGCACCTTGCTGCCGATCTTGTCGGTCAGGGCCTTCCAACCGGCCCAGTCGGACTCGTCCATACCGTCTTCGATAGAGATGATCGGGAACTGCTCGGTCAGCCCGGCCAGGTAGTCGGCGAAACCGTTGGCGTCGAAGGCCTTGCCCTCGCCGGACAGGTCGTACTGACCGTCCTTGTAGAACTCGCTGGAGGCGCAGTCCAGGGCCAGGGTCACGTCGGTGCCCAGCTCGTAGCCGGCGTTCTTCACCGCTTCGGCGATGGCGGCCAGGGCGTCGGCGTTAGAGGCCAGGTTGGGCGCGAAGCCGCCTTCGTCACCCACGGAGGTGCTCAGGCCACGGGCCTTGAGCACGGCCTTGAGGTGATGGAAGATCTCAGCGCCCACGCGCAGGGCGTCGGCGAAGCTCTTGGCGCCGACCGGCTGGACCATGAATTCCTGGATGTCGACGTTGTTGTCGGCATGCTCGCCGCCGTTGATGATGTTCATCATCGGTACCGGCATGGAGTACTGACCGGGGGTGCCGTTCAGGTTGGCGATGTGGGCGTAGAGCGGCAGGTCCTGGTCTTCGGCGGCGGCCTTGGCGGCGGCCAGGGACACGGCCAGGATGGCGTTGGCGCCCAGCTTGGCCTTGTTGTCGGTGCCATCCAGCTCGATCATGGCGCGGTCCAGCGCCTTCTGGTCGCTCGGATCCTTGCCCAGCAGCAGGTCACGGATCGGGCCGTTGATGTTGCCCACGGCCTTCAGCACGCCCTTGCCCAGGTAGCGGCTCTTGTCGCCGTCGCGCAGCTCCAGTGCCTCGCGCGAACCGGTGGACGCGCCGGACGGCGCAGTGGCGCGACCGACGATACCGTTGTCCAGGATCACGTCCGCTTCAACGGTGGGGTTGCCGCGGGAATCCAGGACTTCACGTCCCTTGATGTCGACGATGTTAGCCATTTTTGTATCGATCTCCATGTTACCGGTCATTGACGGATCAGCCTTCGGCTACCCGCGAGCCTTTTGGTTCAGCCGCCGCTCAGGCAGTTTCGATCGGCGTGAACGACTTCACCAGCTCGTCCAGCGCCTTGAGCTGGGCCAGGAAGGGCTCCAGCTTGTCCAGGCGCAAGGCACAAGGGCCATCGCACTTGGCGTGTTCGGGATCCGGATGGGCTTCCAGGAACAGACCGGCCAGGCCCTGGCTCATGCCGGCCTTGGCCAGGTCGGTGACCTGGGCGCGGCGGCCACCGGCGGAATCGGCGCGCCCACCCGGCATCTGCAGGGCATGGGTCACGTCGAAGAACACCGGGTAGCCGAAGCTCTTCATGATGCCGAAGCCGAGCATGTCGACCACCAGGTTGTTGTAGCCGAAGGAGGAACCACGCTCGCAGAGGATCAGCTGGTCGTTACCGGCTTCTTCGCACTTGGCGAGGATGTGCTTCATCTCCTGGGGCGCAAGGAACTGCGCTTTCTTGATGTTGATCACGGCGTCGGTCTTGGCCATGGCCACCACCAGGTCGGTCTGCCGCGAGAGGAAGGCCGGCAGCTGGATGATGTCGCACACCGCCGCCACCGGAGCCGCCTGGTAGGGCTCGTGGACGTCGGTGATCACCGGCATGCCGAAGGTGGCCTTGAGCTCTTCGAAGATGCGCAGGCCGGCTTCCATGCCCGGGCCGCGATAGCTGGTCACCGAGGAACGGTTGGCCTTGTCGAAGCTGGCCTTGAAGACATAGGGGATGCCCAGCTTCTCGGTCACCTTGACGTATTGCTCGCACACCTGCATGGCCAGGTCACGGGACTCCAGCACGTTCATGCCGCCGAACAGCACGAAGGGCTTGTCGTTGGCGATCTCGATGTTGCCGACGCGGACGATCTTCTGAGCGGTCATGATCAATCCTTCTTGGCGTAGCGCAGGGCGGCGTTGACGAAGCCGCTGAACAGCGGATGGCCATCACGCGGGGTGGAGGTGAACTCCGGGTGGAACTGGCAGGCGACGAACCAGGGATGATCCGGGGCCTCCACCACTTCCACCAGGGCACCATCGCCCGAACGACCGGAGATCTTCAGGCCGGCGGCCTGGATCTGCGGCAGCAGATTGTTGTTGACCTCGTAGCGATGACGATGGCGCTCGACGATGACGTCCTGGCCATAGCAGTCGTGCACCTGGGTGCCACCGATCAGCTGGCACTCCTGGGCGCCCAGGCGCATGGTGCCGCCTAGGTCGGAGCCTTCGGTACGGATCTCGGTGGCGCCGGTGGAATCCTGCCATTCGGTGATCAGGCCGACCACCGGGTGGCCGCTGGCCTTGTCGAATTCGGTGGAGTTGGCGTCTTTCCAGCCCAGCACGTTACGGGCGAATTCGATGACCGCCACCTGCATGCCCAGGCAGATGCCCAGGTAGGGGATCTTGTTCTCGCGGGCGTACTGCACGGTGGCGATCTTGCCTTCCACGCCACGCAGGCCGAAGCCGCCGGGCACCAGAATGGCGTCCACGCCCTTGAGCAGATGGGTGCCCTGCTGCTCGATGTGCTCGGAGTCGATATAGCGCAGGTTGACCTTGGTGCGGCTCTGGATGCCGGCGTGGGTCATGGCCTCGATCAGCGACTTGTAGGCGTCGAGCAGTTCCATGTACTTGCCGACCATGGCGATGGTGACTTCCTGCTCGGGATTGAGCTTGGCGTCCACCACGCGATCCCACTCGGACAGATCGGCCGGCTTGCACTCCAGGCCGAAGCGCTCGACGACGAACTCGTCCAGGCCCTGGGCGTGCAGCACCGAAGGAATGCGGTAGATGGTGTCGACGTCTTCCAGGGAGATGACCGCACGCTCTTCGACGTTGGTGAAGAGGGCGATCTTGCGGCGGGAGGAGCTGTCGACGGTGTGGTCGGAGCGGCAGATCAGCACATCGGGCTGCAGGCCGATGGAGCGCAGTTCCTTGACCGAGTGCTGGGTCGGCTTGGTCTTGGTCTCGCCGGCGGTGGCGATGTAGGGCACCAGGGTCAGGTGCATCAGCATGGCGCGGCGCGCCCCGATCTCCACCCGCAGCTGGCGGATGGCCTCGAGGAAGGGCTGCGACTCGATGTCGCCGACGGTACCGCCGATCTCCACCAGGGCCACGTCGGCATCGCCGGCGCCCTTGATGATGCGCCGCTTGATCTCGTCGGTGATGTGCGGAATCACCTGCACGGTGGCGCCCAGGTAATCGCCGCGGCGCTCCTTGCGCAGCACGTCCATATAGATGCGCCCGGTGGTGAAGTTGTTGTTCTGGGTCACCGTGGTGCGGATGAATCGCTCGTAGTGACCCAGGTCCAGGTCGGTCTCGGCGCCGTCATGGGTGACGAACACCTCGCCGTGCTGGAAGGGACTCATGGTGCCGGGATCCACGTTGATGTAGGGATCCAGCTTGAGCATGGTGACCTTCAGCCCTCTCGCTTCCAGAATGGCGCCCAGGGAAGCCGAGGCGATGCCTTTCCCCAAAGAAGAAACAACACCGCCCGTGACGAAAATAAAGCGCGTCATGAAAATTCCTAGAATCTGCGTTGAGGCGGAGAGCCGCCGATGAAAGCGAGAGCGGTCGGCCTGGCGCCGGACCAATGCACACCGTCCACTCGGGGCGAGCGGAAAATGCGGTATAAGACGGGAGCGTAGTCTAGCCTAAAGGTCATCCCAGCTCAAACCCGCCCATGCCGTCTGCGGGCTGCCACTCAAGCCGCCCTCCCCCCGGCAGGCCATTCAGGCCGGGCAGGTTGGCCACCGCCAGCAGTTCGTCGCCGCGCCAGAGCAGCGGCAATCGGCCGCGCAGGAACGGCGGCACCCCCTGCTCGTTGAACAGGCGCTTGAGCTCGCGCGAGCCGCGACCCGGTACGACCAACCGCTCGCCTCCCTGGCGATAGCCGATCCGCCAGCCGGATTCGGCGGCCTGTTCGAGGAAGTTCAGGCGGCCATTGCCGGCCAGCTCCAGGCTGGTTTCCTGTCCGGTGATGGCAAGGGATTGCGGCGCGACCTGCCAGGCGTCGGGCACCCACCAGATCCGTCCTGCCCCCCGGCGCACCTGGCCGCCTTCGAGACGCCAGAGGGGATCGCTGGCCGCGCCCGCCTCGCACACTGCCTGCCAACCAGCCCAGTGGGCGCTGTCGGGCTGGCGCGTCAGCGGATCCAGCCAGGCGCGCAAGGCATTGCGTTGGCGCGCCTCGCTCAAGGTTTGCAAAGGCGCCAGGGCCAGACTGGGCAAGGGAATCCAGGCGAACCCGTGATCGACACACCGGGCCCGCTGCAGATCCAGATCGGCCAGCTCGCCGAGCAATTCGTCGGCTTCGGCCAGATGCCGGGCACCGCGCGCCATGACCTGATCGACGCCCGGCCAGCGGTCGCGTAGCCGTGGCAGCACCTCGTGCCGCAGATAGTTGCGATCCAGTCGGGTATCGGCGTTGCTGGGGTCTTCGATCCAGTCCAGCCCTTCGGCTTCGGCATAGGCCAGCAGCGCACTACGCGGCTCGTCCAGCAGGGGCCGCCAGAGGCGACCGGCAGCCAGCGACCGGGTTTCGGGCATGCCGGCCAGCCCCTTCACACCCGCGCCCCGTACCAGCCGCTGCAGCAGGGTTTCCAGCTGATCGTCGCGATGCTGCCCCAGCACCAGGCAGCCATCCTGGGGCAGCACCTGGGCAAAGGCCGCATAGCGCGCCTCGCGCGCAGCCCGTTCGAGACTGGCCGCGCCATCGGCATGGACGTGCAGGGTATCGAGAGGGACAGCCAACTTCTGGCAGACCTGGGCGCAGTGCTCGACCCAGGCATCCGCCGCGGCTTGCAGGCCATGATGCACATGCACCGCCTGCAGATCGCCCGGCAGGCCATGTTCGCGCAGCCGCGCGAAGAGGTACAGGAGAACGGTGGAGTCGAGTCCGCCGGAGAAGCCCACCCGCCAGTGACGGGTGAGCGGCTGCCGCTCCAGGCGGGCGTGCAGCCGATCCAGCAGACTCATGAGAGCGGAATCAGGCGATGCCGTAGCTCATCAGGCGCTCGTAGCGACGCTCCAGCAGCGCCGGCATATCGTAGCCCTTGAGCTCGTCCAGCTGCTCCAGCAACGCAGTGCGCAGGCTGTTGGCCATGGCCTGGGGATCGCGGTGCGCGCCACCCAGGGGTTCATCGATCACCTGATCGACGATGTTCAGGCTCTTCAGCCGCTCGGCGGTGATGCCCATGGCCTCGGCGGCATCGGGGGCCTTCTCGGCGGTCTTCCACAGGATGGAGGCGCAACCTTCCGGCGAGATCACCGAATAGGTGGAGTGCTGCAGCATGTTGAGCTGGTCGCAGACGCCGATGGCCAGGGCGCCACCGGAACCACCCTCGCCGATCACGGTGGCGATGATGGGGGTCTTCAGCCGCGCCATGACGCGCAGGTTCCAGGCGATGGCCTCGCTCTGGCCACGCTCTTCGGCGTCGATGCCCGGGTAGGCACCGGGAGTGTCGATGAAGGTCAGGATCGGCATCTTGAAGCGCTCGGCCATTTCCATCAGGCGACAGGCCTTGCGATAGCCTTCCGGACGCGGCATGCCGAAGTTGCGGCGGACCTTCTCGCGGACTTCACGACCCTTCTGGTGACCGATGATCATCACCGGACGACCTTCCAGGCGGGCGATGCCCCCGACGATGGCCGGATCGTCGGCGAAGTGACGATCGCCGTGCAGCTCTTCGAAATCGCTGAACAGGTAGTTGATGTAGTCGAGGGTATAGGGACGCAGCGGATGCCGGGCCAGACGGGCCACCTGCCAGCTGGACAGGTCGCTGAAGATGCTCTTGGTGAGCGCCTGACTCTTCTCCTGCAACCGGGCGATCTCGTCACTGATGTTCAGCGCATTGTCGTTACCGACCAGTCGAAGTTCTTCGATCTTGGCCTGGAGATCGGCGATGGGCTGTTCGAAATCGAGATAGTTCGGGTTCATGGGCATCCGTTATTACAATCTAGAGCCAGGGGCCGGGGCGCCTACCTTAAGGGATCGGACGAGGCAGGTCGAGACTCCTGCCACGTCACCGGCACCCGCCGCTGGCGAGGGTTGGGACGGAGCGCACGAGGCGCTCGGACTTAACGATAGTTGAGAAAGACGTTCTCCCTGCCGAACTGGTCACGCAGGGTTTGAATCAGGCCATCGGCCGGATCGATCCGGTAGTTCTCGCCGAACTGCAGCAGCGCCCGCGCGGTGGGCCCCTGGTAGTCGATGGTGACCGGACAGGCGCCGCGATGGCGACCGCACAATTCGCCCAGCCAGCGCAGCCGATCGCCGGCCAGCGCCTCGCTACGCACGGCGATCCTGAGGCTCTCCGCCAGGGCGGTACGGGCCTCTTCCAAGCCCAGCACCCGCTTGGCGCGCAGGCGCAGACCACCGGAAAAATCGTCCTGGCTGACCTCGCCCTCGACGATCACCAGGGCATCGGTCTGCAGCAGCGCCTGGGCGGCGTTGAAGGCTTCGGCGAACAGCGAGGCCTCGATGCGCCCGGAGCGATCGTCCAGGGTGACGAAGCCCATCTTGTCGCCACGCTTGTTCTTCATCACCCGCAGGTTGACGATCAGCCCGGCCACGGTCTGGGTCTCCCGCGACGGCTTGAGGTCGACGATGCGCTGGCGCGCCAGCCGCCGCACCTCGCCTTCGTATTCCTCGATGGGATGCCCGGTCAGGTACAGCCCCAGGGTTTCCTTTTCCCCGCGCAGGCGCTCCTTGAGATTGAGCTCCCGGGCGCGACGATGGTTGGCATAGACGTCGGCCTCGGGTTCGGCGAAGACGCCACCGAAGAGATCCACGTGACCACTGTTGTGGCTGCGGGCGGTCTGCTCGGCCGAGGCGATGGCCTCTTCCATGGCCGCCAGCAGCACGGCGCGATTCTGGTCGATGGTCGCCTGATAGGCCTTGAGTTCGTCGTGGTAATGCGGCCCCAGGCGGTCCAGGGCACCGGAGCGGATCAGGGCTTCCAGGGTGCGTTTGTTGATGCGCTTGAGGTCCACCCGCGCGCAGAAATCGAAGAGATCCTTGAAGGGGCCTTCGGCACGGGCCTCGACGATGGCCTCCACCGGTCCCTCGCCCACGCCCTTGATGGCGCCCAGGCCGTAGACGATGCGCCCCCCTTCGTTCACGGTGAACTTGAACTCGGAGATGTTCACGTCCGGCGTATCGATGCGCAGCTTCATGTGGCGGCATTCCTCGATGAGGATCACCACCTTGTCGGTGTTGTGCATGTCCGCCGACAGCACCGCGGCCATGAAGGGCGCCGGATAGTGGGTCTTCAGCCAGGCAGTCTGGTAGGAGACCAGGCCGTAAGCGGCCGAGTGCGACTTGTTGAAGCCGTAACCGGCGAATTTTTCCACCAGGTCGAAGATGTTGCCCGCCAGCTCACCATCGATGCCGTTATTGGCGCAGCCCTCGATGAAGCCGCCGCGCTGCTTTGCCATCTCCTCGGGTTTCTTCTTGCCCATGGCCCGGCGCAGCATGTCCGCCTGGCCCAGGGTGTAGCCGCCCATGACCTGGGCGATCTGCATCACCTGTTCCTGGTAAAGGATGATGCCGTAGGTAGGCGCCAGCACCGGCTGCAGGCCATCGTACTGGTAGTCCGGATGCGGATAGGCCAGCTCGGCGCGGCCGTGCTTGCGGTTGATGAAGTCGTCCACCATGCCCGACTGCAGCGGACCGGGGCGGAACAGCGCCACCAGGGCGATGAGGTCTTCCAGGCAGTCCGGCTTGAGCTTCTTGATCAGCTCCTTCATGCCGCGGGATTCCAGCTGGAAGACGGCGGTGGTCTCGGCCTTCTGCAGCAGGGCATAGGTCGGCTTGTCGTCCAGCGGGATGAAGTCGATGTTGAGCGGCTCGCGCCCCTCCTCCACTTCCGTGCGGTTGATGGTCTCCAGCGCCCACTTGATGATGGTCAGGGTACGCAGACCGAGGAAGTCGAACTTGACCAGACCGGCCTGTTCGACGTCGTCCTTGTCGAACTGGGTCACCAGACCGTTGCCGTCCTCGTCGCAGGCGATGGGCGAGAAGTCGGTCAGCTTGGTCGGCGCGATCACCACGCCCCCGGCGTGCTTGCCGGTGCCGCGGGTGATGCCCTCGAGCTTGAGGGCCATGTCCCAGATTTCCTTGGCGTCCTCGTCGGTCGCCAGGAAGTCGCGCAGCACCTCTTCCTGCTCGAAGGCCTTCTGCAGGGTCATGCCCACTTCGAAGGGGATCATCTTCGACAGGCGATCGGCCAGGCCATAGGACTTGCCCTGCACCCGCGCCACGTCGCGCACCACCGCCTTGGCGGCCATGGTGCCGAAGGTGATGATCTGGCTCACCGCCTCGCGACCATAGAGATCGGCCACGTATTCGATCACCCGGTCGCGCCCGTCCATGCAGAAGTCGACGTCGAAGTCGGGCATGGAGATCCGTTCGGGGTTGAGGAAGCGCTCGAACAGCAGGTCGTAGGCCAGCGGATCGAGGTCGGTGATCTTGAGCACATAGGCCACCAGGGAGCCGGCACCCGAGCCCCGGCCGGGGCCAACCGGCACGCCGTTGTTCTTCGCCCACTTGATGAAGTCCATCACGATGAGGAAGTAACCGGGGAAGCCCATCTGGATGATGATGTCGAGCTCGAAGTTGAGTCGGTCGACATACTCCTGGCGCTTCTCTTCGTAGTTCGGCGTGGTCTCGCGCGGCCAGAGCACGGCCAGGCGCTCTTCCAAGCCCTCGAAGGACACGTGGCGCAGGTAGTCGTTGATGGTCATCCCGTTGGGAATCGGGAAGTTGGGCAGGAAGTACTTGCCCAGCTGGATTTCGATGTTGCAGCGCTTGGCGATCTCGACGGTGTTTTCCAGCGCCTCGGGCAGGTCGCTGAACAGCTCGGCCATCTCGGCCGCCGACTTCAGGTACTGCTGGTCGCTGTACTTGCGTTCGCGCCGGGGATCGTCCAACGGTCGGCCTTCACCGATGCAGACGCGGGTCTCGTGGGCCTCGAAGTCCTCGGCCTTGAGAAAGCGCACGTCGTTGGTCGCCACCAGCGCGCCACCGCAACGATCGGCCAAGGCCACGGCGGCATGCAGATGCTCTTCGTCACCGGCTCTTTCGGTGCGCTGCACCTCCAGATAGAAGCGCTCCTGGAAGACCTGCTGCCATTCCTCGAACAACTGATCGGCCAGGGCCAGATCGCCTTCGAGCAGCGCCAGGCCGATCTCGCCCTCCTTGGAACCGGACAGGGCGATCAGACCTTCATTGGCTTCCTTCACCCAGTCGCGCTGGATGACGATCTGGCCGTCCTGCTGACCTTCCTGGAAACCCCGGGACAGCAGCTCGGTGAGGTTGCGATAGCCCTTGGCGTTCATGACCAGCAGGGTCATGCGGGTCAGGGGCGCGTCGCCTTCGCGACCGGCCAGCCAGATATCGGCGCCGGCAATGGGCTTGATCCCGGCGCCCATGGCGGCCTTGTAGAACTTGACCAGCGAACAGAGGTTGCCCTGGTCGGTCACCGCCACGGCCGGCATCCCGGCGGCTTCGGCAGCCTTGACCAGCCCCTTCACCCGCACGATCCCGTCGACCAGGGAATATTCCGTGTGGAGACGCAGGTGGACGAAGGATGCGGACATGGCAGAGACCCCTTGATGCATGAGGCGCGAGATTGTACTGGATTGTCAACCCGGGGTCAGACCGCCGCGACGGCTGTCAGTAGGTGGCGATGATCTGGGTCGAGGCCTGGGTCTCGAGGGCGTGCCAGGCGTCACGCACCGGCGCGAAGGAACGCCGATGGATCGGCGTGGGCCCCAGGCGCCTGAGCGCGTCCAGGTGTTCGGCGGTGGGATAGCCCTTGTGCCCGGCCAGGCCATAGCCCGGATAGAGGGTATCCAGCACCTGCATCTCGCGATCGCGGGTCACCTTGGCCAGGATGGAGGCCGCGGCGATCGCCGGGACCTGGCTGTCGCCCTTCACCACCGGTGAACTGGGCACCGCCAGCCTGGGACAGCGATTGCCATCGATCAGGGCCAGCCGCGGCTGCACCCTCAGGCCTTCCACCGCACGCTGCATGGCCAGCATGGTGGCGTGCAGGATGTTGAGCTGGTCGATCTCGGCGACCTCGGCGCGGGCCACGCACCAGGCCAGGGCCTTTTCCTTGATCTCGTCGAACAGGGCTTCGCGGCGCACCAGTGACAGCTTCTTCGAATCGTTGAGGCCGAGGATGGGCTTGCCCGGATCGAGGATCACCGCGGCCGTGACCACGGCGCCACACAGCGGACCGCGGCCGACTTCGTCAACTCCGGCGACCAGCGCCTCGACCAGATTGAAATCCAGTCCCAACTGCATCAGCTGCGCTGCCGCAGGAGATCCAGCACGGCCCCGGCTGCCTGGACCGAGGCATCGCGCCTCAGGCTGTGATGGATGGCGGCGAAGCTGTCGGTCTGCTGCTGCGGCCGCTCCAGCAGCGGCAGCAGTTCGGCGACCAGCCGCTCCGGTGTCGCCTCGTGCTGGATCAGCTCGGGCACCAGCTTGCGCCCGGCCAGCAGATTGGGCAGCGAAATGTAGGGACTCTTCACCAGCTGCTTGAGAATCAGATAGGTCAGGGGCGCCACCCGATAGGCGACCACCATGGGTCTCTTGAACAGCAGCGTCTCCAGGGTGGCAGTGCCCGAGGCGATCAGCACGCCATCACAGGCGGCCAGCACCTCATGGGAACGGCCATCGGTCAGCAGCAGCGGCAAGGGCGGCCGCCCTTCCAGCAGCTGCTCCACCTGCGCCCGTCGTGCGGCGTTGGCACAGGGCAAGACGAAACGCACACCAGGACGCACGGCCAGCAACTGGGCAGCGGCGTCGAGGAACAGCGCACCGAGGCGCCCTACTTCGCCACCGCGACTGCCCGGCAACAGGGCGATGACCGTACCCTCTTCCGGCAGGCCCAAGGCCTGTCTGGCCGCCAGGCGGTCGCTGTCCAGAGGAATGGTATCGGCCAGCGGATGCCCGACGAAGCGCACGGGCACCTGCTGCTCTTCGTAGAAACGGGCTTCGAAGGGAAACAGGGTCAGCATCAGGTCGCAGCCGTCGCGGATCTTGAGCACCCGCTTCTGGCGCCAGGCCCAGACTGAGGGACTGACGTAGTGCACCGCCGGAATGCCCGCGCGATGCAGCTGGGCTTCGATTTCGAGGACGAAATCCGGAGCATCGATACCGATGAAGACGTCGGGACGGGCGTCGAGCAACTGAGCGATCAGCGCCTTGCGCCGACCCAGGAGTTCACGCAGGCGGCCGAGTACCTCGACCAGCCCCATGACCGCCAGGCGTTCCATGGGAAATTCGGACACCAGCCCTTCGGCTTCCATCCGCGGACCGCCCACGCCCATGAAGGAGATATTCGGGTGCTGTTCACGCAGCGCCTGCATCAGGCCGGCGCCGAGCAGATCACCCGACGCCTCCCCTGCCACCAGCGCCACGCGCAGCGGGCGTTGGGCGAACTCAGCGGGTGATGCCACGCGTCGCACTCAGGATGGAATCACGGAACACCGCCACCTCGGGAAACTGCTGGGCCACTGGCTCCAGCTCACGCAGGGCGTCATCGACGGTCAGCCCCTGGCGGTAGACCACCTTGTAGGCGCGGCGCAATTCCTTGATGGCTTCGGCCGAGAAGCCCCGGCGGCGCATGCCTTCGAAGTTCATGCTGCGGGCTTCGGCCGGATTGCCGAACACCGTGATATAGGCCGGCACATCCTTGCCGATGGCCGTGCCCATGCCGGAAAAGCTGTGGGCACCGATGCGGCAGAACTGATGCACCAGGGTATAGCCGGACAGGATCGCCCAGTCGTCGACATGCACGTGCCCGGCGAGGGCCGTGTTGTTGACCAGGATGCAGTGATTGCCGATCACGCTGTCATGGCCGATGTGCACATAGGCCATCAGCAGATTGTGATCGCCAATAGTCGTCTCTTCCCGATCCTGCACGGTACCGCGATGGATGGTGACCCCTTCGCGAATGGTGTTGTGGTCGCCGATCCGCAGCCGGGTCGGTTCGCCCTGGTACTTGAGATCGGGCGTATCCTCGCCGATGGACGAGAACTGGAAGATACGATTGTGACGTCCGATCACCGTCGGACCCTTGAGGATGACGTGAGGCCCGATGACGGTCCCTTCGCCAATCTCGACATCCGGTCCGATGATCGACCAGGGGCCAACCTGGACATCGGCGGCGAGCCGTGCCTTGGGGTCGACGATAGCCCTGGGGTCAATCAACGTCATAGCTTGCGTTCCGCACAGATGATTTCAGCCGAACAGACCGGCTTGTCGTCCACACTAGCGTGGCATTCGAATTTCCAGATGCCGCGCTTGGTACTGATGAAGCGGGCGTCGAGCATCAGCTGATCGCCCGGCGTCACCGGCTGGCGAAAACGCAGCTTATCCGATCCGACGAAGTAGTACAGGGTGCCATCGGCCGGCGAGGAATTCATCATCTTGAAACCGAGGACGCCAGCGGCCTGCGCCATGGCTTCGACGATCAGCACGCCCGGCATGATCGGGTGCTGGGGGAAGTGGCCGGTAAAGAACGGTTCATTGATGCTGACGTTCTTGTAGGCACGAATGCGCTTGGCTTCGATATCCAGCTCCAGCACGCGATCCACTAACAGAAAGGGATAGCGATGCGGGAGATATTCACGGATCTCGTTGATGTCCATCATGGTCGGGGAAGGCCTGTTCAGAAAGGGGAAACATCCGATGCAGAATCAAGCATCAGAAGCAGCGTCATCCCGCGAGGTCACGGTAGCAACGATTTTTTCCAGATGTTGCAGACGGCGGGCCATGTCGTCGAGGTGACGAATCCGCGCGGCGCTCTTCTTCCATTCACCGGCAGGCTGCATCGCCGTACCGGAGGAATAGGCGCCGGGCTCGGTAATCGAGCGGGTCACCATGGTCATACCGGTGACGAACACGTGGTCGCACACCTCGATATGACCGACCATGCCCACGCCGCCGGCGATGGTGCAGTGTTTGCCGATCTTGGTACTGCCAGAGATGCCCACGCAGGCGGCCATGGCGGTGTGCTCACCGACCTGGACGTTGTGCGCGATCATGATCTGGTTGTCGAGCTTGACGCCATTGCTGATGACCGTGTTCGCCAGGGCGCCGCGGTCGATGGTGGTGTTGGCACCAATCTCGACGTCATCGCCGATCAGCACCCCACCCAGCTGGGCGATCTTCTGCCACTGGCCACCCTCGTTGGCGAAGCCGAAGCCCTCGGCACCGATCACGGCACCCGATTGCACCACGGCGCGCTCGCCAATGGTCACGTCGTGATAGAGCGTGACCCGGGGCGCCAGCCAACTGTCGGCGCCAATGACGCTCCGCGCGCCCACCACGCAGTGGGCGCCCAGACTGACGCCCGCGCCGATGCGCGCCTGCGCCTCGATCACCACATAGGGACCGATGGCCGCCGTCGGATCGACCTCGGCATCCGCCGCGACCAGCGCCGTGGGATGGATGCCCGCCGCGCTGCGCGGCTTGCGATCGAACAGATGGGAAAGCCGCGCGTAGGCCAAATAGGGATTCGCCAGGATCAGGGCGTCACCGGCATAGCCATCGGCGTCCTTTTCCGTCAGCAGCACGGCCCCGGCCTGGGTATCGGCCAGGTAGCGGCGGTACTGCGGATTGGCGAGAAAACTCAACTGCTCAGGACCGGCCTCGGGCAGAGTAGCCAGACCGGTTACCAGGCGCTCGGACGAACCGCGTAACTCCACGGTCAACTGGCGGCTTTCCAGCCACTGCGCCAGTTCGCCCAGCGTAAAGGTGGTATGGCTCATCAACGACCCGCGTTCATGCGCTCGATCACCTGACGGGTGATGTCGTATTGCGGCTTCACGTCCACCACGGCACCGCGCTCGAGCACCAGATCGTAATCGCCCTTCTTCAGCACCTCTTCCACGGCCTTGTCCAGACGCGGCTTGAGCAGCTTGAGCATGTCACGATCCGACGCCGCCTTGGCATCGTTGAGTTCCTTGGACTGGAACTGGAAGTCCCGAGCCTTCTGGCGGAAGTCGTTCTCCAGACGGGTACGCTCGGCCTGGGCCAGCTTGTCACCGCCCTTGTTGAGCTTGTCTTGGATGTCCTTGGCGGAGCTTTCCAGACCCTTGAGCTTGTTCAGCTGGGGACCGAACTTCTTCTCGGAATCCACCGCGTACTTCTTGGCGGCATCGGATTCCAGCAGGGCCATCTGGTAGTTTAGGACAGCGATCTTGGTATCGGCGAACACCGGAGCGGCGACGAGAACGGCAGCGAACAGAGCGTAACGGGTGTACTTGTGCACAGTTGACTCCTGCGTAAAGCGCAAAGGTGTAGCCTGGGTCAGAACGTCTGACCCAGCGAGAACTGGAAGACCTGCGGATCGGAGTTGGTCGGCTTCTTGACCGGAACGCCCAGGCTGAAGCTCAGCGGACCCAGGGCGGTAACCCAGGTCACACCGACACCAACGGAGCTGGCCATGTTGGAGAAGCTGATGTCTCCGCAATTCTTCGTTCCATCTTGGCCATCGGGCGTCTTGTAGCAATTTCCAGTCGAGAACACATTACCCACGTCCCAGAACAACACGGTACGCAAAGATTTCTGATCCTTCACAAAGGGCAGTGGGAACAGGTATTCCACACCACCGGTGATCAGGACGTTGCCACCGAAGGCCTCGTCGTTCTCCCGATCACGGTAGCCTTGTCCTTTACCTACGTAAGTCGGCGGATTCTTAGGCGGCGTGGTCCGCGGCCCCAGGCTGCTGTCCTCGAAACCCCGTACCGAGTTGAAGCCACCGGCGTAGTAGTTCTCGTAGAACGGCAGGCCATCGGTGCCACCATAGCTGTCGCCGTAACCCAGCTCGGTATGGAAGCGCAGCGCGGTAGTGTCGGTCAGCGGCGTGAACAACTGGCCGCGGTAGTCGAGCTTGTAGAAGCTCAGGTCGCTGCCCGGAATGGTGATCTGGCCGGTCATGCTCTGGGAGGCACCCCGGGTCGGCAGCACACCGCGGTTCAGCGTCGAGCTGGACCAGCCGATGCTAGCCTTGAAGTTGGTGAAGTTGTCCCCTTCGCGATCTACGAAATCGTAGATCTCGTCGGCGCTGTAGGTACCGGGGTTGATCTCGTCCTTCTGCACGCTCAGACCATAGGTCAGGCGCGAGGTCTCGCTGATCGGATAGCCCAGGGTGACACCGGTACCCAGGCTGTTGATCGAGTAGTAGGAGACGTCACTGTCGTACAGCTTGCTGTAGTCGGTGCTGCGATAGAAGATGTTGTAGCCCAGACTCACGCCATCCGGCGTGAAGTAGGGATCGGTGAAGCTGAAGTTGTAGCGACTCTGGTACTGGGAACGGGTCAGACCGATGCTGACCTGGTTGCCGGTACCGAGGAAGTTGTTCTGGCTGATGGAACCGCCGAGGATCAGACCGGCGCTCTGGGCGAAGCCGATGCTGGCGGTAATAGAGCCCGACGGCTGCTCTTCGACGTTGTAGTTGACGTCGACCATGTCGTCGGTGCCAGGCACCTGGGGCGTCTCGACCTTGACTTCCTTGAAGTAGCCCAGGCGTTCGAGACGGGTCTTGGACTGGTCGATGAGGTAGGTGGACGCCCATCCGCCTTCCATCTGGCGCATCTCGCGACGCAGCACCTCGTCCTCGGTCTTGGTGTTGCCGCGGAAGTTGATGCGATTGACGTAGGCACGCTTGCCCGGATCGACCACATAGGTCAGGGACACGCTGTGGTCGTCGTCATGGGGCTCGGGCAGACCGTTGACGTTGGCGAAGGTATAGCCTTCGTTGCCCAGGCGGCGGGTGATCAGATCCGAGGTGCTGGTCATGACCTTGCGCGAGAAGACCTGGCCCGGCTGGACCAGCATCAGTTTGCGCAGCTCTTCCTCCGGCACCTTGAGGTCGCCGGACAGCTTGACTTCACGAACGGTGTACTTCTGCCCTTCGTTGACGTTGACCGTGATGTAGACGTGCTTCTTGTCGGGCGTGATGGACACCTGGGTCGAGGTGATGTCCATGTTGATGTAGCCGCGGTCCAGGTAATAGGAGCGCAGGCGCTCCAGGTCACCCGCCAACTTTTCCCGGGAGTATTTGTCATCGTTACGGAAGAACGACAACCAGTTGCTCGGCTTGAGTTCGAACAGCGAGGTGAGGTCATCCTCGGCGAAGACCGTGTTGCCCACCACATTGACGTGGGAGATGGTCGCGACCTCGCCCTCGTTGACGGTGATCTTGAGCTGCACCCGGTTACGGGGCTGCGGCACCACTTCGGCGTCGATGCTGGCGGAATAACGGCCCTGGGCGACGTACTGGCGCAGCAGTTCGTTGCGCACGCCTTCCAGCGTCGCACGCTGGAAGATCTCGCCCTCGGCGAGACCGGCCTGCTTGAGGCCCTTCATCAGGTCGTCGCTGGAGATCGCCTTGTTGCCTTCCAGGGTGATGCTGGAAATGGAGGGACGCTCGACCAGATTCACGACCAGGACGTTGCCGTCACGGCCCAGCTGGATGTCCTGGAAGAATCCGGTACGGAAGAGCGAGCGGGAGGCTTCGGCCAACTTGTTGTCGTCGACGGACTCGCCGACATTGAGCGGCAGGGCACCGAAGACGCTGCCGGACGATACTCGTTGCAGTCCGTTGACGCGGATATCGGAGATGGTGAAGGACTCGGCGTGTACCTCGCCGATCATCAGCGCGGCTATTACCGCAGGTAGCAGCAGGCGTTTCATGAGTCCCTTTTATTCCAACTGGCAAATAAAGAATCTGCCGCACTGGGCGGCAGATTCGGCAATCAGCAGAGTGTCAGAGGCGACCGAGGTCATTGACCAAGGCCAGCAGCATCACACCCACGACGAGGCTAATACCGATCTGCATGCCCCATGTCTGTACACGCTCGGACAAGGGCCGCCCGCGAATCCACTCGACGAAGTAGAACACCAGGTGACCACCGTCGAGCACAGGGATAGGCAACAGATTCAGAACCCCCAGGCTAATGCTCAGGTACGCCAGAAAATTGAGGAAGTCCCCTAGGCCTGACTGAGCGGAAGCGCCCGCCACTTTAGCAATGGTTATCGGCCCGCTCAAGTTTTTTACCGACAGCTCTCCCAAGAGCATCTTCTTCAGGGAAACCAGCGTCAGCACGCTCATCTGCCAGGTCCGACCGATACCCTCCCCTACGGCGGCGACGGGTCCATAGCTGATTTCGCGAACCATTTCCGCCGGCCACTTGACCGGTGCCACACCGGCGCCGAGGTAGCCGGCGTCGGTGGAATCGACCCGCCGCGCGCCCAACCGCAGGGACAGATCCCGCCGCTGACCCTCGCGTTCATAGGTGACCTTGACCTGCTGATCGGCGTGCGCCCGCACCCACTCCACCGCCTGCTGCCAATCGCTGATCGCCGTATCGTTCAGGGCGATCAGGCGATCCCCCGTCTGCAGGCCGGCCGCTTTCGCCGGACCGGCCGGATCCAGCTCGGCGAAGACTGCCGGAATCTGTGGCCGCCAGGGTTTCAGGCCCAGGGCCTGGATCGGATCGGGATCTTCCGCACCGCGCAGCCAGGCGTCGAGCTGGATGACCGTGCGCTGCTCGGCGGTGGTGCCCGGCACCCGGTAACTCAGGCGCAGCGGACCACTTTCACCCAGACGATCGACCAGGCGCAGATTGACTGCCGACCAGCTGTCCACAGCGGCGTCATCCACCGCGGTCAGCTCAGCGCCGACGGGGATGCCTGCGGTGGCAGCCAGCGTATCGGGCGTGATGCCGCCCACGACCGGCCGCGGCTGCTGGGAACCCAGCATGGCCAACACCCAGAAGAACAGGATGGCGAGCAGGAAGTTGGCGATCGGACCGGCGGCGACGATGGCGATGCGCTGGCGTACCGTCTTGCGGTTGAAGGCGGCATGCTGATCTTCAGGGGCCACCGGCGCTTCGCGCTCGTCCAGCATCTTCACGTAGCCGCCCAGTGGGATCGCGGCCACCACGAATTCGGTGCCGTGGTGATCGTGCCAGCGCAGCAGCGGCTTGCCAAAACCGACGGAAAAGCGCAGGACCTTGACGCCGCACCGGCGCGCCGTCCAGAAATGGCCATACTCGTGAATGGTCACCAGGACGCCCAGGGCGATCAGGGTTCCCAGTATCGTATAAAGGATGGACATTGGCTGCCTCCGCTACCTCAGTGTGCCGATTCTGCGGACTCGCAGGTCAGGTGTCGAGGCGCGGGATCAGCGTCTCGCCAACCACTCCCGAGCCAGCTGCCGAGCGGTATTGTCGGCTGCGAAAACCGCGTCCAGATCGGCGGCCGGACCGGGCTCGACACCCTTGAGCACCGACTCGATCAGTTGCGGGATCTCGGTAAAACCCAATTGACCCGCGAGAAAGGCCTCGACGGCGACTTCGTTGGCGGCATTGAGCGTCGCCGGCATGCAACCACCCGCCTGAGCGGCTTCCCGGGCCAGACGCAAGCAAGGAAAGCGCGCTTCGTCAGGGCGCTCGAACTCGAGCCGGCCGATTTCGAACAGATCCAGCGCCGTGACTCCGGAGTCGATTCGCTCGGGCCAGGCCAGGGCATGGGCGATGGGGGTACGCATATCGGGATTGCCCAACTGGGCCAGCACCGAACCGTCCACATAGTCGACCAGCGAATGAATCACGCTCTGGGGATGGATGACCACCTCGACCTGCTCAGGTGTCGCCTCGAACAGCCAGCACGCCTCGATCAACTCCAAGCCCTTGTTCATCAGGGTCGCGGAGTCCACCGAAATCTTCCGGCCCATGGACCACTTGGGATGGGCACAGGCCTGGTCCGGCGTCACCTCGACCAGCTGCTCGGCCGGTGTCTCGCGGAACGGACCACCCGAGGCGGTGAGCAGGATGCGTCGTACGCCCTTGCGCGCCAGGCCGGGTGTCGCCGGATCGGCCAGGCACTGGAAGATGGCGTTGTGCTCGCTGTCGATGGGCAGCAGGGTCGCGCCACTGGCCTGCACCGCCTCGATGAAAAGCGCGCCGCTCATGACCAGGGCTTCCTTGTTGGCCAGCAGCACGCGCTTGCCGGCCTTGACTGCCGCCAGCGTCGGCTTCAGCCCAGCCGCGCCAACGATGGCCGCCATGACGGTATCGACCTGAGGATGAGCGGCGATAGCCTCCAGGCCACCCTCGCCCACCAGGATCTCGGGGAGCATTTCAGCCCCTCGCAGCAGGCCGGCCAAGCAGTCGGCGGACGCCTGATCCGGCACGGCCGCATAGACCGGCTGGAAACGTCGGCAGAGATCAGCCAGCTCATTCAGGCGACGATGCCCGCTCAAGGCAAAGATCCGATAACGCTCAGGGTGCCGCGCTACTACATCCAGGGTGCTGGCACCGATGGAGCCGGTCGCACCCAGCACGCAAAGCCGTTGGAGACTCACTGGACACCCCAGCCGGCCCACCAGAGCAGCAGCGCGAACAGCGGTACGGCGGCCGTGAGGCTGTCGATGCGATCCAGTACGCCACCGTGCCCTGGCAGCAACTGACTGCTGTCCTTGAGCCCGGCCTGACGCTTGAACATGCTTTCGGTGAGATCACCCACCACGGAAATCAGCACCACGCAGGCCGCGCCGATGAGCGCCTGCATGAGGTCACCCACCCCCCAGCCACGGACCAGGCCGAGCACCAGGGTCGCCACCAAAGCGGCGGCCAGGCCGCCATAGAGGCCTTCCCAGCTCTTGCCCGGACTCACCGCCGGCGCCAGCTTGCGCTTGCCAAAGGCCCGCCCGGAGAAATAGGCGAAGATGTCGGCCAGCCACACCAGCATCATCACTTCGAGAATCAGTAGATTGCCACCCGGTGCCGCCTTGAGCAGCATCAGCCCCTGCCAGGCCGGAACCAGCACCACCAGCCCGATCAGCAGGCGTCGCCAGGAGGCTTGCCAGGCCCGAGCGCTATCGGGATAGGTGAGCACCAGCACGGTCGCATAGAGCCACCAGGCCAGGCTGATGAACAGCAGTCCGTGAGCCCCCGCCGGCAACCACCAGCAGAGCAGCAGCGCCAGCGCCACGACGGCGGCATAGGCACAACGCAGCGGCTGGGTTTCCAGACCCGCCAAACGTGCCCACTCCCAGGCACCCAGGACCACGACCGCACCGATGAACAAGGCGAAGGCCGCCCCTTCCAGCCAGAAAAATCCGGCCAGGGCGATGGGCAGGAGCACCATCGCCGTGATAACTCGCTGCTTCAGCATTAGGCGCGTAGCTCCGCTTCCACCTGTTCGCAGGTCCGGCCGAACCGCCGTTGGCGGGTGGCGAAGTCGGCCAGCGCGGCGTGCATGGCCTCGTGCTTGAAGTCCGGCCAGAACAGGTCGGAAAAATACAGCTCGGCATAGGCGATCTGCCAGAGCAGGAAGTTGCTGACCCGCCGCTCGCCACCCGTGCGGATGCACAGGTCGGGCAACGGCAGGTCAGCGGTCGCCAGGCAGCCCTGCAGCAGCTCAGGCGTGATGTCACCCGGCTGCAGCGACCCCTGCTGGACCTGCGTCGCCAACTGCTGGGCGGCCTGGGTGATATCCCATTGTCCCCCGTAGTTGGCGGCGATCTGCAGCACGAACCGGGTGTGATGGGCAGTGAGTGCCTCGACTTCCGCCATGGCCGCCTGCAGTTCCGGGTGGAACAGCGAGCGATCGCCGATGATGCGCAGCCGGATGCCATTCTGATGCAGCTTCTTGGCCTCTCGCCGCAAAGCGGACAGGAAGAGCTCCATCAGGGCGCCGACCTCGTCGGCCGGACGCCGCCAGTTCTCGCTGGAAAAGGCGAACAGCGTCAGCACCTCGACGCCCGCATCGCCGCACACCTCGATGACCGCGCGCACGGCGTCCACTCCGGCCTTGTGACCGGCGACGCCCGGCAGCAACCGACGGCGCGCCCAGCGATTGTTCCCATCCATGATGATCGCCACGTGACGTGGCACCACCTTGCCTGGCTTGCTCATGCCCATGTTACGTCCCAACCGTTGTCAAACAGCCATCAAGTCGGCTTCCTTGGCCTCCAGAGCCTTGTCCACCTCGGCGACGAATTTATCAGTCAGCTTCTGGACTTCATCCTGAGCGCGACGATCCTCGTCTTCACTGATTTCCTTTTCCTTGAGCAGATCCTTGAGCTGAGCCAGGGCATCGCGGCGGATGTTGCGCACGGAGACCCGCGCCTGCTCGGCCTCGGCACGCGCCTGCTTGGTGAAGCCCTTGCGGGTCTCTTCGGTCAGGGCCGGCATCGGCACGCGAATGGTGGTGCCGGCGGTGGCCGGATTGAGGCCCAGGTCGGAGGTCATGATGGCCTTCTCGACCGCCTGGATCATGCTCTTGTCGAACACGCTCAGGGCCAGGGTCCGCGAATCCTCGACGGTGACGTTGGCCACCTGGCGCAGCGGAGTGTCGCTGCCGTAGTAGGACACCATGACGCTATCCAGGATGCTTGGATGAGCGCGTCCGGTACGGATCTTGGCAAAGGCGTGGCCCAGGGCTTCCAGGGTCTTGGTCATGCGCGTCTGCGCATCCTTCTTGATCTCGTTGATCATGCTGCTCCCTCCTCGATCAGGGTGCCCTCACCACCGCCCACCACGATGTTGAGCAGGGCGCCGGGCTTGTTCATGTTGAAAACCCGCAGGGGCATGTTGTGGTCACGGCAGAGACAGATGGCCGTGAGGTCCATGACACCCAGCTTGCGGTCGAGCACTTCGTCGTAGGTCAGGCGCTCGAATTTTTCGGCATTGGGATCCTTGAAAGGATCTGCCGTGTATACACCATCCACCTTGGTGGCCTTGAGCACCAGATCGGCTTCGACCTCGATGGCGCGCAGGCAGGCGGCGGAATCGGTGGTAAAGAACGGATTGCCGGTCCCGGCGGAGAAGATGACGACTTCGCCATCCTTCAACTGACGCAGGGCCTTGCGGCGATCGTACTGGTCGGTCACGCCGACCATGGAGATGGCGGACATCACCGTGGCGGGAATATTGGAGCGTTCCAGGGCGTCACGCATGGCCAGGGCGTTCATCACGGTAGCCAGCATGCCCATGTGGTCGCCGGTCACCCGGTCCATGCCCACGGCGGACAGCGCCGCACCGCGGAACAGGTTGCCACCACCGATCACCAGACCGACCTGGACACCGATGCCCACCAGTTGGCCAATCTCCAGCGACATGCGATCCAGCACCTTCGGATCGATCCCGAAGTCTTCACTTCCCATCAGGGCTTCGCCACTGAGCTTCAGCAGAATACGCTTGTAACGGGGTTGGCGACCACTCATCTGCTGTGCCATTCACTCTCTCCTGTGGCGATGAACATGTGCGGGGATTTTGATCCAGCGATAGGAAAGCGCAACTGCAGTTGCGTTCACTCCCATCGGCAAAAAACTCCTTGGAAGACGAGAAATCAGACCTGCCTTCCAATTTGACAAAGAGGCCGCGCGCTCGAAGCGGGCGGCCTCCTGGTCAACGGCGGATGCCGGTCTTACTGCTTGCTGGCAGCCAGCTGGGCAGCGACTTCGGCAGCGAAGTCGACTTCAGCCTTCTCGATGCCTTCGCCTACTTCGTAACGCACGAAGGAAACGATTTCGGCGCCGGCTTTCTTGGCCAGTTCACCGACCTTGACTTCCGGATCCTTGATGAAGGGCTGCTCAACCAGGCTGGCTTCGGCCAGGAACTTGTTGATACGACCCTTGACCATGTTCTCCACGATGTTTTCCGGCTTGCCGGCGATCTTGTCGGCATTCAGCGCCAGGAAGATTTCCTTTTCCTTGGCAACAGCTTCTTCGGAAACCTGGGACGGATTCAGGAACTGGGGATTACTCGCCGCGACGTGCATGGCGATTTCCTTGGCCAGCTCGGCGCTGCCACCCTGCAGGGTAACGACCACACCGATGCGGTGACCGTGGAGGTAGGCGCCAACGACATCGCCTTCGACGCGGGTCAGACGACGGATGTTGACGTTCTCGCCGCACTTGGCGACCAGGGCCTCACGGGCACTTTCCTGAGCAGCGATCAGCGGAGCGGCATCGCTCATCTTCTCGGCAAAGGCCTTGTCCAGGCTGGCGGCGACGAAGCCCTTGAAGTCGTCCTGCAGAGCCAAGAAATCGGTCTGGGAGTTGACTTCGATGATGACGGCAGCCTTGTGGTCGTCAGCGACCTTGACCGCGATGGAGCCTTCGGCAGCCACGTTACCGGCTTTCTTGGCGGCCTTGATGGCGCCAGCGGCACGCATGTCGTCGATGGCCTTCTCGATGTCGCCACCGGCAGCGGCCAGGGCCTTCTTGCAATCCATCATGCCTTGGCCGGTGCGCTCGCGCAGTTCTTTGACCAGGGCTGCAGTGATTTCTGCCATGTTTGAAATCCTCTTGAATCGGTTTCGAGGTCACTCCGCACGAAGACGGAGCCAATGAAACGCCAGTAGGCAAAAAGGGGGCTAGGCCCCCTTCTCGCACGTCGAACCGCTCGACCCTAGGGTCGACCTGCTCAGCCCTCGACGGCTTCGGCAGCGGTTTCTTCGACGAATTGCTCGTTGGCACCGCCGTTGCTGCCGCCACGGATCACGGCATCGGCAACGCTGCTCAGATACAGAGTAACGGCGCGGAAGGCGTCATCGTTGCCGGGGATGATGTAGTCAACACCTTCCGGGCTGCTGTTGGTATCGACGACGCCGATGACCGGGATGCCCAGCTTGTTGGCCTCGGTGATGGCGATGCGCTCGTGGTCAACGTCGATCACGAACAGGGCATCCGGCAGACCGCCCATGTCCTTGATACCACCCAGGCTGCGCTCGAGCTTCTCGAGGTCGCGGGTACGCATCAGGGCTTCTTTCTTGGTCAGCTTGTCGAAAGTACCGTCCTGGGACTGAACTTCCAGATCGCGCAGACGCTTGATCGAGGCACGGATGGTCTTGTAGTTGGTCAGCATGCCGCCCAACCAGCGATGATCAACGAAGGGCTGACCGCAACGCGCGGCTTCTTCGCGAACGATCTTGCCGGCAGCGCGCTTGGTCCCGACGAACAGGATCTTGTTCTTGCCGGACGCCAGGCGCTCAACGAAGGTCAGGGCCTCGTTGAACATCGGCAGGGTCTTTTCGAGGTTGATGATGTGGATCTTGTTACGCGCGCCGAAGATGTACTTGCCCATCTTCGGGTTCCAGTAACGGGTTTGGTGGCCGAAATGCACGCCGGCTTTCAGCATGTCACGCATGGAGACTTGAGACATTTAGATGTTCCTCGTAGTCGGGTTGGGCCTCCACGCATCCCAATGACCAACTTCCCATCGGGAAGCACCCAGGTCATCGTGTCGATGCGTGTGTGGGGTTAGGAGCGCTAAAGGGAATAGCCCCGAAAAAGCGCGCGACTTTATATCACGCCTTGCCGGATACCACCAGCGGCGATTGCCGCCTAGCGGAGATCCAGGGGTACCGCCGGTAGCCACAGCGCGGGCGACGGCTCTGATAGAATAGCGGATCGAAAGCTAACGCCCGGCGTGATACCTAGAGATTTCCGATGACCGTCATCCTCAAGACCCCTGAAGACATCGCCAAGATGCGCATCGCCGGCCAACTGGCCGCCGAGGTGCTCGAAATGCTGGACGAGCACGTGCGTCCCGGCATCACCACCGAAGAACTGGATCGACTGGCCCATGACTACATCGTCAACGTGCAGCAGGCCATCCCCGCCCCGCTGAACTACAAGGGCTATCCCAAATCCATCTGCACCTCGCTCAACCACGTGGTCTGCCACGGCATTCCCAATGACAAGCCGCTCAAGAGCGGCGACATCATGAACGTGGACATCACCGTGATCAAAGACGGCTACCACGGCGACACCAGCAAGATGTATCTGGTGGGCGACGTACCCGAGTGGGCGGACCGCCTCTGTCAGATCACCCAGGAATGCCTCTACAAGGGTATCGAGCTGGTCCGCCCGGGCGCGCGCCTGGGCGATATCGGCGAAGTCATCCAGAAGCATGCGGAGAAGAACGGCTTCTCGGTGGTGCGCGAATACTGCGGCCACGGCATCGGCAAGGGCTTCCACGAGGAGCCGCAGGTAGTGCATTACGGCCGTGCCGGTACCGGCCTCGAGCTGCAGGCCGGGATGATCTTCACCATCGAGCCGATGATCAACCAGGGCCGCTACGAGACCCGCCTGCTGGGCGACGGCTGGACCGCCATCACCAAGGACCGCAAGCTGTCCGCGCAGTGGGAACACACGGTGCTGGTCACCGAACAGGGTTACGAGATCCTGACCCTGAGAAAGGACGAAACCTTTCCCCGCGTTTCTGCGTGAGTGAGCGCCCATGCCCCAGGTCGATTCGGAGTTGTTCGACGCCGGCCAGTTCCAGGCTGAGCTTTCGCTGAAAGCCAGCCCCCTCGCGGCCTTCAAGAAATTCATCCGGGCCGCGAACGCCACCCTCGATGCCCGCTTCCTGGCCGGGCGCAGCGTGCGCCGGTTGGTCGAGGACCGTGCCTGGTTCATCGACCAGATGCTGATCGCGGCCTGGAGTCGCTTCAGCTGGCCGGACGACGGCATCGCCCTGCTCGCGGTGGGCGGCTATGGCCGTGGCGAACTGCATCCGCACTCGGACATCGACCTGCTCATCCTGCTCGCCGAAGAAGAGCAGGAGCGCTTCCGCGATTCCATCGAAGGCTTCCTGACCCTGCTGTGGGACGTGGGCCTGGCCGTGGGGCAGAGCGTCAGATCGCTGCGCGAGTGCACCACCGAGGCGCTGGCCGACCTGACGGTGATCACCAACCTGATGGAAAGCCGTACCCTCGCCGGCCCCGAGCACCTGCGCCAGGCGATGCTGGCGGCCACCAGCGTCGAGCACCTCTGGCCGGGACGGGCCTTCTACCTGGCCAAGCGTGCCGAGCAGAGCGCCCGACACGCCAAGTACAATGACACCGAGTACAACCTGGAACCCAACGTCAAGGGTTCCCCCGGCGGCCTGCGCGACATCCAGACGCTGCTGTGGATCGCCCGGCGGCAATTCGGCACCCTCAATCTGCAGGCCCTGGTGGGCCAGGGCTTTCTCACCGAAAGCGAGTGCAGCCTGCTGATCTCGGCGCAGGAGTACCTGTGGAAGGTTCGCTATGCCCTGCACATGCTGGCCGGTCGCCCGGAGGATCGCCTGCTGTTCGACCACCAGCGACGCATCGCCAACCTGCTCGGCTACGAGGACAACGACGCCAAGCTGGCGGTCGAGCGCTTCATGCAGAAGTACTACCGGGTGGTGATGGACGTCTCCCAGCTCAGCGACGTGGTCATGCAGCACTTCGAGGAAGTGAATCTGCGCGACGAGCAGGTGCCCGCCGCGGTGACACCGATCAACAACAGATTCCAGATCCGCAACGGCTACCTGGAGGTGGTGCATCCGCAGGTGTTCCTGCGCACGCCCTTCGCCCTGATGGAACTGTTCGTCCTGCTGGCGCAGAACCCGGCGGTCAAGGGCCCCAGCGCTGGCACCATCCGCTTGCTGCGTGACAGCCGTCACCTGATCGACGACGCCTTCCGCCAGGACATCCGCAATACCAGCCTGTTCATCGAACTACTCAAGAGCGAATCCGGGATCCATCGCAATCTGCGGCGGATGAATCGCTACGGACTGCTGGGGCTCTACCTGCCCGAATTCGGCCAGATCGTCGGCCAGATGCAGCATGACCTCTTCCACATCTATACGGTGGACGCCCACACCCTCAATCTCATCAAGCATCTGCGCAAGATGAGCTACGACGTCCTGGCGGAGAAGTATCCGCTGGCGACGCGGGTGATCCACAAGCTGCCCAAGCCGGAGCTGATCTATATCGCCGGTCTCTACCACGACATCGCCAAGGGCCGCGGCGGCGATCACTCGGAGCTGGGCGCGGAAGACGTGGAAGCCTTCGGTCGCCGCCACCAGCTGCCGGAATGGGATACCCGCCTGGTCAGCTGGCTGGTGCGCAACCACCTGGTGATGTCCACCACCGCCCAGCGCAAGGATCTCTCCGATCCCCAGGTGATCCACGACTTCGCCCTGACGGTGGGTGACCACACCCACCTGGACTATCTGTACGTCCTCACCGTGGCCGACATCACCGCGACCAATCCGTCGCTGTGGAATTCCTGGCGCGCCACCCTGCTGCGCCAGCTCTACACCGAGACCAAGCGTGCCCTGCGCCGCGGCCTGGAGAATCCGGTCAATCGCGAGGAGCAGATTCGCAGCACCCAGCAATCGGCCCTCGATACCCTGATGCGCCGCGGCATCGATGCCGATGACGCCGAGCAGCTGTGGTCGCAGCTGGGCGACACCTATTTCCTGCGGCATACGGCGCTGGACGTGGCCTGGCACACCGAGGCCATCCTCGGCCATGGCGATACCGCGGAGCCCCTGGTGCTGATCCGCGAGACCACCCAGCGGGATTCCGAAGGCGGCACCCAGATCTTCATCTATGCCGCGGACCAGCACGACTTCTTCGCGGTGACCGTGGCGGTGATGGACCAGCTCAACCTGAACATTCAGGACGCCCGCATCATCACCTCCAGCAGCCAGTTCACCCTGGACACCTATATCGTGCTGGACACCGATGGCGGCTCGATCGGCAACAATCCCGCGCGCGTCGCCCAGATCCGCGCCGGCCTGATCGAGGCGCTCAAGCACCCGGAAGAGTACCCGAGCATCATCAACCGGCGCGTGACCCGCCAGCTCAAGCATTTCGCCTTTTCGCCCCAGGTGAACATCTATACCGACACCACGCGTTCGGCGAGTCTGATCGAACTGACGGCGCCGGACCGACCCGGGCTGCTGGCACGGGTGGGTCGCATCTTCCTCGACTTCGACCTGTCCGTGCTCAACGCCAAGATCGCCACCCTCGGCGAGCGCGTGGAAGACGTCTTCTATGTCACCGACGCCGATGGTCGCCCCTTGGCGGATCCCGCTCTGTGCAGCGCCCTGCAGCAAGCCCTGATCAAGCAACTGGGCGAGTCGGACAGCCAGACGCCACTCAGCCGCATCAGCATCTAGCGCCTTGATCTAACGCCTCGAACGAAGGACCACCCGACGATGAATCCCACCCTCGACCTGCTGCAGCCCTATCCGTTCGAGAAGCTGCGCGCCCTGCTCGCCGGCGTGACCCCGCCGGCGGCGATCAAGCCGATCCCGCTGTCGATCGGCGAGCCCAAGCATCCGTCACCGGCCTTTGTCGCCGAGGCCCTGACCGCGAACCTGGATCAGTTGGCGGTCTACCCGACCACCCTCGGTATCGCCGAGCTGCGCGAGGCCATCGCCAGCTGGGCCGGCCAGCGCTTCGGCGTACCCGAGGGCTGGCTGGATCCGGCGCGCCACGTGCTGCCGGTGACCGGCACCCGCGAAGCCCTGTTCTCCTTTACCCAGGCGGTGGTGGATCGCAGCAAGCGCGGCCTGGTGCTGAGTCCCAACCCCTTCTATCAGATCTACGAAGGCGCGGCCCTGCTGGCCGGCGCCGAGCCGCATTACCTGCCCTGCCTGGCGGACAAGGGTTTCAATCCCGACTTCGACAGCGTGCCGGACGAGGTCTGGCAGCGCTGCCAGCTGCTGTTCCTCTGCTCGCCCGGCAACCCGACCGGTGCCCTGCTGCCTGTGGCAACGCTGAAAAAGCTCATCGCCCTGGCCGATCGCCACGACTTCGTGATCGCCGCCGACGAGTGCTACAGCGAACTCTATTTCGACGAAGCCAGCCCGCCACCCGGCCTGCTGACCGCCTGCGCCGAACTGGGTCGCAGCGACTTCGCCCGCTGCGTGGTCTTCCACAGTCTGTCCAAGCGTTCCAACCTGCCGGGCATGAGATCGGGTTTCGTCGCGGGCGATGCCGCCATCCTCAAGCGCTTCCTGCTCTATCGCACCTACCATGGCTGCGCCATGCCGGTGCAGGTGCAGAAGGCCAGTGCGGTGGCCTGGCAGGACGAGGCCCATGTCCGCGAGAACCGCGAACTCTATCGGCAGAAGTTCGCCGCCGTGCTGGATATCCTGCAGGGCAGCCTGGAGGTGTCACTGCCGGACGGCGGCTTCTATCTCTGGGCCAAGACCCCGGGCGATGACGAAGCCTTCGCCCGCGATCTGTTCGCCCGTGAGCACGTGACCGTGGTGCCGGGCTCCTATCTGTCGCGAGAGGTCGCGGGCGTCAACCCGGGCGCCGGACGGATCCGCATGGCGCTGGTCGCGCCCCTGGCCGAATGCGTGGAAGCGGCGGAGCGCATCCGCCGCTTCTGCCTGGGCTAGCGATTGCCCTGATCGCGCATCAGCGCGGTTTCCTGGATGTCCAACTCGCGCAGGAACTCGCTGACCACCAGGTCATCGATTACCCCTGCGATCCGCAACCGATAGAGTTCGCGGCGCTGGGCGCGGATGGCGAGCAGGCGCAGCTCGCCGTCCAGGCTATCTCGCAGGCGCGCCAGGGAACGGGCGTCCTCGCTGTCATCGGCAGAACTCAGCTCGTCGCGGAATTCGGCGATGATGCCAGCCTTGATCTCCGCCTGCAGCGCCGCCCGCGCCGGCTCGTCGGTGTCGCTCGACTCCACGTCTTCCAGGGCCACGATGGCGGCCCGGGCGGCATTGATCCGCACCTCGCAGCGCTCCCGCTCCAGCAGGTCGTTGGATTGCTCCGGCAGCCGCGCCAGCAGTAGCGGTATGCCGATGCTTGCCACCACCAGCGACAGCAGGATCACCCCGGCGGCGATGAATACCAGGACGTCACGCAGGGGAAAGGGTGTGCCATCCGAGAGCAGCAGCGGCAGCGACAGCACACCGGCCAGGGTCACGGCGCCGCGCACCCCGCTGAGGGAGGCGATGGCGGCGATCAGACGCGGATCGCCCGCGATGGTCATGGGTCCGCTGCCAGGCTGGGTCAGGTGCCAATAGCCGAGGATGACCCCGAAGCGGATGGCCATGATCACCAGATAGGCACCTAACACATAGAGCGTCAGCCAGCCCGCGGCCGGCCAGAGCGCCTGGGAGGCTGGCAGCGCGGCCGCCAGGATGTCCGGCAGTTGCAGCCCCAGGATCAGGAACACCAGGCCGTTGAAGGCGAATTCCACCAGTCCCCAGACGCTGTGGTTGAGCAACCGGGTGGCGGTCTGCCGGGGCAGCATGTCGACCCGGCTTTGCATCATCCCGGCGGCCACGGCGGACAGGATGCCGGAAACCCCCAGTCGCTCCGCCAGCACATAGGCGGCGAAGGGCAGCAACAGCATGAAGACCACATGGGGCGCGGCGTCGCTCCAGCCGCGCTTCACCACCATCCAGGCGCGCGCCCGCCCGACCAGCCAGCTCAGCACCCCGCCGACCAGCACGCCGCCCACCGCGACGATGACGAATTCCAGGCTGGCCTGGCTCAGCGAAAAGGCGCCGGTCAGGGCCGCCGCCACGGCGAACTTGAAGGTCACCAGACCCGAGGCGTCGTTGAGCAGGGCCTCGCCCTGGATCACGTGCAGCAGGGCGCTGGGCAGCCGGCCACGGACGATGCTGGACACCGCCACGGCATCGGTGGGCGACAGCACCGCCGCCAGGGCGAAGGCCACCGCCCAGGGCAGGTGCAGCATCCAGTGCAGGAACCAGCCGGCACCCAGCACCGTGAGGAACACCAGGCCAAAGGCCAGAACAAAGATCGGTCGGCGCAGCCGCCAGAATTCCCGCTTGGGCATGCGCCAGCCATCGGAGAACAGCAGCGCCGGGATGAACAGCAGCAGGAAGAGTTCCGGGTCCAGGGCCACGTGCAGTCCCAGGGTGGGCCAGGCGAGCAAGGCGCCGACCACCACCTGGATCAGCGGCAGCGGGATGGGAATCAGATGGGCGCTGAGTCGGGTGGCACCCACCATCAGCAAGAGGATCAGAGCGGTATAGAGAATCTGCACGGTGGTCTCGTGGTCAGGGCACCGTTCGCGGTGCCAGATACAGGAGATGCATCCCGCGGGAGTGGGGACACGTCGACCTCGAGTTGTTGGGACTGATGTCCCCGGATTTGGTTTTACCCAAACTTTACCCGAGGCGATCTAGGCGACTGGCCACCGTTGCGGTCTGATAGACATACCCGGTTTCATTTCCCCGGGTCGCAGGAGAAAGATCATGCTACGTCGCATCACTCAAGTCGTGGTGCTTGCCGGTTGCCTCGCCATCGCCGGTCAGGCGTCCGCCCACGGTCGTGGTCCCGGTCCGGCCTTTCTCGGTGCCGTAGTGGGCGCCGTGGTCGGCGGAGCCATCGTCTCCCATTCCTACGCCCGCGAGCCGGTCTACATCGAGGGGCCACCGCCGCCGCCACCGCCGCGCGTGGTCTACTACGAGCCGGCACCGGTCTACGAGTATCGCGTGGTTGAGCCGCGCCCCGTGTACTACGGCCCGCCACCTGGCGCCTACTACTATGGCCCGCCCCCACGCTGGTAAAGGCCCATGAAAAACCCGCCGAAAGGCGGGTTTTTTCTATCGCTGCAGGCCTTAGATCACCTGGCGTCGCCGCAGGACGTCGAGGATCTGCTGGACCCCCTCCTCCACCGACAGCTGTTCGGTATCCAGTACCAGATCGGCGTCTTCGGGCGCATCGTAGGCAAAGGAGATGCCCGGGATATTGTCGCCACCGGCGGCGTAGAGACCCTGGGGATCGCGCTCGGCGCAGACCTTGGGCGACGCCTTGACGTGCACGGTCAGCAGACGCTCGGCACCGATCAGCGCCTGGGCCTGGGCGCGGCCCTCGGCATCGGGCGCGACAAAGGCCGCCAGGGCGATCAGACCTGCTTCGTTGAACTGGCGGGCCACCTGGGCGGCACGCAACCAGTTCTCGCGACGCCCGGCGCGATCCTGGGGCAGCCCCTTGTTCAGGTCGTGGCGCAGATTCTGACCGTCCAGCACGAAGACCGCACGGCCGGCATCGAACAGGCGACGCTCCAGGGCATAGGCCAGGGTGGTCTTGCCGGCGCCGGAGAGACCGGTGAAGAGCACGGTGCTGGGCTGCTGACCGAAACGCGCGGCCCGCTCGCTGGTGCCGACGTGCAGCTGGTGCGCGCCCTGGCCATGGCCACCCCGGCCTACCGGGTCGGCGATGATCATGCCGGCACCGACGGTGCCATTGGTCAGGCGATCGATGACGATGAAGGCGCCGGTGGTGCGGTTGACGCCATAGCCATCCAGGGCGATGGACGCATCGAGAGCCACCTTGACCCGGGCGATCTCGTTGAGCTTGAGCTCGCTGGCGGCGCCCCGTTCCAGGGTGTTGACGTCCACCGTGTGCACGATGCTCGGCAGCGAGCCGGGCACGTAGCTGGTGGCGCGCTTGATGTCGTACTTCTTGCCGGGCCGCATGGGTTCTTCGGCCATCCACACCAGCATGGCCTCGAAGCTGTCGGTGACCTGGGGACGGTTGTCGGCATGCACCAGGACGTCGCCCCGGGAGATGTCGATCTCGTCTTCCATGGTCAGGGTCACCGCCTGGCCGGGTCCGGCCTGCTCCAGCTCGCCCTCGTAGGTGACGATGGACTTGATGCGGCTGCCCTTGCCCGACGGCAGGACCACCACGGCATCGCCTTTGGTGACCACGCCCGAAGCCAGGGTCCCGGCGAAGCCGCGGAAGTTGAGATTGGGCCGGTTGACGTACTGCACCGGGAAGCGCAGATCGTCGAGATTGCGATCGGCGGCGATCTCCACGGTCTCGAGGATTTCCATCAGCGGCTTGCCGCCGTACCAGGGCGTCTGCTCGCTGCGATTCACCACGTTGTCGCCCTTGAGCGCCGACATGGGGACGAAGTGGATGTCCTTGGCGTTTAGGTCGATGCGCTGGGCGAAGGCTAGGTAGTCGTCCTTGATGCGCTCGAACACCGCCTCGTCGAAGCCCAGCAGGTCCATCTTGTTGATAGCGACCACGATGTGCTTGATGCCCAGCAGCGAGGCGATGTAGCTGTGCCGACGGGTCTGGGTCTGGATGCCGTGACGGGCGTCGACCAGGATGATCGCCAGGTCGCAGGTGGAAGCCCCGGTGGCCATGTTGCGGGTGTACTGCTCATGGCCGGGGGTATCGGCGATGATGAACTTGCGCTTGGCCGTGGAGAAGTAGCGATAGGCCACGTCGATGGTGATGCCCTGCTCGCGCTCGGCCTGCAGGCCGTCCACCAAGAGCGCCAGATCGACCTCTTCGCCGGTGGTGCCGACCTTCTTGGAATCGCGGGTGATGGCTTCCAGGTGATCCTCGTAGATCATCTTGGAATCGTGCAGCAGGCGCCCGATCAGGGTGCTCTTGCCGTCGTCGACGTTGCCGCAGGTAAGGAAGCGCAGCAGCTCCTTGCGTTCGTGCTGTGCGAGGTAGGCCAGGATGTCCTGGCCGATCAGATCGGATTGGTGCGACATCTTAGAAATACCCCTGACGTTTCTTCTCTTCCATGGACCCGGCGCCATCGTGGTCGATGACCCGGCCCTGGCGTTCGGAGGTGCGGGTGAGCAGCATCTCCTGGATGATGTCCGTCAGCGTGGTCGCCTGGGACTCCACCGCGCCGGTCAGGGGGTAGCAGCCAAGGGTACGGAAGCGCACCTGGCGCTTGTGGATGCGGGCCTTCTCCTCGGACGAGAGGTGCTCGAGGATACGGTCGTCGTCGATCATGAGCAGGGTGCCGTTCTTCTCGATCACCTCGCGCTCGGCGGCGAAGTACAGCGGCACGATCGGGATACCTTCGAGGTAGATGTACTGCCAGATGTCCAGCTCGGTCCAGTTCGACAGCGGGAAGACGCGAATCGACTCGCCCTTGTTGGTCTTGCCGTTGTAGATGTTCCACAACTCGGGACGCTGGTTCTTGGGATCCCAGCGGTGCTTGCTGTCCCGGAAGGAGTAGACGCGCTCCTTGGCGCGGGACTTCTCCTCGTCGCGGCGGGCACCGCCGAAGGCGGCGTCGAAGCCGTACTTGTCCAGCGCCTGCTTGAGGCCCTGGGTCTTCATGATGTCGGTGTGCTTGGCACTGCCATGGGTGAAGGGATTGATGCCCTGGGCGACCCCTTCCGGATTCTTGTGCACCAGCAGATCGAGGCCCATGTCGGCGACCATGCGATCGCGGAATTCGTACATGGCCTGGAATTTCCAGCCGGTGTCCACGTGGAGTACCGGGAACGGCAGCTTGCCGGGAAAGAAGGCCTTGCGGGCCAGGTGCAGCATCACGGCCGAATCCTTGCCGATGGAATACAGCATGACCGGATTGTCGAACTCGGCGGCCACTTCACGGATGATGTGGATGCTTTCCGCCTCAAGCTGTTTGAGGTGCGTCTGTTTGTCGAGCATGGCTACTCACGATTGCAGAAAGGTGGCCTAGGAGAGGTCCGTTGCGGCATCCAGTCGACTGGACACACCGGACAGAGCGGGCCGTGGACGAACCTCAACCTTACCATAGGCAACGGTTATGGCCCGCCAGGCCATCTAGATCCAGAAGTTATATGCTTATGACGCTCAGGCGGGATTGTCGCAGTCGATGAAGAGGTGCTGGATACCCAGCTGCGCGGCCAGATAATCACCCAGCGCCTGCACGCCATAGCGCTCGGTGGCATGGTGGCCGGCGGCGAAGAAACTCACGTCGTTCTCGCGAGCGCTGTGCACCGTCTGCTCGGATACCTCGCCGGTCAGGTAGGCATCCACTCCGGCGGCGATGGCCTGGTCGATGTAGCCTTGGGCGCCCCCGGTGCACCAGGCCAGGCGCCGGATCGAGCGCCCGCCGTCGACCACCAGCGGCTCGCGCTGCAGCACGTCCGCCACCTGCCGACCGAAGTCCGCGGCGGATTGCGCCTGCGGCAACTCGCCCTGCCAGATCAGTCCCTTGGTATCCCCGGGCAGCGGCCGGATATCCTGCAGCCCCAGGCGGCGTCCCAGCTGGACGTTGTTGCCCACCTCGGGATGGACATCCAGGGGCAGGTGGTAGGCCAGCAGGCTGATATCGTGGCTCAGCAGCGTCTTGATTCGGCGCTGCTTCATGCCGATGAGGCGGGCATCCTCGTTCTTCCAGAAGTAGCCATGGTGCACCAGGATGGCATCGGCGCCGGCGGCGACGGCGGCGTCCAGCAGCTGCTGGGAAGCGGTGACGCCACTGACCAGCAGGCGCACCTGCTCACGACCCTGGACCTGCAGGCCGTTGGGGCAATAATCCTGGATCCGGGCCGACTCCAGGTAACGGTCGGCGGTCTCCACCAGTTGCTCAAGGGACAGGGTCACGTGCGGCTTACCTCCTCGTTGGCGGCGCCAGCGTGTCTTCGGCTGGCGTCGCTCCTTATAATGCCCGCCAGCTTATCCGGCGCACCCCGGGTGGACAAATTCAAGGATGTGATCGATGTACAAGGCTTTGCGTTATCTCGGCTGGCCCGTGCTGTGCGGTCTGCTCGTTGCAGCCCTGATCATGCAGCGCTATCCCCAGTGGCTCGGCCTGCCCGCCCAGCCGCCGCTGTTCGAGGCCGCCCAGGCGCCCGCCAGTTCGCGCCAGGAGGGACCGGTTTCCTACGCCGACGCGGCCAGTCGCGCCGCGCCCGCGGTGGTGTCGTTGCGCTCGACCAAGGCCGCCAAGCCGGGCAAGGCCGGAGATACGGCCAGCGATCGCAAAGGCGCGACCAAGCCGGTGGAAGAACTCAGCCTGGGTTCCGCCGTGCTGATGAGCCATGACGGCTATCTGCTGACCAACAACCACGTGACCCTGGACGCCGAGTCCATCGTGGTGGCGCTGGCCGACGGCCGCCAGACCCTGGCCAAGCTGATCGGCAGCGATCCCGCCACGGACCTCGCCGTACTGAAGATCGACCTGCCCAATCTGCCGGCCATCTCGGTGGGCGATTCGAGCGCCATCCGCATCGGTGACGTGGTGCTGGCCATCGGCAACCCCTTTGGCGTCGGCCAGACGGTGACCATGGGCATCATCAGCGCCACCGGTCGCAACCAGCTGGGTCTCAATACCTACGAGGACTTCATCCAGACCGATGCGGCGATCAACCTGGGCAATTCCGGCGGGGCGCTGGTGGACGCCAGCGGCAATCTGATCGGCATCAACACCGCCATCCTCTCCGGCGGCTCCCAGGGCATCGGCTTCGCCATCCCGATCAAGCTGGCCATGGAGGTCATGCGCTCGATCATCCAGCATGGCCAGGTCATCCGTGGCTGGCTGGGCGTGGCGGTGGAGGTGATCACCCCGGAACTGGTCAAGACCTATAGCCTCAAGGTCGATCAGGGCATCGTGGTGACGGACATAGATCCCGATGGACCGGCGCACAAGGGCGGTCTGCGCGCCGGCGATGTACTGGTCAAGCTGGCGGGCCAACCGATCAAGGATGGCCGGCTGGCGATGAACCAGATCGCCCGCAAGCAACCCGGCGACAGCATCCCCATCGAGGTGCGGCGCCAGGACAAGACGGTGCAGGTCAAGGTCACCGTCGGGCTGCGCCCCCTGATGGAAAAGGCGCGCTAGCCACGGGCGTCTCTCAGAGGGTATCGAGGGCCGCGATCAACGCCTGATTCTGCGCCGGCGTACCGATGGTGATGCGCAGGAAGTCGGCGATGCGTTCGGGTCGGCTGAAGTGGCGCACGATGACGCCATGCTCGCGCAAGCCCGCGGCCAGCACCGCCCCGCCCTTCTGCACATGACGGGCGAAGATGAAGTTGGCGGCCGAGGGCAGGACCTCGAAGCCGCGCGCCAGCAATTCGCCCACCAGCGCTTCACGACTCTCGATCACCTGCCGACAGGTCTCGTCGAAATAGGCGCGATCCTCGAAGGCCGCGGTCGCGCCGGCCAGGGCCAGGCGATCCAGCGGATAGGAGTTGAAGCTGTTCTTGATCCGCTCCAGGGCCTCCATCAGCGGCGCCTGGCCCATGGCCAGGCCAACGCGCAAGCCGGCCAGGGAGCGGGACTTGGACAGCGTCTGGGTCACCACCAGGTTGGGATGGCGCTCGATCAGGGCGACTGCCGACTCCGCCCCGAAGTCGACGTAGGCCTCGTCCACCACCACCACCGAGGTCGGATTGCCGGCGACGATGCGCTCGATGGCGTCCAGCGCCAGGGCGCTGCCAGTCGGCGCATTGGGGTTGGGGAAGATGATGCCGCCATTGGGCCGCAGATAGTCCTCGGGGACGATCTGGAAATCCTCGTCCAGCGCTGGCGTCTCGAAGGCGATGTCGTAGAGGCCGCAATAGACCGGATAGAAGCTGTAGCTGATGTCCGGGAACAGCACGGGTCGGCCATGGCCGAACAGGCCCAGGAAGATGTGCGCCAACACCTCGTCCGAGCCGTTGCCGACAAAGACCTGGTCGCTCTGGATGCCGTAGTAGCGAGCGACGGCATCCTTGAGCGCCTGGCCGTTGGGATCGGGATAGAGACGCAGGTCGTCGGTGGCCGCGGCGCGGATGGCGTCCAGCGCCCGCGGTGATGGACCGTAGGGATTCTCGTTGGTGTTGAGCTTGACCAGGTTGGTCAGCTTGGGCTGCTCACCCGGGACATAGGGCACCAGGTTCTTGACGAAGGGACTCCAGAGTTCGCTCATGCCTGCTCCTCCTGAATGCGGTATTCGGCGCTGCGGGCGTGGGCGGTCAGGGACTCGCCACGCGCCAGGACCGAGGCGACCCGGCCCAGCGCGGAAGCGCCGGCGGCCGAGCAGTGGATGATCGAGGAGCGCTTCTGGAAGTCGTACACGCCCAGGGGCGAGGAGAAGCGCGCGGTGCCCGAGGTCGGCAGCACATGGTTGGGACCGGCGCAGTAGTCGCCCAGGGCCTCGGCGGTGTAGCGCCCCATGAAGATGGCGCCGGCATGGCGGATCTCGGGCAGCCACTGCTCGGGCTCGGCGACGGACAGCTCCAGGTGCTCGGGGGCGATGCGGTTGGCCACCTCGATGGCCTGGGCCATGTCGGTGACCTGGATCAGGGCACCCCGCCCTTCCAGCGAGGCACGGATGATGTCGGCGCGCTCCATCTCCGGCAGCAGGCGGGCGATGCTGGCCGCTACGGCGTCGAGGAAGGCGCCGTCCGGACTGACCAGGATGGCCTGGGCGTCTTCGTCGTGCTCGGCTTGGGAGAACAGGTCCATGGCGATCCAGTCGGGATCGGTCTGGCCGTCGCAGACCACCAGGATCTCCGACGGGCCGGCGATCATGTCGATGCCTACCTTGCCGAACACGTGGCGCTTGGCGGTGGCGACATAGATGTTGCCGGGGCCGACGATCTTGTCCACCGGCGGCACGCTTTCGGTGCCATAGGCCAGGGCGGCCACGGCCTGGGCGCCGCCGATGGTGAAGACGCGATCGACACCGGCCAGGGCGGCGGCGGCCAGCACCAGTTCGTTGACCTCGCCGCGGGGCGTGGGCACCACCATGACCACTTCCTTTACGCCGGCGACCTTGGCGGGGATGGCGTTCATCAGCACCGAGGAGGGATAGGAGGCCTTGCCCCCCGGCACATAGAGCCCGGCACGATCCAGCGGGGTGACCTGCTGGCCGAGCACGGTGCCGTCGGCCTCCTGGTACTGCCAGGAATCCTGGCGCTGCTTTTCGTGATAACGACGAACGCGCTCGGCGGCGGCTTCCAGCGCGGTGCGCTGCTCCGGCGTGATGCGGGTCAGGGCTTCTTCCAGACGCGCGCGCGGCAGGATGAGATCGCTCATGGCGGTCGCCTCGACGGCATCGAAGCGCCGGGTGTATTCGAGCAGCGCGGCGTCGCCCTGGTGGCGCACGTCGGCGATGATCGCCAGGACCCGCTGGTTGATGTCGGCGTCGGACACCCCTTCCCAGCTCAGCAGATGATCCAGATGCTCGGCGAAATCCGGAGCGGCGGCGGCAAGTCGGCGGATGGCGAGCGGAGCGGTCATGGCGGATCCTCTTCAGGAGAGCGAAAGGGGCGCCCGAGAGTAACAGCCGGTTCCGTGTGGGCGCCCGACAATTTGGCTATGGCACGGATAGGCGAAGCTGGAGGGATGGAAGCAGCCTTGACCGGCATTCGGCATGCCGGCCAGGACGTA